>JAFSCS010000018.1 GCA_017436675.1 Clostridia bacterium | reverse complement strand
TTTTTTTGATTTTCTATTATATTTTTTTGATTTTCTATACAATTTTTATATTTTTTTTTGATTTTCTATAAAATTTTTATATTTTCTATACAACAAAAAATCACTTTTCGATGGTGAATGGAGAAGGCGTTGTGTCCTTAACGTTGTTAAAGATAAACTATTCAATCTCATCTTTACGATGTGGGATAGTTTAACTGAAGATGAGAAAAGCTCACCCGTCACATTTTGGATCGGGTGAGCTCTTTTATCTTTTTTTGACTGCTCGATAGACGACGAGTCCGCGGCTTTGACCGAATGCACGTATTATGCTACGGTAGAGGTCTTGCAGAGTTTCGCAATTATCGAGGTAGGAGATGAGCTTATTGAGTTCATCATCGGTGAGGTCTTCGTCAAGCTTTTTGCGAAGCATTTCGCGGCGTTCGGCATTGACGTCCTCTTCTTTTGGCGGAAGATGTCCTTGTTCACGAAGTATATCGTCGACTGTGAGTACTGCTTCGGGATCATCCTGCACGTGCTCCACAGATATTGGAGCGATCTCCTCAGATGGCTCTGCCACAGGGGAATCATTGGGTTTAGTCTCTGCGACGGTCTCTTCGGGAGACGGTTCTTCTTGCGCTTCTATGCTGAGGTCGTTTTTACGTAGGAGATTCAATCCACGTTCTATTGAGTAGGCATAGAAGAGCTTGATCTTTGTTTCTTTGAAATATGCACGCCAGAAATCGAAGGAATATTGGTAACCGTTATCCTTACTTACGACGAAATACGTTTCGTCATCGTCTTTTGCGAGAAGGTAGCCAAGAAACGAAGAGAGGTGAAAATCGATCGCGTTCTTCCCCGTTCGTTTAGCTTCGAACATTTCTATCGGTGCTTTGCTTCTCATCAATTTAAAATGAGTTTCGAACGTGATCGAATCAGCGTTCGGGCTGTAGAAAAGGTACACTCTATCGTTCTCGTCGAGGTTATCGACACCCTTGAGTCCTTCGGAATGCACGTTTTCAAAATCTACAAGGTATGTAGCCATTTTGCTCCTTTCGGCTTCTACTTCAGGGCGTCAAGAAGAAGCGTTGCTATATTGAAATAGACGACGAGCCCGATCGCATCAACTATTGTCGTTATGAACGGACTTGCCATTACTGCCGGGTCGAACCCGAGCTTTTTAGCGAGCATCGGCAACACACATCCGACGAGCTTTGCGCAAACTATTGTTACGAACAGCGTTAGTGCTATTACGACTCCGATAGTTACACTCACTCTATCGATGAACATCGCTTTTAGAAATCCGAGTAATGCAAGTGATATTCCGCAAAGCAGCGACACGCGGAATTCTTTCCATATTACTCTGAATATATCGCCAAAGCGTATTTCTTCGAGCGATAATCCGCGGATTATCGTTACAGAGGCTTGGCTTCCTGCATTTCCGCCGCTATCCATCAGCATTGGGATAAAGGCGGTCAAAGCCACTACCTTTGCAAGTGAGTCCTCATATCTCGAAATGATAGTTCCCGTAAAGGTCGCCGACACCATAAGCAGTGCGAGCCACGGGATCCTATTTTTCCAAGTTTGGAAAACTCCCAATTTCAGATAGGGCTTATCGGTCGGCGTGATAGCCGCCATTTTTTCGATATCCTCAGTCGTTTCCTCCTGAATGACGTCGATAGCGTCGTCAAACGTGACGATTCCGACGAGTCTGCCCTCCGCATCGGTAACGGGCATCGTCATAAAGTCATATTTGCTCATCAAATTAACGGTTTCTTCTTTATCGTCGTGGGTGTTTACGTATATCACGTTACGTTCCATTATTTCGCCGATGGTTTTCGTCTCCTCGCAAAGAAGCATATCCTTTACGGTGACGACACCGATCAACTTGGCGCGTTCGGTAACGTAGCAGGTATAGATCGTTTCCTTATCCACTCCGACCCTTCGTATCGTTTGGAAGGCTTCGAGGACGGTCATTGACTCACGCAGCTTAACGAACTCGGTGGTCATAACACTTCCTGCACTATCCTTCGGATACTTCAAGATATCGTTGATTTGTTTTCTTGTTTCGGAGTCTGCCGATTTAAGAAGTCGTGTTACGATATTCGCAGGCATTTCCTCGATGATATCGACCGTATCGTCAACATACAGCTCACTCATCACCTCGGAAAGCTCTTTATCGGTAAAGCGCGTTATCAACGACTCCTGCATTTCGGGGTCCATTTCTACGAAGACCTCTGCTGCAAGCTCCTTCGGAAGCAATCTGAACACCAAAAGAAGTTCTTTTTCGTTCAGTCCTTCCATCAGCATCTCTACGTCTGCGGGATACATCTCCTTCAGACATTTTTTTAATCCCGAGAGATCGCGGGATTCGACACATTTTTGTGCCGTTTCATACAATTTTTCTTCGTTCAATGCTTTTCCTCCTAAAATACAAAAATAGGAAGCAAGGGCATGACCGAGCTCAAGCGATGTACTTGGGTATTACCGCGGGGGATCCAAAATACAGATCAGGCATACATCGCCCTCGTGCGGTTATACCATTACTGCCTGCGTCCATATTTTTTCACCTCCGTTTTATAATTTAAAAATTGCTCTTTTTTTAGTTTAACTCTATTTTGCGATTTTGTCAAGTGACGTTACGAGGATTTTTACGAATTCGTACATTCCGTTGTCGTCACACATCATTACGCTCGGGCAGAAGTTATCGTTGAAATAATTTCTTATATTCTTTTCCTTCACGACGATATCATAGCATTTTTCGACAAGATCGGTCTCACCTGCACGTTTCAATGCTTCGAGCATTTCATAATAATCGAAGCCACGCTTCATGGCTTTATAACGTAGCGACAACAATGCTCCGCCGTTATTTGCGGGATACACGAAATTGATATCGCCTGCCGGAAACGTTCCGTAGCGCAGATCGTTTCTGGGATCTTTATTATACACGGTATAATTCCAACGCAAGAAGCCGTGGAGCTCCATATATGACGTCAAGATACCTATAAACGCACTTTCGCGAAGCGGACTTTTGATAAAGGTATTCGGATAATCGGGACCGCAGCACACGTACCACAAGAATCTTTTATCGGTCATTATCTTTTTATAGTCCTGCACTCTATCGTATTCTTTCGCAAGGCATCCGATATAGGGCACGAAGTCGAATATCTCGTTTTTAAACTCACCGATGAACTCGGCGTGGTTTATTGCTGCCTTCAGCTTAAAGGACGGTGCGATCTCGAGAAGGTGGTCGATGCTCTTCTTATATGCTTCCACGTCTGCCGGCTCGTCGGCACAGAGGCGTACCGCTTCCATTTGGTCGGTCGAGAGGAAATATGCTTCAAGGCTCTTGACGAAGAGGTCGATATCCTTCGCTTCGGTCATATATTTATAAGTTCCGTCGTTTCCGTCATAATAGCGGATACGGACGGCATCGGGATAATCTGCGGCAACCGCATCATAGCCATGCTCGGGCCTTTTCCAGACGTTAGCGAGTCCATAGATAGAAAGCTCGTCTACTATTCCGTATTTTTTACAAAGATCGATATATCTTTGCATTGTCGAATAATCGAAATAGAAGTTTTCGCCCTCTTTTTTCGTTTTTACGATGGAATACTCGAACAAGTTACTGTCAAATTGCTTTTGTTCAAAGCAGCTCTGACCTGACCACGGGATCTCGCTGACGACCAAAGTCACGGCTTTTTGGCCGAGGTCGGCGAGGGTGGCAACGTATTTTTCAAGAACTGCAAAATGCTCGTCGCTCCACAAGGATACGTCGTGATGTCGCGCTATATTGGAAAGATGCTGCCAAAGGTCAAGGTGAAGATCACGCTCGATCACGTCCGAAAGAGTATATTTTGAAACGTACAATTTTACGTTCAGCGTTTTTATGAGTGTTTCCGGAGCAAACATTTTTTTCGCATATATCTTTATTTTTCCCTCATAGTCGCCGTTTATGGCATTTTTGGGGATCTTTATTTCACAATATGCACCGCCGTTTGTTCCGATAAAGTCAACAGCATCGTTTTTCAAGAGGATATCGGCTTTTGACTTTCCGTCATCGTCGGTGATGAAGCCGAGGATATTCATTTCACAGGTAAACATACCCTCATACTCAAAGCGAAGTACTGTTACGTCACTATTATGAGAGAACCAATCGCTTTGTCCGAGATTTATTGCTACGTTTTCATCGTTGGCAACGACAACTTGAAAAGCAGCGGTGCTGTTGGGAGTTGAATATAATTCGATAGTATCCTCAAAGGAGGTTATCTTATCGTCGCCGATCAGCTTATAGAATTCGTGTTTCAGACTTATATCAAACATTTTTGTATCCATCCTTTCATATATTTGCATTATATAATTTTAGGGAATTTTTGTCAACCGCTTTATCAAATTAGCAAAGGAAAATTATTTAAAAAATATTAACAAAATTTATATATTCCACTTTACAAGAGAGCGAAAAAGGTGTATAATGGGAGTATCGATAACTTTCGGAAGGTTTATCGTTGATATAGATTTTTCTCGATTAATTGTAATGCGAGAGCAAGGTTACAGTTTACAGGAGCTTCACTTTTGGAGTCCTTTGAGAAAAGCACCCGTTGTGGTGCGGCATAGATAATTTTGTTGCCCCGATGGGTCAATAGATAACCGAATATTATCCCGACGGACCGTGTGGGATGTTTACCCCGAAAAAACGATGATAATTCATTAGGAGGTAAATTATTATGAACGATTGGCTTTATATAGCCATTACCGCTTTGGTCGCGTTGGTCGTTGGTGGAGCTGTGGGATTTTTGATCCGCAAAAGTGTTGCTGAGAAAAAGATCAAATCCGCAGAAGCAGAGGCTCAACGCGTTAAGGATGAAATAATCAAAGCGGCTGAAGCAAAGAAAAAAGAGATGCTCGTTGAAGCTAAAGAAGAAATTCTCAAGCAAAGAAGCGAGACTGAAAGAGAACTTAAAGAAAGACGTAACGACGTTAACCGTCTTGAAAGAAGAGCTATTCAGAAGGAAGAAAATTTAGACCGCAAGTTAGACAACCTTGACAAAAAAGAGGAAACTCTCAATAAAAAGATCAAGGATATGGAGGCTCGTCAGGAAGAGGTCGAGCAGATCAAGCTCCAAGAGCTTCAAAAGCTCGAGAGCATTTCGGGGATGTCTCCCGAAGAAGCAAAGCAATATCTCATTGAGCAGGTCGAATTGGAGGCTCGTCACGAAATGGCGATGAAGCTTTCAAGCATTGAGCAAGAATATAAGGACACTGCTGATGAGAAGGCGAGAAATATTATCTCACTCGCTATTCAAAGATGCGCGGCAGACAGTGTTGCAGAGGCTACTGTATCAGTTGTTGACCTTCCCAACGACGAGATGAAGGGTAGGATCATCGGACGCGAGGGCCGTAACATCAGAGCTATTGAAACGCTCACAGGCGTTGACCTTGTTATTGACGACACGCCTGAGGCTATTACGGTTTCGTGCTTTGATCCCGTCAGACGTGAGATCGCACGTCTTTCGCTTGAAAAGCTTATTTCCGACGGACGTATTCATCCCTCTCGTATTGAAGAGATGGTTGAAAAGAGCCGCAAGGAAGTTGAACAGATCATCAAAAAAGAAGGCGAGCAGGCTACGTTTGAGACTGGTATTCACGGCATCAACCACGAGCTTGTTAAGATACTCGGACGACTCAAATACAGAACGAGCTACGGTCAAAACGTATTGCGCCACTCTATTGAGGTTGCGCACATTGCAGGTATGATGGCTTATGAGCTCGGAGTTGATCCGACACTTGCGAAGAGAGCAGGTCTTCTCCACGATATCGGTAAAGCTGTTGACCACGAGGTTGACGGATCACACGTTCAGATCGGTGTTGATATCGCGAGAAAATACAAGGAAAACAGAGAGATCGTTCACGCTATCGAAGCTCACCACGGCGACGTTGAGCCCAACACGGTCATCGCTATGATCGTTCAAGCGGCTGATGCTATTTCGGCAGCTCGTCCCGGTGCAAGACGCGAAAATCTTGAAACATACATCAAGAGATTGCAACGTCTTGAAGAGATCGCCAACAGCTTCCAAGGTATTGAAAAATCCTTTGCTATCCAAGCAGGTCGTGAGATACGTATTATGGTCAAGCCCGAGGAGATCAATGATGAGAATATGATCTTCGTTGCTCGTGACATCGCCAAGAAGATCGAGAGCGAGCTTGAATATCCCGGGCAGATCAAGATCAACGTTATCAGAGAGACAAGGGCGTTTGATTTCGCCAAATAAGTCTTGTAGATTGGACAGAATAATATGAATTTTAACATTCTTGCAGTAGGCGACGTTGTTGGTGCTTGCGGTATTCGTTACCTTGAGAGCAATCTTCGGCGCATCAAGAAAAAATACGGCGCTGATCTCATCATAGTAAACGGTGAGAATTCTGCTGATGCGAACGGCATCTCGAGAAGAAGTGCTATTTCCATTTTTGATGCCGGTGCCGACGTTATTACGGGTGGAAACCATTCGTTGCGCTGCAAGGATGTTTATTCTTTATATGAGTCGGAGAGCAGGTTGTTGCTTCCCGCGAACATCTCCCCTGTTCCGTTCGGAAACGGACACGTTATTATCGAAACGTCATTTGGACGAGTTTTGGTAGTTAACGTTTTAGGGCAGATATATATGAACCCTTGCGAGTCACCGTTTTATGCAGTTGAACGTATTTTGAAGAGTGAACACGGAAATTATGATCTTGCAGTTGCCGACATACACGCTGAGGCGACAAGCGAAAAGCTTGCGTTTTTGAGGTATTTTTCGGATAGATTTCAAGTCATTTTCGGAACGCACACTCACGTGCAAACTGCTGACGAGATGGTTTTTGGGTCTTGCGGCTACATCACCGATCTCGGTATGTGCGGTGCTGAGGATTCTATTTTGGGAACTGTGGCTCAAAGAGTCGTTGACAAGCTGGTCAAACGTACACCTGAAAGGTTTGAGCTTGCTGACGGGAAATGTGTTCTTCGCGGTGCTTTATTTACCATTGACTCCGATTCGAAAAAAACGCTTGATGTGAAGCGTATTTTTGAAGCCGAATAAAAGCTGTATTGCTTTATTTATAAAACGCAAAAAGGAAAAAACGTAATGCAAAATCTTATTAATTTATTTCTCGACACAGCCTCCGAGGTTTCGGGTACTGTTTCGGGTGCTGAGGAGGTTGTCAACCAACCCTGGTGGGCTAATCTTATCAGTCTTATTCCCCTCGTTCTTTTAGCGGTAGTATTCTACTTTATGATCTATCGTCCTCAAAAGAAGCAAGAAAAAGAAACTCGTGATATGCGCAACAGTCTTTGTGTCGGTGACATCATTACCACTGTTGGCGGTGTTATCGGTAAAGTATTGCGCATCAAAGACAACACGGTCGTTATTGAATCGGGTGGTCAAAAGCTTCTCATTCAACGTTGGGCTATTCGTTCTATCGACGAAAAGGCTCATCCCGACGAGGAAGACGCATAACTACAAAAAAGCTCGGGTCTCCTTTCGCGGAGATCCAAGTGTTTTTATTATAACTCCTCGAGAAGCTTTCGAAACCTTGCGGCGTGGTAGCCCTCTTCTTCGGCATACTCTGAAAAAACTGACGAGAGGCGCGGCGATTCGTTTTCGAGCTCCTTCGAATACGTTTCAAAATCACGTACCATTTCCATTGAGCTTTCCCAAGCCATCAGCAATCGGTCACGCGGGGTTATTACGATCTCCTTTTCGTTCATTCGTTTCTCCTTTTTATTTTTATTATTACCCTTAATCATTCACTTATTCAGGAGCATTTATGGATATTTTACATTTTTATGAGGAACACGTTGATGCACTCAAGGAGCTTCTTTTTGAGCTTGCACGCATCCCCGCTCCATCACATCAAGAGCGTCGCAGAGCCGAGTTTATTTTGGCGGTATTGCACGCTCACGGGCTACACGGCGCATATATTGACGAGGCGGACAACGTGATCGTTGAGATAGGCAACGTTGAATCAGGTGCGGTTTTGATCATGGCGCATACTGATATTGTATTCTCAAAGGACGTCGCACTTGAGGTCATCAGACGAGACGCGAAGCTATATTGTCCCGGCATCGGCGACGACACGGTCCACGTGGCGATGCTGGTATATTGTTGTCTTTACGCGGCGACGCATTTTAAGGAGAGCGGGCAGAGCTTTATTTTCGCATTCAACTCCTGTGAGGAGGGCGAAGGAAATCTCAAGGGCTGCAAGCAGATCATGGCGAGGTATTCGAAATTCATTCGCGAGATGATCACGTTTGACGGGTATCTTGACGTTATCAACGACAGCGCTGTCGGATCGATGAGATATCGCATCAAGGCGAGCTGCCGCGGCGGTCACTCGTTCCGCGATTTTGGAAACGACAACGCTATCGCGATCATTGCAAAGCTGATCACGTATCTTGACCACGTTCAGCTTCCGCAGGGTGGGATCACGACGTATAATTTCGGCAAGATAAATGGCGGCAGCACTGTCAACAGCATTGCGGAGGAATGCGAGGTGCTTTATGAGTTTCGCTCCGACGATGCCGATTCACTTCTTTATATGAAGGAGTTTTTCGAAGGTGTTATTGGTGAGTTTCCAGAATGCGTTTCTTGGGAATGCATTGGCGTGAGGCCTTGCGCTTGCGGGGTTGACAAAGATCGTCAAAACGCGCTTTTAGAGCGTGTGGAAAGTATTTTTTCTGAGTTACCGATGCCTAGCAGATATCCTGCTTCGACGGATTGCAACATTCCGCTCTCACTCGGAATACCTTCTGTTTGCGTTGGTTTTATTAGTGGTGGCGGTGCGCATACGATCAACGAATATATTGACGAGGATAGCATTGGAGTGGGATTTTTTACTGCACTCAAGCTTATTAAGTCATATTGCAAGAATTCCGATCGGAAATGATCTATGGAGGTAGAATTATGAGAGTTTTATTTGTCGGGAACAGCTACACGTATGTAAACGAGCTGCCGAGGATGGTACGTGATGCTGCGAACAGCATCGGTTTTGAGATCGAGGTAACGTCAAACGTCAAGGGCGGCGGGATATTGTCCGAGAGGCTCAACAAGGAAAACGATATGTTTTTAAAGCTTGACGAGGTATATTCAAGTGAAAGCTTCGACGTCGTTGTGCTTCAAGAGCAGAGCTTTCTCCCCGCAAAAGACAAGGCAGAGTTTTTGCGTTCTGTTTTGGGGCTTCGAAAATATTTTTCGAAGGGTGAAGAATTTGTTTTCTATCAGACTTGGGCTTACAAGGACGGAACTCCGAAGCTTCAAGCTACCGGAATTTCATATGACGAGATGTGGGAGAGGCTCAGGGATGCATACGGCGAGGCTGCTGATATTTCCGATGGTATCGTATGCCCTGTTGGTGATGCGTTTGCTTATGCGAGAAAATATTTTCCCGAGCTTGAGCTATATGATCCCGACGGATCACATTTGATCCCGATCGGCACTTACCTTGCGGCTTGTATGTTTTGCTCTGTTTTGACAGGTGTTTCTCCGCTCTCGATCGGCACGCCCGACGGGATCGATGAAGCGGAGGCGAAGACTGTTCGCGAGATCGCTGATATTGTTCTTAGATGATAGCATCAATAAAAGATCCGATATGCTGAAGCATATCGGATCTTTGGTTTATATAGGGGTATCGGCGTTGTGCCTCTGCAAACACAACGCCGATAACAAAGGAGATATTTATAAAAAAACTAATATTTTATAATTACGAATTTTCGAATACTGCCATTGTCTTTTCGAGGTCAGACTTGAATGCTGCTTGTCTGCTTTGGATATGGCTCGCGAGGTCGGGAGATTCTTTTACAACGAGTTGGTTGTAGTATTGGATGCAATCGTCCCAGTTGAAGATTACGGAGATATCGGCGAGACGGTTCGAGAAGATCAAATCGAGGATCTCGGGTGAATCATCGTCATCGGGGAAACGCTTTGTCTTCAATGTACGGTCATAGTATTCGGGAGTGATCGTTGATTTTGAAGTGTATGCCAATGCTTCGAGAGCGGCAGATACGAATTCATAATCATCGGGTGCACAAGTACCAACGATACCTACTGCTTGGAAGTGGTAGGGGTTGATGGTCGTTGCATAGGTTTCTTGGTTTTCATCATAGAGAGGCATCGGGAGGATACCGTAGCGGATCTCTGCGTTACGAAGTGTATCGGAGTTAACGTTGGAGATCGTACCAACCAAGAAGAGCGCTTTATTGATATAGAAGTTTTCCATTACTTTTCCTGCATCGGGAGCGTTCCAAGCGTAGTATTGCTCGGTCCAAGCGGTGCAGTTTTTGTCGGTCATAAAATCATGGACCTTATAGAAAACGTTGGTGTTATACTCTGCGAGCATATTGAGCACGGGAACGTCGTTCTCGTCTTTGATAACTTGAGGGCAGTCTGCGCCGAGGATGAGGCTATATGTATCAAATGCGGCACTAACGAGGCCCCAAACGTCATCGTTCAATACTGTTCTTTGACCGTCGCCGTCTTCACGAGCTGCTGTAAGGCACATTTCGTGGAGCTTATCGATAGTCCATTTTTTATTTACAACTAAGTCGTTGAAGTTTCCAAGCTCATTATTTTCTGCGATGTCTTTATTATAGAAGATACAACGTGTGTTTTCATCATCCATAAGGAGAAGGTCGCCTGCTGTAAAGTAGAGGCGGTTCATTATGGAGATATCTTCCATTATTGCGGTATCCCACCAATCGCCATCGAACTTGAATTTGGAATCATCAAGATCGTAGAGGTCGAGGAGGTGTCCGTTACGAGCGATAAACGCCATTGTTTGTATACCTGTTGCAGCTACGTCGTAGGTTGCTGTACCTGCGTTATAGTCGGTATCAACACGTTTTTCAAATGCATCGAATGCCTCAGCAAACTCTGTTTCGATAGTAAAGCCAAACGTGCTTTGAAGCTTATTGTTACGTTCGTACGCAGCAACGTTAACGGGTTCGTCTTGCAATTCTGCATCGGGAGCAAATTGAAGCTTTGAGAAGAGGTAGTCTTCTCTGATGTTCAACACTCTCAAAACTTTACCGTCATACTTCAAGCCTTCCAAGTGAGGAACAAGAGCGGTATTTACATCGGATTCTTCAACCGAGATCTCGCTTTGGTTACTTGTTTCGTTGGTATTATCGCAAGAAACGAGAAGCATCGAA
Organism: Clostridia bacterium; assembly: GCA_017436675.1. Classification (GTDB taxonomy): domain Bacteria; phylum Bacillota; class Clostridia; order Oscillospirales; family CAG-382; genus UMGS1307. The sequence goes on along the minus strand of JAFSCS010000018.1, from coordinate 41,127 downwards.
ACGAGCATTATTAGAGCGAGAAGAAATATACTGATTCTTTTCATTACAAATTTCCCTTTCTGAATCATTACTTAGGTATATTATAAACGAGAGAGGCGATATTGTCAAGGATTTTTGTTGATTTTAGACACATTTCGTTCATATTATATTCACAAAATTTATTTATTAAAAAATATTCTCAAATTATATTGAATGAAGTTTGAGTTTATGTTATTATATGGTCGTGGAGGTGAGGCTTTTGTTTTCTTTATTCAAATCGAAAGAAAGAAAGGAGCTTGACGAAATTATTTCCGAGCTCAACAATTATCTTCAAAACAACTACAAGGGTCCTGCTCACGATATGCGCCGTCTTCTCAAGGAAAGAGCGGATGCGCTATTCGGCGAGGGGCGTATTAACGAAGATATTTATAAGCATTACACAGCTATTTATGAACGATATACAGAAATGATGAAGGATTATAGGCATTGATATGAAAAAATTCAAGATCACCAATTTTGACACTCCGAGAGGTGCTGACGAGCTGATCGTTTACACCCAAGGAGAGAGAACGAAGACAAACGCTTACGGCATTGAAGCGGTCGTTGTCGACGGCAGAGTTGCCGTTTACGGATCGAACAACAACTTTATACCCGCCGGTGCGTTCGTTGTTTCGGGGCACGGTGCTGCGGCGTTATTTATCAAAGAAGAGATCACGCTCGGATGCAAGGTCTCGATCAACGATGGTTTTATTGAGGTTGAAAAGGACGAGAGATCGAAGATGCTCGAATGTGACGTTTTACGCAAGGAGATCTTGGAGAGATTTGAGGTGCGCAAGGCGGCTGAGCCGAATTTGGACACAAGCGAGATCGAGATGCTTCTTGAAAGATCGGTCGTTTTGGCTCAAGAAGAGAGATTCGACGAGGCGAAGGACGTTTTGGAGGAGCTGTTCTATCTTAGTGCGCTTTCGAAGGAAAACGAGGTCAGGGCTGTTTGGATCAGACCGCTTGAAAAAAGCGTTGAGGAGGTCGAGGCGACCGTTCGCAAATTCAAGGAGCTTGGGTTCAACATAATGCTCGTTGAGACGAACTACGGTGGTTATGCCAACGCGAGAAAATGCGAAAGAGATATTTTGCCTATACGCAAGGAGTTTGCTGACACGGATTTTGACGTGATCGAAGAGTTTATTCGTGCGGGTAAAAAATACGGCGTTGAGATGCACGCTTGGGTCGAGGACTTTTTCTTTGGTGTTGAGGGACACGGCTGCAAGATAATGGAGCTTCATCCCGAGCTTATTGCTCGAACGAAGGACGGCGGTCATCTCGTTGATGCATACAAGACGTTTATCTTCCTCAATCCCGCTTCCGAGGCGGTACACGAGCTTTTGGTAGAGCTTTACCGAGATCTGCTCGACAAGTATGATTTCGACGGAATACAGCTCGACTATATCAGATATCCCGTTATTTACACGGTTGACAACTCGGCAGGATTTGAGCCTGAGACTATTGCGGAATTTTTGGCGGACACGGGTATTGACGTTCGCACCATTGAAAGCACGAGCTCTGAAGAATGGGCGAAATTCAACAGATGGAGAGCCGACAAGGTGACCTCATACGTCAAACGGATCGTTGAGCTCGTTGGAGAATACAAGGCAAAAGGAAGAGACATCAAGCTTTCGACTGCTGTTTTCGGTGATCCGGTGGATGCGATCAACAAGAAATGTCAGGACTGGTTATTCTGGACGAAGCAGGGCTGGCTCGACTTTATTTCGCCGATGGCGTATCTTAACGATGCGAAGGACGTTGGAAGAGAGGTTGCGCACATGGTTGAAAACTACGGTGAGGTGCCGAACGTTGCGGGTATTGCACCGATGTATAATCACCTCCCTGTTATTGAGTCGACGAAGCAGGTCGAGGAATGCCGCAAGGCAGGGGCTGTCGGAGTCGCGTTCTTCGCGGCGGCGTCGTTTACTGAAGTTCAGATCGACAAGCTCAAAAAAGGTGTTTTCAGGAAATAGGATATTTTTTCTTACATACTTTAGTAATCAAGTGAGGATAAATTGCGGTTATATTGACTATATCAATAAATAGGTGTATATATACCAATAAAGAGAAAAACGGAGGAAAAGAAATGAAAAAAGCACTAATATTTTTGTTCGTTCTCGCCCTTGTTTTTACACTTTGGGCTTGTTCGAGCTCAGAAGAAAGTGATGCTCAGTCACTTGGTGAAAGCTCTACTGAGCAAAGTGTTGTCGAGGAGAGTGTTGTCGAGAAGATCATTGAATACGATATGATCTACGTCAAGGACAGCAACGGAGAAATCTACGCGAAAGAAGAAGTTGACAAAAGGATCAATGAAGCAAACAAAAACGGCACTGAAACTCTGACATTAGAAAAGCTTATTGATATCTCAAATCAGAAAGAAAGCTCGATATCTTGGAGTGATTTTGATGCTTACAATGCAATTGTAGATTTAGATTTTGATACCTTCCGCTATGATGCTGAAGATGGACTTCACACTTTGAGAAGCACTTTAAAATCTATTCGTAAGATCTATATGATCAACAATGAAACAACACTGACCATAAAAGGCGACGATCTTGACGAAGTGCCTCATTTGATCTCATTACGTTTTATTGACAACAAAACGAGAAAAACTATCATTTATGATGTTCGAAACGGAGATCTCAGTAATGTTCTTGAAAACGGAGTCGAGTCAAATATAAGAGGACAAAAGGTCGAGTTTGAAGGTTCTAAAATCCGTGCTCCCTACCCCGAGATGTATGAAGATCTAACACCTCACAGATGCAATCTCAGCGGTGCTAACACGAACAGTATACTTGCATCAAAAATTGCGATCGCTATAAAGGATGAAAACGACCTTAGTGAAATATTATCACACTTTACTTCTTTATCAGAATACTCGTTTTACAAGGAACTGATGGAGCTTAAAAACATTGATTTGAGCAAAAAGTCATTGATAATTGTACCTGTTAATTCGGGAACGGGCTCTGCGCGTTATTCGATAAGTGAAATACGAAAGGATGGCGATTCACTTTATCTCGATATTAATTTGGAGATGCCTGAACTGGGTACTAGTGATTTGGCTTCGTGGTTTCTCGTTGCTACCGTTGACAAAAGTGCTCTTGAGGGAGTTGAGCACATAAACGCTATACAAAGATGGAATATGCCTTTCGGATATGAGACTTACACTGCAAACGATGAAGCGAAAGCACACAGAGTATCACTCAAGCTGAATACTTCACACACGAGTTTCACGCTAACATTCGACCCTAACCCTTCGTATCCGATTTATTTTCGTGGTACGGTGATAGAAGATGATAAGACCTTGACACTAAAAAGTGTCAATCACACACCTTACATTTTTGTATTCAAAAAAATCGGAGATACATATGTGTTTGATTTAGACAGCTCACAACGTCCTACGGTCAATTATCTCACCGATGGGTTAACCTTCACGCACGACAGATCATCGGAAATGATCGAGATCACATATAATAAATAAAATATACAAAATAAAAAATGAGTTGCTTTTCGCAACTCATTTTTTTGATTATTTCAAGGTTATATTTTCGATTTTTTCGGCGAGGGACTTTATTACGCCGTCATCGAAGAAGCTTTTTACACCTGTGTTTTGGCAAGCGGTGATATAGGTATCGGGGCTGTTTACTATTTTCAGGTACAACTCCTTCCCTGCTTTTTCGTCCTCGAGGTAGGCAAAATAGATATCGAGTGCGCTGACTGCTGACACGGAGTAGCTGATATAATAGAACGGATACATAAAGAGGTGGACTGTTTCTACCCAAGAATAGAGTTCATCACGCGTATCGCTATCGTCGATGAGTCCGTATTCTCGCATCAGGCTCATCATTTTTTTGTTGAGAGTTTCCGTATCTTGCACGTTATTATTATAAACGTATGCTTCAAACTCGTTATAGAGGCATCCGATTATTATTGAGTTGAGGAACAGCAGCATTTTTTCGTTTATTATTACGTCCTCATATTTTCCGTTTGTAATTTCATTGTAGATATCCATTGCAAGCAGCTCGAGTGCTTGGGAATGGATCTCGGAAACATCCATATCGTAGGCGTAATACGGATTTGTATACATTGCATAGTAGTGACCGAACTCGTGGACGATCGTTGACATATCCTCGGCGGTGTTCGTTGGGTTGATAAAGAGAAACGGGGTGTTGACCGAGGGGATGAGCGTTGTAAACGATGCGTTCATTTTTGTTGAGCTATACTCGACGTCATAGTAGCCGAATTTCGTCATATGGTTGAAGGCATATTTCATTTCGGGGTTTTTTTTTATCAGCTTTTCGCCGACCTTTTGAAGAAGGGTGCCTGTGGCACAGTTCAGTGAGTCGTAGTAGAAGCCGTCGAGGTCTTGTGTCTCGGAGTTTTTCAGCAGCTTGTTATAGAGCGGAACGAGATATTTTTTTACGTCGGAGTAGGTCTTTTCAACATTCTCGATCGAATATTCACGATAAAAATAGTTCAGATAGTAGTTTTCTGCGACTGACTCTGTGCCGAGCAGTTTTGAAAGCTCACGGCGTACCGTTATCAGCTTCAAATATATTGGAGTTACCTCTTCATTAAACTGACGGTACAGGTCGGTCATTACCGTTTCATACTCTTCGTCGGTCAGCTCATATTGATACAAGTTCTCGAAGGTGATCTTATTGCCCTTGAAGGTCGTTGAATATTCCTTCATCGTCGCGGTATTATACTCGTTGATGAGCTGTTGCTCCTCAACGTATTTATTCAGATATTGGTCTCCGTATGGGGTATATTCGGAATAGATCAGATATACGTCCTCGCCCCAATACGCCTTCGCTTCGGAGGGGCAATATTTTGTTACCTTGTTTGCGGCGGTCGAGCAACGGTCATAGAAGGTCACGGAAAGCTCACTGCACTCGAGGTATTTTTGCTCGATCTCTTTATTTGCGAGGTTGAGGCTGTTTCTTATTGAAAGGATCGCCTCGGAGGAATAGATCGTATTGAGGTGTTCAAACATTTCATCGAGCTTATAGAGTACGTCGTATGGCTTCGCCAACGACGATATCATATCGTCGAGCTCTTTTTCGAGCTTCTCGAAATCCTCGAGCGACGTGTAGCTATAGTTCAGGTCCTTGAATTCTACCTGCGGATGATTCAAGATATCGGTGAGGTAGGCATCGAGTCCACAGCTTGTCAAGGTCAACAAGAATGTTGCCAAGACAAGAAGGAGTGATAATATACGTTTTAGTTTCATTTCCCTTTTCCTTTTTCTGTTTTAGTTTGACTTTGTTCTTCTTGCGCGTTCGTGAGTGGTAAACCCATTCACCCCGGCACGTTCAAGTGCGCCGAAGATACGCATTTTTACACCTTTATCGCGTTGCTCAAGGGTGGAGATCATTTGCTTATAATACTCGCGGTCGGTATTGCCGTCCTCTTGGCACAGCTTCGGTAGCGGAGTTATATTATTTCTGCGGACGAATGAGGTCACAAATTTTTCGGGGACGTAGATAAACGGACGTAAAACGGTTATATCTATTCTGTCGAGGTAGGTCACGGGAGAAAAGCAGCCTATTCTTCCTTCGTTGAAGAGATTCATCACGAGCGTTTCGACGACGTCATCGAAATGATGACCGAGCGCGACTTTATTACAGCCGAGCTTTTTCGCAGATTCGTTGAGCGCACCTCTTCTCATATTCGCGCAAAGCGAACACGGGGCAGACTCCTTTCTGATATCGAAAACTACAGTTTTTATTTCTGTTTTTACTATTTCAAGCTTCAAGTCAAGCCTTGCGCAAAGCTCGTGTACCGTTGTATAGTCACAGCCGTCAAAGCCCATATCTATTGCAAGAGGTACTATTTCAAATTTTTTCGGATAGAAGCGCCGGAGTCCTTTTAGTGCGCAAAGGAGAGTCAGGCTATCCTTTCCGCCGGAGACGCCGACGGCGATCTTGTCGCCCTCTTCTATCATATTATAGTCATCAACGGCTCTTCTTGTATAGCTGAGGAGCTGTTGCATCGTTTCAAATTTTTCCATTTTTAGAGACCTTCATACATATCGCTGAGCTTTTTGACGGCGTTTGCCATATCCTTCAAGCCGAGGTGGACGTTATCTTTATTGAAATTATTGAGGTATTCGCCGCACTCCAAGGTGAAGTAACCGTTATAATTGATCTCCTTTAAGGCTTTTACAACTGCATCAAAGTCGATATTCATTGAAAACGGGATCTGGTGAGAATCGTGGAATTTATCGTTATCGTGGATATGAAGTGCTTTTAGTCTCGTACCGAGGGCACGGATCATTTCGGGAGCTGTTGTATTCATTCCCTTCATTTCGGCGTGTCCGATATCGAGGCAAGCGACGAAGAAGTCATCGTTCACTATATCAAGATGCTCGTTGAAGCTTTCGGGCGTGGCGCATGCGGCAAATACGGCGTGTCCGAGCGAATTATCCCAATTCCACATATTTTCGGTCGCTATTTTTACTCCGCACGATCTTGCGAACGGCAAAAGCTCGAAATACATTTCTGCATTTTGCTCGGGAGTTCCGTTGTTTTGGGGGTGGATGATACATATTTCGCCACCTGCTTCGGCGGTGCACTCGATTGCTCTTTTCAAAAATGAACGGATATCTTTATTGCTCGAAGGAAACGGAGCGTGGGATTGGTTACACACGATACCGTTATCAAGTCCGACCTTTTTCAGCTTTCTTGCAAATGCGAGGTAATTCTCACCTGCAAGCTCGTGACTGCTCGGCAAAACTATATCTTTTCCCCAATCGTAGCGGCACATTGAGAACATTGAAAAGTCCCATGCATCAAAACCTGCTGCTGCTATATATTCTATTGCTTTTTCTTCGCCGACGTATCTTGCGGATGAATTTATTTCGGTTGATGTTTTCATTATTAGTATTCCTATTCTTTTTCAATATACTTATTTTAACACAGCACTTCCCCATTGTCAACAAAAAATCCACCTGCCATTTGACAGGTGGTTCTTTTTCGGTATCATTCGCCGATATCCATTACTGTGCCGATGAAGATCGGGAGTTTTGTTTCGTTTTCGATTATCATATACACGAATGGGCGGTCGAGGGTTATTGTCAATTGATAGTAAGGCTCAGAATCAACACTTTCCACAATTGCTGTTACTGCGGCGGCTCTTGTTCCCTCGTTATCAACAGAGATATATGTTTTATGGAGCGCGGAGCTGATATAGATATTTCCGATTTCTGACGTTGCCATATCGGTTAAGTCTGCTTCGATTGGGCTAAATGCACGTTTAACGCCCAATGCTTCAAAAATCGATCTCATTTCTATTGTATATTCATATTCAAATTTCGGAAAATACATCTTCACAAGACCGTTTTGGATATTGTCCATAATACTGCAAAGCTTTTGTGCATTTAGAGAGTTTATATAATCCTTGATTTCAACGTCTTCGTTCGGGAGAAGGGCTACAAAGCTATATTTATTGTTTTTATAGGGTTTAACGAAGCCTGTAGCGTCATCGGTGATAATGAAGCTATGTTCCTCGCTTCGCATCATTTCAACCTTCTTTTTCTCGCCACTTATCGTTGTAAACTCGTCCTCTTTTATTGAATAGTCATCTACCGGGTTTGCCCATTTTGCATCGAATACGATTGCATTGATGAGATACATTACATTTGACGGGTCTATTATTTCGACGATCTTTTCGATCATTTCATCGGTATTCTCACTTACCCAATTATTGATCTTTTCGGCGGTTTTATTATCAAACGGTTCAGAATACAATTCCGCATCATAATAATCGGTATTGATCGTTTTGAAGCTTTCTTTTAGTTCAAGTGCATTATTGCGCATCCAAATCGAGTTTGCAATTCCTATTTTATAGTCATTTGCGCTCGAAAGCGACGAGACGAAGTTTTTCAATTCGGTATTGAGCTGTTCCATCGGGACACCACCGAGAAAGTTTTCCAATTCGGTTTTCGTTTCGCCTTTTGCACCGTTCGTTTGCATTGCGAATGCAAGCTGGATCGAAAGCGGTGAGAACATCATATTTTCGTTCTCGCTTGTTATTGAGAATGCTTTATACAATTTCGTTGCAAAATCGTACTGTCTCAAGCGAAAGTCGCTATCTTTTGTCACCGTGCTTGAATTCCATTCACTTGCGAGGTTTTTCAAAAGCGTTTGCTGTTCGATCGTTATATTATCGATACCTATTGCATTATTACTTACATCGGGATTGCTGACTTCGGATGGGGTATTACAAGAAAAAAGTGTTACTGCGATTGATATCAACAATGTTAGAACCAAGAATTTTTTCATTTTTTTCATCCTTTCAAGATAGTTTTACTATTTAGTCATAAAAAATACCGATTTTCCTCAGTGATCATAAAAAATTTATATTTCAACCAAGTCATCCTCTTCACGCGGGATCCAAGCTCGTCCGAATTCCGCATCCTTGAAAAGCTCGGCAAGTCCCGTCAGCTGCTTTAATCTTAACAATTCATCTTTATCCATTCCGAGATGCTTCGCTATCCAGACATCGCTTCGTCCGAGTGTGTTAAGGTCTTTCACGATATTACTCATCAGATCGACGTCATGTGTTCCGCGGGCGCGGTTGTGCCTTATCGTGCTTGCCATTCGATGATCGATCGGTTTATTGATGATCGAAACGGGGAGCTTTCCTTCTTCACGCTCGTATATATCGGGATATTCAAGCATTACACGATAACGATGAAAGCCATCGACGATTATATATTCGTCGTTCGCTTTGTCGTAATAGCAGACTATTGGCATTGTATAGCCATCTTCCTTAATGCTATCATAGAGAAGCTTCATTTCCGGTGGAGCTACTGCATTTGGATTATATGTATTCGGTTTTATTTTTTCTATCGGCACTGCGATAATATGATATACCGGACTATTCTTCATTCGTTCTTACCTATATTTTTATATTCGTTTTTCAGATAGTCTATTTGACGTTTTTGCTCACGAGTTATTCCAAATCCCATAAATCGACAATTATGGTCATTTTTTAAGATACAATAACACATTCGTTTCCAGCTCGGGATATCCTTTGTCGACCTTATATCGTCTGTATGGTCAGGAATATTGCCGACGAATATCACACGCGGGAGCTTCATTACTGTATAATTGGAATAGCCGTTTTGACGGATATTATAGCCTTTTTCCAAAAGCTCGTCGATCACGCTTTTCTCAAGTCCGCCACCCACGTTATGCCAAAAATCAATTGATGTTTTGAATTTTTGGATATAATTATCACGGATACGTTTTGGAAGCGTTGAGAGCAGAAAATTTGTGTAGCTTTCCCAAGTATAGCCCTCGGGCAAGGTGAGGCTTCGGTAAGCAAGTGCTTTTGTTTTTCCATATATAGCGGCAAAATTTGCACCTCTGACACGTCCGACTATCTTCGTCCACATTTCCGGATCAAGCGCACGATATAGCTGAAGGCTCTCTTTTGCACTGTCGCCAAACGGAGATGCCACTCTCATCTGATCGGTCTTTAGTCCTGCTTTATAGTAGAGGTCATAGAGCTTATTATAATCATAGCCAAACTTATAGTTTGCATACCAGACGTCGCTTTTTGACCAATCATAGAGAGGCGAGGCTGTCCAAACGTTTTTAAACTGTTCGGTTATCCAGCATTCACCCTTGTAGCTATATTTTTTATTTAGGATACCGCTATATCTTTGCAACGACTCGTCGGCTCTTATTCCGAGGAGGCATATTGTTCTCGTTCCACCGTTTTTATCTCGATACCATCGGCTGAATTGTTTCGCGAGGTCTTCTTGGTGCATTTTATAGCGGTAGGTCCTTATTGGGTTGTTTTGCAGGTTGATGACATAGGGATAGTCAGGCATTTCCCGAACCCATATATCCTTCTTTTCATCGTCCCACGGATACCAATACATTTCAAAGCTGCTTACGGCTGTTCGTGTCGCAGTTGGGAGACACACCCAATAGGGATCGACTCGATTTTTGATCCTTTCAAACGTACGGGTAACATATTCGGTTGTATATTGATATTGCGCTTCGAAATCTTGGTGATATACTGCGACTCTTTTTTCGGGATAATGGCGTTTTTGAAAGTCAAGGACCAAATTCAAAAGTACTCCGCTATCTTTTCCACCCGAAAAGGAAACGATTATATTATCAAAATCCTCGAAGATCATTTCGAGTCGGTCTATCAGTGCTTCATAGACGTTTTGCCCTGTATATTCTCGTATCATTTTTCCTCGATGTCGTATCTCAAATGTCTTATTTATTTTAATAGATCGATCTTGTTATTGAAAATGGTGTTTTTATTGCGTTATTTGCCGATTCTATTGCGATCTTCTTTGCTTTTTCGTCAACGCCCTCGGGTGAATATTCGATATTATCAATATTTTCACCGAGGAGTGCTTTTACAAAGGTAAGTCCTGCGAAGTATCTTCCCGTATCAAAGGTGAGGTGATAACCGTCGCGGCATACCGCTTCGAGAGACGAGGTCCTTGCGTTTTGGACTGCTGTTCCCATTGGTGTTATTACGTCAACGCAATTCATTGGGAGAACGGTATTTTGGATTATTTCGGTAAGGAGACCATACATTTTCAATTGATCGCCGTTATAGGAGACCATTTCGGGATGTTCGTTGCTCGGCTCACCAAACCAAGTCATTGTGAAAGCGAGCTTCACGTTTTCGTTTGCCAATGCTCTTACCTTCTCGCAAAGCTTCGGGAGGTTTTTGTAGGATTCGGGATCGGTCACGCGGCTTCCATCTCCCGTTCCCGGTTGGATCGATATCCAATCCCAATTATCGCTTTTTATTGCGTCAACGCTTGACGTCTCGGGAGTACAGATCCAGCCGTTGCCGTCGTTAGTAAAGTATTCATATTTTTTTGCGTTTGTTTCGATTTTATCATAGTGCTGATTTATCGAGCAACCGCCGATATAGAGGTTACCAAGCTTTAATTTTTCATAGCCGAGTGATTTTAGTATTTCCGCGAGATGCTCCATTGTATCTTGCGAGAAGCTATTTCCTATTGATAAAATTTTGATTTCTTTCATTTTAGGTTCCTTTCTATGCAAACACACCGATATATCGGAGTAGGAATGCTATTATGAATATTGAGACTGCTGAGGCGAGTGTTGACCAGATGACGAGTTGACCTGCAAGTGTTGTATCTCCGTTCATTTCTTGTGCCATCGGGACGCTTGAGACGGAAACGGGAGTTGCAAAGACAGCGATAAGTGCAGCGAAATGTGCACCTGTGAACGTATTTGAGAAAAGCAGGTATGCTCCGCCGATACCGATCATTGGGACAATGATCGTTCTCATTATCGTTCCGAGCACGATCTCATTTTTCAATGATCTTACAGCAGAAAACTCAAATTGTGCGCCGAGCATCAGCAATGCAAGTGGCGTTGCAAGTCTCGAGAGGTATTCGAGGAGTGTATAGACAGGTTTTATATCCGAGATACGAAACGAGATATTGTTCTTTTCGAGAAATGATCTTATCAGCAATGCTACGAGACCGGCGGCGATGCTTTGGATCAGTGGATTATTGATTATTCCTTTCAGGATATCCTTTACTGTTGGGCGTTTTCCGTCCTCGCGAAAGATCGAAAGGCTTATTACGGCGAGAATATTGAGCGCAGGTATTACGGCGGCACCAAGCAACGTTGCGACCGCAACACCCTCGGAGCCATACAATGATTCTGCCAACGGTATACCTAAGAGTGCATAATTCGAGCGGAAGCATGCTTGTAACAATGCGCCGCGGCGACCGTTTTGCTTCGTTGCTATCATTGTCAACGGCAAGGCTATCGCAAACACGACGAGCAGTACTACTACCGCAAAGATTATATAGTCCCATCTCAGCTCATCTATTCCGTCTGTTTTATATAGGTTCAAAAACAGCATTACGGGCAGAAAGCAACGAAAGACGAGTTTGTTGGTTTTTTTCGAAAAATCGTTATTTATCAAGCCTATTTTTTTTAGCAGGTAACCAACGCTTATTACGAGGATTATTGGGGTTACTGCATTTAATGCAAAAATCAGAGAGTCCATTCTTTTGACCTTCTTTTAGAATTTAATACATTTTACCACTATTTTTTTGATTTTTCAATACATATACAAAAAAAACTCCGCTATTGCGGAGCTTTAGTTATTATTTGATATACTTTATTGTATATTTGACAGAATCGTCCTCATATATTTCGGAGAGGTCGATAGTCTCGTCATTCGTTCGTATTTCGTTGTTTTCGAAATATACCGAATAGATCTCATTTGATTCCATGGAAAACAGCATTTCCTCATTCAACGAATCGGCGATATAGTGCTTTAGTGCCTGTATAAGCAGTTCTGCGCAGCTTGATGACTCGGAATAAGCAATAAGGTCGCTCGTTGCGGTCTTATAGATGCCGTCTGTTATATCGACGTACGGTGTTATTATTCTTCCATCCGTGCAAATAAGGAAATCATAGGAATCGGTCGCGCTTAACGGATATGCACGAAGCGGTACTATCGACTTCGCTTTATTATAGTTCATTTTTGCGGCGTTATAAACGACGTCACTCTCGCGGTCAAAAAGGTTCAAGGAATACTCTTCGCCGCTATCGTCCGTATTTCTTACATATCCCTCGCAAGAGGTGAGGTTTGCTTTTTTATAGCCTGATCTGTTTAGCTCATCCAATATCATATCGATGATGAATGCATTTTTTGTACGGAAAAAGTCGATGAAGACTGTTATTTCGTTTTCTTTTGCAAAATCAAGATATTCTTTGCTTACGTTGAGCTTTACTTTGTTTTCGCCGAGCAGCTCGAGTGATATTGCCGAGCTATCGGACGCATATTCGGCAAGCTTTTTGAAATACTCACGAAATTCCTCATTAAGCTTTGGGTCGTTTTCTTCGACAAAGATCGGATCGGTTATTCCGAAAAAGTTTGCGCTGTATTCCGAATGGAGAGCACCGAGGTATAGATACCTGTTTTCGTTTTTCAAGATCGTTTCAAATGCTTTATAGAGGCTTTCATCGATCTCTATCGTTTCATTCGGGTGGTTGTTGATATAGCAGACATTATTGACGCCCACGAATTCGTCGTGTCTGTTAAAGAGGCGGTAGCCTTTTACGGTCAATTCTCCATAGAGCTTTTTTACTGCTCTATATTCTTCCGTTTTATCCTTTTCGGTGCTACCTACATAATAGTTGAAAACAAAATCCGAGCCACAGTTTATATAGTCGGTCTCGGCGGTGATAGTATACCAGCCTTCGTCCTTCGTTAACATTGTTGAGAGGAATATTCCAAAAGCCAACAATGCAATTCCTATAAAAACTATCACGAGGACAAAGCGAAATTTCGCCTTATCCTCGGAAAGCTCAATATTTTGAATTCTACGCAGACCTCTTGGTCTTTCGTTGTTACTCATATAGAAGCGATCAACAGAAGTAATCCGAACAACAACAATAATGCGGCAAAAGTACCCAATCCGATGAGTGCGCCCTTGCGGCAAGCCTTGAAGTTACGGATATAGTTCTTCTTTTTGAATATCCAGCCTGCTATCAAGCCGGGTATCGGAAGAAGGAACGAAAGGATCGAATAGAGTTTGCTACCCGTATCGTGGATGGGTGCATCAAGGATAGATGCATCGATCATTGATTCGATATTATCTTCCTTTACGATCTCTTCCTCCTCGCCTTCTTTACGGAAGGTTACGGAGTTCACGCGCTCTCCTTTTTCACGGATCGCACGATATTCTTCGATCTCTTTTTTATTACCAAAGACGTAGTGATCGTTTCCGATACACGTAAGCTCGGGTTTGTCTTCGCTATAATCGTGAACCGACGGATCGTATGTAAAGAGCACCTTGCTCTTTTCAAGCTTCGGATCGGGGATCGGGATAGCGGAGATGAGTGATTTTGTATAGGGATGCAACGGGAAGTTAAAGAGCTCCTCGGCATCGGCTACCTCCACGATATCGCCTTTGTAGATAACACCGATCCTATCGGAGATAAATCTTACGATCGAAAGGTCATGGGCGATGAAGAGATAGGTTATATTTCTTTCCTTTTGGAATTTTTTCAAAAGGTTAAGTACTTGAGCACGGATCGACACGTCGAGCGCGGAGATCGGCTCATCGGCGATTACAAACTCGGGCTCCATTACCATTGCTCTTGCAAGACCGATTCTTTGACGTTGACCACCGGAAAATTCGTGGGGGTAACGTGTTAAGTGTTCGGGGAGAAGACCAACAGCGTTGATTATATCTTCGACCTTTTTAACACGCTCTTGTTCGTTTTCGAACAAATGAAAGTTATAAAGACCTTCGGATACGATATAATCTACTGTTGCACGTTCGTTGAGCGATGCGGCAGGATCTTGGAATACCATTTGGATATTTCTGATAACCTCGCGTTCAAGCTGGGGATTTGTTTTTCCCGAGATGCGAACACCTTTATATTGGATCTCACCTGCTGCACATTGGTTGACTCGGATTATTGCTCTACCTATAGTTGTTTTACCTGATCCCGATTCTCCAACGAGCGAGAAGGTTTCGCCTTTATAGATATCGAAGGATGCATTTTTTACTGCTTTCACCGCTTTATCGCCTTTACCAAAGGTGATATCTACGTTTTTGAGCGAGAGGAGGATCTCTTTACCGTTCGTACTATCGATCGGACCATGCTCGGGCAATTGCGGGATTATTTTTTTATCTTTCTTTGACACAAGCATTTCCTCCTTTATATATTATATGCATCTTGCATTTTCTCGTGGATATTTTGGATTATTTCAGGTTTTTCCACCTTCGGTGCTCTCGGATCGAGAAGCCACGTTTTTGCAAAGTGGGTTTCTGTGATTTGGAACATCGGAGGCTCTTTTATTGTGTCTATCTTCAGACAATAGGGGTTTCTCGGTGCAAATGCATCGCCGACGATCTTATTATAGAGAGACGGCGGTGTTCCCGAGATCGAATAGAGCTTTGTATTTCTTTGTGCCAACTGCGGCAAGGACGAGAGAAGCGCCCAAGTATACGGATGGCGTGAATCATAGAATACTTCTTCTACGTTACCAAGCTCTACTACTTGACCTGCATACAATACTGCTACACGGTCAGCTACGTTTGCTACGACACCAAGGTCGTGTGTAATAAATACTATCGTATATTTGAATTCTTTTTGAAGATCCTTCAAAAGCTTCAAGATCTGTGCTTGGATCGTAACGTCGAGCGCGGTCGTCGGTTCGTCACAAATGAGGATCTTAGGTTGACATGAGAGTGCTATTGCTATAACGATTCTTTGACGCATACCGCCTGAATATTGGAACGGATAGTCGTCATAACGCTTTTCTGCGTTCGGAATTCCAACCTTCTTCATCAATACAAGTGCGCGTTTTCTTGCCTCTACTTCCGAGCACTCTTGATGCTTGAGGATGATCGACGAGATCTGTTTACCTATCGTTACGATCGGGTTAAGAGATGTCATCGGATCTTGGAATACTGTTGCTATTCTTCTTCCGCGGATCTGTGTCCAGTCCTTCGCATATTTGATCTTTGCGAGGTTAAGGATACACGTTCCATGGAGCTCTTCGGGTGTCTCATCGACATACTTTACTCTGAAGGCTACTGTATCGAACACTGCATTGAGTTCGTGTTCGTTGCTGAGGTCGACACCGAGCTTCATCGCTTTTATAAGTGCTTTTACAAGTGCTGATGCATATTTGTTTCTTTTTACTGTTCCGTATCTTCCGACGGAGAGATAGATCTCTTTCGCAAGAAGCTCGTTGCGAGCCTTTGTTTCTTCGGTTATCTCTTTTTCAAGTAATTTTTCATATTCCGCTTTTAAAGAATCCATTCTGTTCTTATATTCTGCGATATATGCTGCATCATTTGAAACGGTTTCTTTATGAGTTTTCTCGAGGTTTTTACGTTCAAGAACGATTGCTTCGATCTGTTTATCCAGCTCCTCGATCTTAACGTTATACTCTTTTATTGTTTCTTTATCCTTCGAATCAATTGTGAGCTTTTGGTTATAGAGCTCTGTTCTTTTGAAGGAGAGGTCAGCGATCTTTGTTTCGAAGGCTTGTGCTTCCTCATCGCTGAGAGTCATTTTTTGTTTCTTTTCGCTTTCAAGCTCAAGTATCGTTTTATAGACATCTGCACCGAACTCAAGGTTTGAGGAGGCATTGAGCTTTTTCGCCATATTGATTATCTTAGTTTTTGCAGATGAAGTTAACGCTACTCTTGTATCTGCAAGCTTCTCATCATTGAAGATCAACTCACCTTCGCTGATATATCCGTTGGAATCAAGCATTCCTGCGAACGTTTTTGTCAAAACGGATTTTCCTGAGCCCGACTCACCAACGATAGCAATCGACTCATTTTCATAGAGATCAAGCGATACGCCGCGGATCGCGGTCAAGGTTCTTCCACGAACACTGAATTTTACGTGGAGGTCTTTTATTGATAATAATACCTTTTTATCTTCCATTACTACACCTCGCTTACATATGTGTTCTCGGGTCGGAAGCGTCACCAAGGTTTTGTCCGACTACGTAGAGAACGACTGTGATTATTGAGGCGATAGCAACGGGGCTCCAGAATTCAAACTCCCAACCGGGTGTTTGCATTGCGTTTTGAGCCGCTTCGATGATCTTACCGAGAGACATATCCTTGAGTCCCATTCCGATATAGGAAAGGAATACTTCATAGGAGATATAGGACGGGATCTCTGTTGCTGCCAAGGTAACTATTACTGATGTCATAAAGGGGAGAATATTTTTTGTTGCGATTCTCGTTATCGGGGTACCGAGGCAACGAGATGCGAGGTTATATTCTCTGTCACGGATAATGATTACCTGTGTACGAATAAAGTATGCGATGCTGAGCCATCCTGTTATGGTGAGGGCGAATACCATCGACCAGAAGGATGCGGTCATGATCAATACTATTACGGAGATGAGCAAGATATAGGGGATATTTGCGATGATATTATAGACCTCGGTCATAAATATATCGACTTTCTTTGAGAATCCCCATATTGCGCCGACAAACACGCCGACGAGCATATTTATCGCGGCACAGATCAGCGCCAAGGTTATCGAGATACTTGAACCGTACCATATCGAATCGAACGTAGACTGACCTGCTGCACCTGTACCGAGGATCCATTTGAGCGAGAAGCCGAAGCGTTCGAACGCTTTTCCGGGGGTAAGGTGTTTTGTTGTACCGTCCGTTACGTTGATATACGGGTCTTTATCGGGATCATATCCTGTTACTACGGGATAAACGTATGTAAAGGCAATAATGACAGCAAGGAGGATCAAGATGACGATATTGATCTTCTTTTTGAAGAACACGCGGAACACGGATTGCCAATAGGAATATCTCGGTGCGGTGATCTTCTCGGAGGAGAGTGTGTCGTTATCAACACGAGCAAAGAGCTCGTCCTCGGACATATTCAATTCTTCGAGAGATATCAATTTTTCTTCCATCTTATTTCCTTCCTTTCGTCGTGAACGAAATTCTCGGGTCGAGCATTGACATCAACAAGTCGCCGAGGATTATCGATACTACTGAGAGGAGAGCATAGAACAACGTCATACCTACGATTACACCGTTATCGTATTGGTTGATCGCGGTCGTCAAGAGGTTACCGACACCGGGAACAACATATACACGCTCAGTAATGATAGCGCCCGTCATTGCTCCGAGGAGGCTTCCGGGGATACCGTGTACTATCGGGATGATCGCATTCTTAAGGACGTGCTTCGTGAAGATCTCGCCTTCGGAAAGTCCGCCTGCTCTTGCGAATTTTACGTAATCTGAGTTCATTTGGTCGATCATATATCTACGCAACCATTTCATCAAGCTTGCAACTGACGGCAACGCAAGTGAGATGATCGGCAATATATACATCATCCAAGTTGGGTTTTCCATATCAAAGGTACTCGGCAGACCGATTCTGTGTCCGATAGCTTTGAACAAGAAGATGTAGGCAAGGGACGGAACAGCCATAATAAATACTATATAGAAGGTTCCGAGCTTGTCGATAAACTTATCCTTTTTCAGCGCCATTATTGTGCCGAGCGGGATAGCCAAAATATATGCCATTATAACCGAAATTATACCGATAACGAACGAATAGCCCATTCTTGACATTCCGTTCTTATAGGTTGATAAATTCGTGTAGTCGTCAACATAGCGATCTTTTATAATTACCGTTCCGTTTTCAAACGAGCCTGATACATACGTCAAAGAGTGGAGGTTATCGGCAGATTGCTCTACCAAGCCGCTCGGGTATGTTACTGTTGAATTCAAGAACGAGCCTTGGGTATCAGTCATTATATTGAACACGTCAATATCTTTTCTGATCGTATAGGACGAACCAAGTCTTATTTGTAAAAGATTTTGGTGGAAATAGGGGAACTGATCATCAAAATACACGAGGTATTTATGTCTTGTTCCGTTACCCATTATTGCAGGGGAGAATTTTTCTCCGCCATATGCGGGGTCATTCATTTCGAGATACAAGCCTCTGTCGGCTATATCATCTTTAACGTAATTTACGTTATCTATTGTGATTAGGTCTCCCAAATAGTTCCACATACGGACCCATACGGGAGTGTTTCTATAAACGTAAGCGATCGGTGAACCGCCTTCTTTATATTTGTTTTTGATCTTGTCGGCTGCTTTTCTTTCGAATTTATAGCCTTTGGATTCATAATAATCCTTGAATTTTTCCATAAATTGTGCGACCTCAGGTGTGTCCTTGAGTTCGGTGTCACCGAATTTTACGACACGGTCGTACGTTTCTTGGTCGATCTCTCCCGATTTTAAGAGTGTTTTCAACCAATCTGAATAGGGAATGTAGTCGAGGTAGCCATATTTCTCCCACTGTTGCATTTGGTAGGCTATTTTGGCGTTACTTTTCATTTTCGTCCAGTTGCTATCCAATTTGAAGATCATCATTTTATCGAGGCAAGAATAGATCAACACCATTACGATAGCGATTACGACGAGTATCGAACACAATCCACGAACTAATCGGCTCAATAAATATTTCGTCATAGCAATTTTTCTCTCATTAATTATCACGATAGGCGGATGAGCACAGCTCATCCGCCTCCGTATTTATACTTTTAGTTAATTTCGATATTAATTAAAAATTAATAGATACCGAGCATCTTAACCATGTAGCCTGCGTATTCGGGCAACATTGTGTCAAGGTAGGAAGAAGGATCACCGTAGTCAGGACCCCATCCGGACAAGTCACAGATGTCGTAGTTACCGTCGGAACCGATTTCCGGATAGTAACCAGCATAGTACCACTCTGCAGAGGAGTTACATGTAACGAGGTTGAGGACAACTTTACCTTCGAAAGCGTCTTCGAAGCACTTCTTGTATGCTTGTGCTCTTTGTGCATATGCTTCAGAACCAGCGAAGTAAGGAAGGTCAACTTGGATCGGGTATTCAGCAGATACTGCTACGCCAACCTTTTCGAGCTCTTTGATAGCTTTCTTGAGGTATTCTTTAGCGTTATCTACGTTGTACCAGCCGTCGAATCCGGAAGAAGATCCGATTCCGCCATCTGCTTCAGGATCCCAAGCTTTGATCGGCACTTTGTCAGCGTCGAGTTGTGCTTGAAGGATTGCACCGTAGTATGTACCTTTTTTGAACTCTGTATCTTTACCGTTGATCTTAACTGTAACGTCTTCTTCAAGTGTTACGAAAGTACCGGGTGTGTAGGAGTTGATAAGGGATGTGAGTTTGAGGTCTTCGCCTACTGTTTGTGCGTTGTATGTTCCTCTGTCAAGTGCGAAGGAAAGCGCGAGACGGAAGTTTTGGTTACGCATAGCTGCCAATGTACGGTTAGCTTCAGCAGGTGTTTGAGGAGAAACAACGAGTGTTTCGTCATTGTAGTTGTGGAAGATTCCACGGTTTACGTTGTAGAAGGAACAGAATGCTGTTGCATCTGTAGAAGAGATGTAGTGAAGTGAATCAAAGATACCATCTTTCTTAGCTTGCTCGAGAGCGTTTGCGTTAAGACCGCAACCGTCGATCGTGCCGGCTTTCATATCGTTGTATGCTTTCAAAGCATCTTCGCCATCGTTGAAGAGCCATGTGATCTTCTTGATGTTGATGTTTTCTTTGTTCCAGTAGGACTCGTTAGCTTCGAATACGATAGTATTGTTAGCTGTGGAGTTTGTTACTCTGTACGGACCGCAGTATGCGATGTGGTCAGGGTTGGAGCCGTATGTGTAGCTCTTCGAATATTCTTCATCTGCTGTGTCGTGTTCAGCACCGAATTTACCGCCTTCAGATGTGTAGAATTCTCTGCACATAGGAGCAAATACGCCGTAACCGAGCATTGTCATGAAGTATGTAGCGTCGTTAGTGAGTGTGTAAACGAGTGTTTCGTCGTCAAGTGCTTTAACACCAACTTGGCTGAAGTCTGTAACGTCACCTGCGATGTATTCAGATGCGTTTACAATGAGACCTTGAACGAGGTATTCGAGACCGCCGCAAGCGTCCATCATGTGTTGCATACCGGCTACGAAGTCGTCAGCCTTAACGTCTGCGAATTCTTTACCTTGAGATGTAACCCACTTAACGCCTTGACGAATCTTGAATGTGTACGTTACTGTTCCGTCGTCGTTAACCTTCTTCTCGTAGCTTGTAGCGAGAGCGGGCTTCAAAACGTTTTCGGAATCGTACTCATAGAGTCCGTCGTATGTGTTTACAATCGCTTCAGAGTCAGCAGCTTTGGATGTTGCGAGAACGTCCCAGTTTTGCGGGTCGGAAGAATAACCGAGTGTGTAGGTGTCTTTGAGTGTGTAACCCTTATCTGTGAGATAAGTTTTTACCCATTCTTCGTATGTGCCAGTACCTTTAAGCTCAGCCCATTTAGCTTTCATTTCTGTTCTGTGCTCAGCTGTGATAGGTTCTGTAGCTATGATAACGTTGTGATATCTATAGCTGTCGTTACCCCAAAGAGCGCTTGTAGCTGTGTACGGAGCTACTCTGGAGATAGCGTAGTTACCGCCGTTAGCGGTAGAAGGAAGCAATACGCCGGATTCGAGAAGCTTTGCTTCAGCGATAGCCATGAGAGCAAATCTTTCGGAAACTGTTTTTGCTTCTTTTGCTGCGTTATAGGCTGTCAAGAAATCGCCTAAAACATCGTTGTAGATCTTACCGGATTTTTCATCGTAGTTTTCGATGGTTCCGTAAGGGTCAACGAAAGATCCAGCACCCTCGATCTTGGGTCCGCAAGCAACGAGAGTGAGAAGTGTCATTGCCGCAAGAATAAGTGCAACTAACTTTTTCATTGTTTTTTCTCCTTGAAAAATTTTTTATATTGCAGTTTGGCGAACAGGAATACAATTAAGCACAATATTGCATTCCACGTCGTCAAACGAACAATCAACAAAAAAGGGTATAAATACTGAATTATAGTATTTATATTTTTTAATTATTTGTAATTATAACATTTTGCCTTTGAAAAGTCAACCGAATTATGAATTCTTTATAACATTTTTAGTGTATTTTTTTCACAATTTTATCATTTTCGGTCACAAAACGTTATTATTCTTCAATATTATACAATTTTGTGTATTTCTCTTCGAGGTATTCAATATAGTACATTGGATCAAAATCGGCTTCGAGTACCTTTTCGAGCAATTCTCCGGGCTTATAGAGGCATCCGTATTTCCAGATATTGTTTTTATTCCACTCGTTTATCGTTGAAAAGTCACCGTTTTTGAGACACTCGTCGACGTTTATTGACGTTTTCATTTTTGCGAGTATTTGGGCACCGTAGGCACTTCCGAGCGCGTAGGACGGGAAGTAGCCTATTCCGCCGCCTGACCAATGACTATCCTGAAGCACGCCCTCGCTATCGTTGGGGACGTCTACGCCGAGGTATTCCTTATAGAGTCTGTTCCATTCGCTCGGGAGGTCCTTCACCTCAAGCTCGTCGGACATTATACGTTTTTCGAGCTCGTAGCGTACCATTACGTGCAAGCAATAGGTGACCTCATCCGCCTCGGTCCTTATGAGTGACGGTGTGACGAGGTTGACGGCTTTATAGATGTCCTCGCTCGTATAGTCCTTCATTTGCCACGGGAAGCATTCCTTCAGCTTCGGGAAGACGTATTCGACAAAGCCTCTGCTTCTTCCGAGCAGGTTTTCATAGAAGCGGCTTTGGCTTTCGTGGATACCCATTGAAACGCCGCCGTCGAGGAATGTATAGGCATAATCGTCGTCGCTGTTCATATCATAAAGCGCATGACCGCCCTCGTGGATGACGCTATACATTGACGAAGCGAAGTTTTCTTTATCGTAATTCGTTGTTATACGGACGTCGTGATGTGAGCCAAGGCTGATCGTAAAGGGATGCTCTGTTGTGGCAAGTGCGCATTTATTGAGGTCGATGCCGATTATTTTCATCAGCTCGATCGAAAAACGTTCTTGGGATGCGTCATCAAAGCTACCCTTCAGGCACTTATCGGAGAGCTGTTCACGATTTGCGATCTTTTTTATCAACGGCACGAGGTGGGTGCGAAGCGTTTCGAAGAAGGCATCGCATTTTTCCATTGTAAGTCCGTCCTCATAATTATTGAGGCAATAATTATAGGGGTGCTTTTCGGGGGCACAATATTTTGCAAAGCGTTTTTGGTATTCGAAGACCTTTTCAAGATAGGGGCGGAAGGATTCGAAATCGTTATTTTCTTTTGCGGTATGCCAAGCATCCTCGCTTTCGACGACGAGCTGTTGGTATGCAACGTACTCCTCGACGGGTATTTTTTTCATTTCCTTTATATCCTTCAGCGCCAAGAATACTATTCTTTTGTCCTTTTCGGATAATTTTTCTTTATTCTCGTCGAGGTATTCGAGCATTTCTATCGTTTCCTCGGAGGTCGAGAGCATATAGCTTTCTTCACTGAGGACGGAGAGTGTTTTTGCTCTGTTTGAAGCTGTCCCCTTTGGAGCATAGGTCGCGCCGTCCAAATAGATCAACGAGGTCGCGTGGTTATATGCGCTCAATTTTGATTGGAGGCTTTGGAGCTTTTCGAGTGCTGTATTTAATTCCATATTATTTCCTACTTTCTTTTTCTCAAAAGATATTCATCGAGCTTTTCTTTTACGTTATCGGGGATCTCGCGGGATACGGGGCACATTATTGCGTTTGCCATTCTCGAGGAGAAAGCCGTTATAAAGTCGATATCCTCGATCATTTGCTCACTCTTCATTACCTTTTTCGTATCGTAGCTATTATGTATCGGTGCGAGGTTTCCGCCTGCGGCACGTGCGAACGATACTGCGGGGATGCCTTTATCGGCAAACGGTGTGCTATCGCTCGAATAGACGTCTTGGTATGCTTTCACCTGGAAGCCGAGCTCGTTGCCGAGGTAGGTGATATAATTAACGAGTGCGTTCTCGCTCGTTGCGCAAGCGATGAATTTTCCCATTATACAGCCGATCATATCGAGGTTTATAACAAAGGCGATATTTTTCAGCTCTTCCTCGTGGGCTGCGCAATACGCTTTTGAGCCGAGGAGTCCTCTTTCCTCGCTGCCGCAGAAGATGAAGCGCAAGGAGTATCTCGGTCTGTTGGCTTTAAAGTACTCCATTATTCCGACAAGTCCGATGCATCCGGACATATTATCGTATGCACCTTGGGAGAGCGAGGTGGAATCGTAGTGTGCGGTAAATACTATCCACTCGTCGAGCTCGCCTTTTATTTCGGCGATGACGTTGTTCGAATTTCCTTTATATTCGTCCTGCTTCAAGGTTATTTTTGCTATTTTGCCGTTTTCGTTGATGATCTCCACGGCATCCTTAGCGTTGATATTTACGCCGGGGATCTTTTTGCCCTCGGAAACGTAGGAGCGAAGCTCACGGCTATCGATGTCGCGGTCGACGAAGTTGACGTTTCCGTCGTAGGTAATAAATCCGACTGCGCCGTTTTCAAGCATATCGCGATATCTCCAAGCCCCGAGGTAGCCGTCTATCATTACGATCTTACCCTTGCAAAGCGAGAGCGAATATTTGTCGGTATCTCTGAGGTAATAGAGGGGCGCTTCGACGTCGCCGTTTCCTGCGCAGAGGTATCCTTTACAAGCGATCTCTTTTCCGTCGATGGTGAGAGTTGCCTCGTGGATAGTTGCCATATCGACCTCGAAGGCTTCGAGGGTTGCTTCCACACCGATGCTTTCGCATATATTTTTCAGATATTCCGCAGTTTTTAATTCTTCGTTGCTACCGCCTGTTCGAACGTAAGCGGTCTCGTTGAATATTTTTTCGATCAGTTCTTTTTTCATTTCTGTTTCCTTTCATATCTATTAGTCTCTTCTTGAGCATTTTTCGGCGTCGATGGCGATCACGAGCATTAATGCGCAGAGTGCGTCGCGCGGATCGGCAACATCGATGATATAGGTATCGCTCCAATTAAACAGCTGCTTTGACACGGTTGCGATACGTTGGCAGGTGGCGTTGAGGATCGAATAATCCCATCCGAACAGGTCTCCGTCGATACGCCATCCATTGAAGTCGATATTGAATCGTGGTTGGAAGAAGGAGAGCTCTTTATTGATGCATCCCATATATTTGTCTTTTAGATATATTTCAAATTTCGGGAGCCACGTTAATATTTTTTCTTTTACCGAGCCGACCTCTGTTCCGTTTTTATCATATATGCGCAGCAAATGTCCCCAAGAAAGCTCGCCCTTTACGGTATAGACGGTATTTCCCGTTTCATCATAGATATCGTAGCTATCAAACCACGAAAAGAGTCTTTGCTTGAACAGTAGCTTCATTTTACCCTCCTATTATATTTAATGATACTCTGTCTGATATTTCTTTCTGTGTATTATAGCACAGATTTCTTTTTCTTTCAATATTATTACATAAAAGAAAAGACTGTCTTTTGACAGTCTTCGGTTCAATCAAAGTCACACGCATAGAGGTTGCCGTTGATATCGCTATAAAGGCACTTATCGTCGAGATGATCGATCATTTCCGCCTCATCGGGATAACCTTGCTTCATTATATTATAATATACTTCGGTTTTCGTTTTCGTATCTATTACTCGAATTGCGGGTTGGTTGAGAGTGTCGCCCGTGAAGCCCTCGGTCGAATATATTTTTCCGTTATGCATTGTCGCGCCTTGAACGAAACGGAAGTATGGGAGATCAAAATATTCGAGGATGTCAGTCTTTTCCAGCACAAGCTGAGCTACTCCGTCTTGGGACGCTTCGCCATCTCGCACGGAGGGGAGCTTGAATTTAAAGAAGCGGGTTCCGTTTTCTTCGTTTCGCATTACGAACGCAAAGAGTAATCCGTTTTCGGCGACGAAGTTACCGTAGGGACGAACGCCGTGTTCTTTTTCATTTGATTTCCAAACGATATCCTCTGTAAACCCTATTTTTATTATTTGTAGAAGTGTCGTTTTATAACCGACATTGATCTTTTGCAATCTATATGCGAGCAACATACCCATTCGTTTATCGTTTGAAGCGGAATAGTTATTATAGACATTCGTATATAGGATCGGATAGGTATCGGTCACATCATAATACTCCGTTCCGAAAAAAACGGCGTTACTATGCGGTGTGACGAGGTCTAATTTATCGAGGAAGAAAACAGATTTTGGGGAAAGAATTTTTTCTTCGTTATGATCCAACTCCGACAGATCGAAGACGGTGCACTTCCCTTTTGTATCAAAACGAAAAAGCTCGGTTCCACACACGGCACCATCCTGGCCGCCGATTATTTTTCCTATTTTCTTTATTATCATCGTCACACCTCTTTTTTATTTCAAGATAACGTAGGTCGTCGGAAGCATTTCACCGGGTGTTTGGCTCGAAAGGAAGCTTCTTTCGTACAACAATTTTATCGGTGCTGATATCGTATCCTCGAAAAGACGAAGATATGAAAGCTCCTTCGAATATTTTTTCAGATGTGTTGGGATATGCTCCTTTAATATCTTTTCGACAACTGATTTCAGTTTTTCTGCTTCATCTGCTATTTTTTCAGCATATGGTTGGAAAAACGTTTTTAGTTTTTCGTGCTGTTCTTTTGAATAGACGGGGCAATTAACTTTTACGCCGTCTTCGTTTTTTATATATCCTCTTCTCACCATATCGGCAAGAACCGCTTTATCGTTATCGCTAAAGCTTTCGGTCGTTCCTTTCGCAACATCTAAAAAAACATTCGTAACGTTTTGGCGATTGAAATGATAGTGGTGAACCATTTCTCCGTTTATCGGAAAATCCATAAACTGAATATAATCCCCATTTTCATTTACTGTGTTACAAATGCCGAAGCAGAAATCATTGAGCCATGTTCGATGTTCTGCTGTTTCCTCGCCCCATACGAAGCATTCTGTTCCGAATTTATCCTTCGGGTAGACTATTTGAATTTTGTTTTGAAACAGTTCAATTATTGCTCTGTAAAGAAGAAACGTACTCATTTGCCACGAATATACGTTATTTCCCGCATCTGCGCCCATAGAGGCGATGCTTCTTAACTCTTTTTCATTATCCTTCACGGCACTCTCTACAATATTAGCGATATTTTCTCGAAGCGTTTTCGTTTTTACATCAACCTCACTTGTGAAGTCTTTTGTAAATATTGCTATATTCGTATAGTATTTATTGCCGTCCTTTTTCAGCACCTCATAGTCGCAAAGCTCGTTTAACTTATCCTCCATATACGGAAGTGACACACCGATTTCGAGGCTTATCTGTTCAGCGGTCAAATTGTCGTTATAGCAGGCAAAGAGAATATTTTGTGATATTTTGCTGTCGCAAAGGTTATAATATCTATTTGCTCCGTTTCCCCAAAACATTAATGAAAGCCCTTTCGGGTTATAGCTTTGTGTTCCTAAATTTCGTTCCATTGTAATACCTTCTTTCAATATTTGTCGTGATTTAAAGAGGAGGTATTTTACCATACTCTCGCTTATCGAGAGCTTTTCGGATATTTCAAGACAAGACTTATTCTCGATATAATACAGCACAGCGGCTTTTCGATATTTTTCGGAAAGCAGGCTCAACTCACGGCGAAGAAGAAAGAGCGTTTCGTCCGTTTCTTCCAACTCTTCTTTAACGTCGGGAAGCTCGGAAAGAAATTCACAATTTCTCATTTTCGCTTTTGTTTTACACCAATTTTTATATACATTTCCTGCGACAGCCCACATAAAGCCATAGAATGCTTCGACATTTTTCAGTTTCTCGGCTGATCTATACACTTCCAAGATGATATCCTGCGCCAGATCTTCCGCTTCAAAGTGGTCTGATGTACGGGTGATACAATATGACAGAAGCGATTTTGCGGCTTCTTCTATTTTTTTATCAAGTTCTTTTTTATCCAATTTCACACCTCCTTTACTTTTGGATCATCGATGATCTCACTTGTATAGTGGAACGAAATCGTTATTGGTTAATTTTTTTCGAAATATTTTATAAAATTTTTTTGGAGCTTTTTTCGTTATAGTCGTTTTTCAGATAGAATTTATGTGCTGATTCGCGTTCTATTCCCGAATTCAGACGTATCAGTAGTTTTTTCAATCTTCATTTATCTCCGATGAATATTATTTATTAATTATAACACACTGCGATATATTATTCAAGAAAAACCATCGACGAAGCGATGGTTTTTAGTTATATCTCTTTTTTATTGAAAAGGGGGATGCTGACGCCAAACAAGATGGCACAAAGCGATGATGTCAACGTTTAGTTTTCGGGAGACAGCATTACCGTTGCGCCTGCGGGGATATCAAAGCTATTGCAAAGGTTGATATCTACACCATAGACGTTCGTGGTTTTTGCATTATATGCGATACCTTTAATTACTTTGGTGGATTCGACGGTTATTTGATTTTTTGCGGTTATTGTTGCGGTAACGTTATCGTTAGGGTTGATAACACCGTTTTTACGATATATCGAGAAGCCGTTTACAGTATTTCCGCCGTCGGTGGTCTTCAAGCCATCGCCTACGTTTTCATAGGTCAAGATCGCTTTTTTATTGCCTTCCATTAATTCTATACTTACAAGAACGGGACCTTTTGCTTCGGTCATTTTCTTTTCCGACTCGCCGTTGACTATTGCCGCCAACAAAGACAAGCGCTCCGACTGTTCGTATTTACAATTCGGATGGAGGTTATTCGGGTGGGTATCATCGCTCCAAAGGTCAGTTGACACAACTTGGTGGCTATTCGGGAGGATACGTTGTATCTCGCCCATTGCGGCGCGGATCACGCCGACATCCATATACTGCCACAGTCCGACAAAGCCCGCGGGGCTTTTATAGATCGTTGGAAATTCTATATAATAGACAGGAAAATCTTTATTCACGAGGTTATGAGTTGATCTCATATAGGTCATTAATGCAGAGAAATTCTCGGCATAAACTTTTACATTGGCAGCATCCATATCGCTTTCGCCTTGATACCATATCACTCCTGCGATCGCATATCTTTCGAAGGGGTACATATAGTTGTTATAGAGATATCGACCTGCATCACCGTTTACGCCTGTTGTGACGTAGTAGCCTTTTGTTTCGTCGAATTTGTCGGTACCTTTTTCGTCGGCGACCTCGTTACACATAAATGCACCGAGCGGTCTACCGTTACCGTCGATCTCGATAAGTCCTATCGGAACTTTATTTTCGGTGAGCTTCAAATAATTATGGGCGAAGAAATATCCGATAGCAGTGAAGTTTTTTATATCATCATAGCTATCTGCACGTTGCCACGTTGAGCCTGATCTTATTTCTTTACAAACCTCGGTCGTACCCCACTTCGGGTAGCCCAAGACTTGATCTTGAGAGTTATAGTGGATACGTATTGGAGCATCGTAGTTCAAGGTATCCTTTCCGCCTTTATTCGTATCGGTAACATATTCGTGATGCGCGGCGACGGAATAGGCACAGTTCGACTGTCCCATCACCATATATACGTCGCCAACAAGTATGTTTTCAAACTCATAGGACACTCCGTTGGCGTATATTTTCAATGTATTACCCAATTCAGCGGAAGCGTCAAGACAAGTTTCAAAAGTAATTACCCATTCGCCATTTTCGATCATTGCCTCGGCAAACATTCCCATAAATTCACCGGAGACCTTTTTTCCGTTTTGGGAATCATCCGCATAGCCCCAAACACGTATATATTCGTTTCTCTGCAAGACCATATCGGATGCAAACACGTTGGAAACGGTGAAAGCAGTCGCGTGTGGGACGTCGAGAGTTTCACTGACAGTAGTTGAATTATTCGAGTCTTCTATGGGAGTTGATGTATTGACATTATCACAAGACACGAAAATAATGCTAAAAAGTAATATTATTGACAAAAAAAAGATTCCAATACTTATACGTTTCATTCGAGCTGCTCCTTTTTATGATTGGTTATCTGTATAGAATATAACACATATTTGATTTATATGCAATACCCATTGATGCTTAAAGACAAGATATGATAACTGAATAAACCAAATGGGGATAAGTTTTGCATTTCGTTCGGAACGTTATTAAAAAACTCCAAGCTTCAACTTGGAGTTTTATCTTATATTTCTTTTTCCAATATTTCCGCTACGTCGCTGACGATTCCCGATGCCAAATTTTTCACCGCTTCGACACCGTTTTTCATTGCATAGGAGCGAAACTCTCGTATCATATCGATATCGTTGATATTATCGCCGACGGTTATTACGTCATCATACGTTGCACCATAGTATTCCATCAGGCGATAAAGTCCTTCTGCTTTATTTATTCCTGCGGGAACGATATCTATACAAACGGAATTTTGGAGTGGATTTAACCATTTTGAATATTTATTTCTGATCTTTTCGACGACGATCGTGGAGTCCTCCACAGACGGAAGCTGAACGCTGACTTGGTTGAAATAGTCAAAGCTCGGGATATCTTCAGGTAAGCAAGTAACTCTTTCCGACACCCACGCAGGTCTGTGCTCTGCTTTCTGCACTATGCACACGTATCTTTCGGCATTGACGTGGACACATTTACATCCCCACTCGAACAGATCGTCGGCAAATTTGGGGAGCGAAACGTCGCTGCATCTTTTTTCAAAGATCACGTTGCCGTCTGCATCGGTGATATATGCTCCGTTACACGCGGCGAAAAAGTCGATCCTTAGGTTTGGATGTTCCTGCAAGAGCTCACTGCGAAACGTTTTGCCTCGTCCGCTGACGATTCCAAATTTATTACCTTTATTTCGCCAATTTTCGATCGCCTTCAGCTTTTCGTCGGTTATTCCATGATGGCTTAGAGTTCCATCGTAATCACTTCCGAGAATTTTCATTGGATGATCCTTGCGCTTTCTTTCGTTATTGAGTTAATTATACTATACTTTTCCGAAAAAATCAATTGGTTAAACCGATCACGGCTTTTCAAAAATGAGTGTTCCGTTTTCGTCTGCCGTTGCCGACTTGAAGGTCATCGTACCCGCATAGCCGTTGATCCTTTTAAATCCCGTGAATACGAGTTTTCCGTTCCATTCCGCGCACTTCGGCACGCTTTCGCAGGGAACGATCGGATCGTTTGGCATTTTGAAGTCGGAAAACGGGTTTTCGGAAACCATATAATACGCCGTACCGCGAAGGCTGAAGATCAGGTAGTATCTTCCGTTATATTTGAAATAGTCGGGGCATTCGGGATGGTCTCCATTCGAAGAAACGTAGAGTGGTTCGCTCTGCTCTATCCACGCTTCCATATCCTTTGATACATAATGGGCAAGGCAACCTTTATTTTCTTTTTTGAGGCTTGTTGTCAAAAGCATATGGAAAATGCCGTTTTCGTCCTTTATGACCTTTGGGTCTCTCGCTATCGTGCTATTAAACTTTTCCGAGGTCGTAAAGCCGAAGGCGGTGTCTTTTGTAAAATGGTAGCCGTCCCCAGAGGTGCTGCGACATATCGGGGCAGGACGGTCGTTACATTGACGGACGGTATAGTAGAGATATTCTGTTCCGTCTTTTTCTATCCACGAGCCCGTACAGATCGAGCCTTTACGTTGATCGGTTATCGGGACAGCCATTGGGTGAGTATACCAAGTTTTTAGGTCTTTTGTTGAGATGTGCTCCCATTGATGTGCACCAAGCCCCCATTTACTGCAATGGTGGTGGCGGTCCTTGAGATATAGGACGTGGTATTCCCCATTTTTTGTATATGGCATACAATCACCGACGAAGACGTTCTTTTCGGGTCGCCAGCCTTCTGCGTTTTCAAATTGAGAGATGACGGAGGGTGTGTCGTTATTGGGGATGGAATATTCTTCTATTATAATTGGGGTGAGTGAGGTGATGGTATCACTCGGCAGAAACAGTCTTTTTCCTGTCGGCCACTCCTCATCGACGAGTATATCGTTGACATACAGCTCGATCCGATGGTCGAGAAGGACGACGGCTACCTTATCGCCGACGGTCGCGTTTGCGCTCAGCTTTAACGGGCGATGGTCATAGGAATAGTAAACGGAGGTAGTTAAGACGCTGCCGTTCAACACGAGCTCAAGCGTTGTGTTATCTTCTTTTTTGGAAATTGCGGTGAATGAGGGGGTTTTTATATTAAATGATAGCTTTATATTCATAATTATTAACGTTACAAAAGTATGTTGATCTGTTGCTCGTAGTAGTCGTTTTCATACATTTTGACAACGAATTTGTGTTGTCCGTTTATATCTTTTTCGAAAAAGTTTGCTCCCGTGCTTTCATCGACGGAGGCTTTCCCGCTGACAGTACTATAGCCTGCTCTTTCCTCGTCACCTATCAGAGCCAACAGGGTGAGCATTGGATCCCACGAATGACGTCCGTTTTCCGAGCCGTAATCAACGAGGACCTTTTTCAAGTGGTCATTCTCGTTCAAGCTTCCGCCCGTTATTACACCATATCCGATCTCCCAGCCAAGAAACGTTACGCCGACCGGACAAAGCTCACAAAACTCTTTTCCCGCTTTTCGAGAACGATGGCTATGACAGAAGTTGTGTTCCTTTTCACCGTCACCGTCCCACTTTCCTGCCATCAACCAAAATTTCGACACCTTTTCGCTGACGAGCTCGACTCCGTTTTTTTCCGAGATATCGTCGGGGCTGCTTTTCAGCAGCTCAGAGAGGATCTGTGGGTAGCCGACCTCGATGATCTCAACACAGTCATTTGCATTGGCGAGAAGCCGTCTGTACATACGAACCGCATCCTCTGCATCGCTATTGGAAACGGAGGGGCAGATATTCGCCAATCGTTTTTGATAGGTTGGAGTCCCCTCATAATCAACTGCATC
Organism: Clostridia bacterium; assembly: GCA_017436675.1. Taxonomy (GTDB): domain Bacteria; phylum Bacillota; class Clostridia; order Oscillospirales; family CAG-382; genus UMGS1307. Next base: position 8,858 of record JAFSCS010000018.1, on the reverse strand, counting down.
AAAGTCGATCCCGATCGGTATTCCGTCTATTCCTTCCGCACTCAAAAATCCCTTTAATGATGCAACGGAATCTTCGATGCACGCATTGATGCCGATACCGAGCAGTTCGATCTTTTTTGAGTTCACGTAGCGACAGACCAATCTTAACGCGACGGCATCGTCGCAATCGGTGAACCAATCTGTTCCGAAGATAATTTTTCTCATTACATCACCATTTTCCTTTTTTTATTGTTATTATACTTTATTAAGCTCATGATGTCAACAGAATGTGAGGGCATCATTTATAATTATAGTCAGGGGCAACACAAGTGTCGTTTGAATTATTCAAGCCTTATTTGAGATAACTCAATAATGCAGTTGTTGACTTTATAATCTTTGGATGATATCATAATAACAGAAGGTGCGCACCTCTAATAATTATTGGGAGGAAAATATGGCTGAATTGAAAATTGCGGAGGTTATTCTCCGCGAAAGAAGAAAGCTAAAGCTAACGCAAGAAGAGTTAGCCAATGCGCTGACGGTCTCGCCTCAAGCTGTTTCCAATTGGGAACGCGGTGGGTATCCCGACATTACGCTTTTGCCACGTATTGCGAATTTTTTCAAGATAACCGTTGACGAGCTCATTGGTAACGACGAGGCAACGATGGATGAGGATATGATCGCTTTTGGTAGAAAATATAACAGCAATCAATACTCAAAATCGGAGAAGCTTGGGTTTGCAAAGGAAATGTATCAAAAATATCCTAACAATTTTGAGCTCATACATTATCTCGGCGACTTGATCGTTGATAATATGGAGACAATTTCCGATAATATTGAGCTATTAAAGGAGCTTCACCAAAAAATCATGTCCGAATGCACGGATGAGCAATACCGTCGATGGTCTATACACCGTATGTGCTTTGTCGCGACCGATGACAAGTTAGAGGACTTGATCGGCCAAAGTGAACTCAATTGGCAAGAGGCAATTGCTATTGGTGAGCTGAGGGAAGAAAGATTCGTTTTGCAAGGCAGATTTGACGAGTTCAGGCGCGAACGCAACGCCACGGATCTGTTGATCTTTATGCAGTATTTGGGACGGCATTGTATGAATTATTACGGAAATCCCGAAAAGCAAGTCTGGATTGAAAATTTCTCCGAGCCGGAGCGTACTGCTGCTTGGGAGATACACAAACTATCACTATTGGAGCATTTTGATCCACTTTGCGACGAAGAAAACGGTGTTCCCGACGCTTGGTGCGGTTGCTATGCTGAATTCACTTTGAAAGCCGCGGGAGCGATGATCGGCTGCAACAAGCTTGACGAAGGGTTCTCGTTATTGGAGAAAGCATTCTCACGGTATGAGCGTTGGAATCTAATAGATGGCGGTTCATGGATGAACGTTGGAAATGAAGGTGCATTTGGGAATGCAACGATCAACAAAGAAAATGAAAACTTTATGTGTTACATTCGCTTTGAAGACGGAAAAACTGTTTGGTCTCCATATCTTTGGCTGTTTTGGCAAAGGTCTGATGACATTCTCAATGCGATGACAAAATGGCCTTGGTTTGACAATGTACGCGAGGATGAACGTTACGCTGAATATCTCGCCAAAGCTAAAGTGATGGCTCGGAAATAATTAAAAAAGCATTTGCCTTCGCAAATGCTTTTTTTATCGTATTATAGGTTTGAATACTTATACGCTATCCTACAAGCTCGTTTATATACTTCTGTAAAGTATTCTGTTGGTGTCATTTTTTCATAGGCGTCGTTTTCGTGGCGGTTCGGCTTTGAGGTGACACTTAATTCAAAATTCAAAATCGATAGCGGGCGAGATCTCTTCAGCCGACGAACATTATCATCCCAATCAGCGATGCCGTCGAACGGGAGCAGGTGGAGATCATCGGTCCAATGTATCGTTCCATCAAATCGGCTTATTCCGAGATTGTCGTTGAGATGAGTCATAATAAGGCACTCCCCAAACTCGCCGAGGAGATCTTCCGAAAAATTATAGCACATTTCGTGGCCCGAATCCCAACAAAAGCCTACTGTATCATTATCTTTAAAATGCGTCATTAATGCTCGAAGGTATTCGATGCCCTCTGTATTTTCAAAAGCGATCTTTACGTTATTAAGCTCGGCATATTTGACGAGCTCATCAAAACTATTATAATTCAGGCTATTCGCATCAAATTGGTAGTCAAAGCCTATCCAAGCATGTACTACAACGACGGGGATATTATATTTCGCACAATCGTCCACGACCGACAGGAGCTCTGTTTTTGCAGGAAGAGAGACGTTTTCATCGTTGCTCCACAGATCTGCGGCACGCGCAAACGGGGCGTGGATCGATTGGAGCTCTAATCCGACATTCTCGGCTACAGAGACTAGCTCTTTCAAAGCCTCGTTTGAGCTCCAAACGGGAGATATTGCATCAAAGCCTACTGTTTTTATTATTTTGAGAAGTTTTTCGTTCGGTTGGTCGGTGCTTTTTCCGACTGATATTCCGATTTTTTGTTTATACATCGTTTTAATCCTTTCATTAGATATATGCTATTAATATCCAAGCGCTATTAATAACGACCCAAACAAAAGAAAAAGAACAAATGCACCTATCAAGCACCCGAGAACGATCATTATTATGCGGATCATTTTTCTCATCTTCGGATGTTTGTTTTTTCTTTCCAATTTAGCCTGTTTCTTTTGCTTTTTCTCTGCTGATTTGCTTTTTTTAAGTTCTTCGCCCTCTTTGTCGTATTCTTCTTGAGTAACTAAAAATCTGCGACGCGACTTTAGGATCCACCATAATGAAACCAAAACGACGGTCAGGAAAAAAGATGCAAAAACCAACCAAAACCAACCTACGCTCATAGATCGAGGCGAGGCGATGATATTTGGATCTTCCGCATCATAAAAAATCGGAATCTTGTCTCCAACCGAATAATGCGCACCGCTTCCCGCAGCAAAGGAGATCACTGTATCGGTTTTTAATTCTCTGTTATAAACAATTCCATTGACCTCGTATTCAATAAATATTTTCTGTTCATCGGGGCCTTTGATGTGAACGTCAAGATCTATATCAACGATCGTTGCATCCATAGGCTTCATATCGGATACGAGCTGATCATATTGGAGCTTTGATATTATGAAAAACACAATTATAGAGCCAAACAATATAATACAAATGAAAATACCATACAAAGCTTTTTTGAAGGCTCTGTTATATCTCAAATCAGACATATTATCACCGTCATTTTAAAAATCAAACATTTTAATATTCCATTACTACCGTTGTATGACAGTTAAGTTCCGGGATCGTAAAGCTTATCTCGTTGCCGTTCGGTTCGATTTTTAACTCCTCCTCGGAAATACCAATATATACACGTTTGATATGCTCTTTAAGCTTAACGTTTACCTTAATATTGTACACCGGCATTATATCCTCAATTACCTCTGCAAGACCGCGTTTTACGGGAATAGCGTAGGTCATATTCAAACAGTATCTTGATTTATCAGGCTGATGGATCATGGTCACTCTACCCTGAGAGCCAAGTCCCTTGATCTCATATGCACCTCCTGAATATACCAGTCTTAGCGCATTTATAAAGTATTCTCTATGATAAAGCGAACCGATCCTATGGTATTCGGAAGCAAGGGGGTGCGACAGATATACCACGTTGCCGAATTTTGCAATAGCAGGGTATGTATCGCTATTCTTGTTATGGGGCGTATTTCTATGACCGCAGAACTTACCGTAGGTGCGGCTAAAATATGGTGTGATAAAATCGGCAAAAACTGTCGCACCGACCGCCTTGGTTCTAAAGCCCGGAAGATTACATAGCATTGGCGCATTTGGAACGTTACAATGTTTTCCGTCGGACTAAATATAGTCGCAATCGTATTCCGCTTCTCCGATAAACTCGAGTCCCATATCTATTGCAAATTTTCCGTCAACAACAAGAGAATCTCCCACGGCAAGCAGTTTTCCACCATTACAAAGATAACCTTTTAATGATTCCAAAGCTATGTCGTCAAGATGAGAATATTCAGGAATGATTACAGTATCAAAATCAGAAAAATTATTCTCTGAAATGATTCCGAAATCAATTTGATGCTGAAGCAAAATTTTTGAAACGCCCTCGTTAACCTCTGCTCTTGAAGAGCAATAAAGACCGATATTTACAACAGGCTCGCCGCCGTAACAGAATGGCGCGATCTTTTCGAGATAATCGTACGCATATCCTATGTTCTCATAGGTCTGCATTTCCATCTCTCCATCCGGATGCATATGATCGCCAATAGACATACCTGCGCCGTAAAGCGCCATCTGACACGCCTCATATTTCAATGCTTCTTTTGTTTTAAATCCGCCAAACTCGCCCCATGCAAGATGAAATTTACCTGTCAAGCCTAAATACGCTTTATTCTTATTCGCAAAAAACTTAGCACTTACAGGCAATTTATCGTAACCGCCTTCACAAGTAGGAAGATCCTCCATCTCATAATGAGACTGTACGGCATGATACTCGGGTTTATATGGGTCTGCGCCGCCGCTATTGAAGAATATTGTTGCGTCAGGGTGATATTTTTTTAATATTTCGGAGCACTTTTCCATAAAAGCTCGACGCTTTATAACAAAATATTTTTTTACCTCGTTATCATTTTCGATATCTATACCCATATCTCGCATACCACGCTTACAGCTCTCGCAATAACAAGCATCGTTAACAATACAAATATCAAAAAAGAGACCGTCTACAACAGAATATCTTTGGCATACCTCCTCTGTTATCGCATAGATATGATCAGCATATTCACCGCCGTCATTTAAGCAAAGCATATGCCATGAGCATTCACCCTTTGGTGCATCAGGCGCACTGTGATCGTCAACGGCTCCGTTCAAAATAAATTTTCCGTCCTTATTTACAGATCTCCATCCAAGGTGAGTTATCGCATCGTTGTGCGACCAGCCTGCAGTTATGTATATAGGTGCTCGTACCCCAATCTCATGAGCTGCATCTATCATAGCACCTGTCAAATCAAAATCCAGCCCAGGGTGCTGATATCCGATTTTGGTTGGATAATAGCAATACCCGTGATGACATTTTGCAAAAACAGTTATACTATCAATATTTCCAAGCTTTAGAGCTCGCTGAAAATTTTCTTTTGAAAATCTTGATCCAACAGCCGCAATATCGGGGGATGTATGAAAATCCAAATGCGTCTGACGTGTTGCAAATTTGTTATTTATGTTCATAATAAAATCCTTTCAATAATAAAAAAACATTTAGGTTTATATTTCATCAACTATACTCGATAAAACTATTAGCTGTACAAACCATCAACTAAATACGTATGCATCGAAAAGAACAATAAATATTCACGTTCTTTTTGATATGACTATTTAATCATATTATAACATACAAATAGTATTTTATCAATATTTATCTTATTTAGAAGTTCAGGTTCAAAGGTTTATGGAAAGAGAGAATTGTAAAAACTGCTTTTTTAGACATAAAAACACGATAAGCCCTTGAAATTCAAGGACTTTTATTATTGTCTAGCGTTATTAATATCAAATGAATAAACGAAAAAATCCAAGCCGATTGGCTTGGATTTATTTGGGTTTCTACAACAATTTTGAACCTTTAATTCCAATGAGAAACCTTATATTTCTTTCCCATAGCTTTCTCATTGAAAGTGATATAAGAACGTTTTCTGCATTTCAAGATCAGTCGTCTGCCGTCCTCTCGATGTGTATAAACAGGCTCAAAGTTACCGGTTGTGGCTTTCAATTTCTCAGCTAACACCTCTACATATTCTTTCTTTTTACCTATGATCGAAGGGCAAGCAAAAGAAAGCTCATAGTTATAACGTTTGAATATGTTTTTGGAAATCAAGATATAACGAGGATTTTCAATAGGCGAAAGCATTTCTGTCATAGCTGTATTGAAAATATTCTGATCGTGAATTGATGCATTGCGCAAGTGCAATGCGACAACATAGATCTGCTTGTACGCGGTTGTTTCAACCTTTGCCGACGGCGATATCAGATCACATTCGCATAACGTTTTATAAACTGCAATACCCAATGTTTTTATGGAGTGGGCAGGGTTGGAATGCAACACCATCTTCTTTACGCCGTGGTACAAAACAACAAACAATCCGATCATCACCGCAAGAGTTCCCAAAGACAAAGGGAGATTATTATTTACCATCAATCTCATTAGCGGTTGCAGTAATGATATTTCTGTCGCAAAAATAATTGAATTCAAGGCGAAATTCCAAAATGTAAACACAGGAATTCTTGCTTCCTTGGGAATTTCGGTTTCTACACCGACCGCAAAGCTTCCGTCTGCCACTTCTCCGCGCCACTTGTTTTTCACTTCGCTGCGTTTTGATGACAGCTTTAGCATTTCCTCGTTAATTCGTTTGATGCCGTTTTTATCATAAGGCGGCTTGATCAAGGTAATTCGCTCAATTCCGCTCTCAATAGTTCCCGTTGTATAATTAGGCCCCATGAAGGAATCAAAACGACGTTTTAATATGTCGTAGTCGTAAGAATGAAGCTCTTTGTAATCTTCCTTGATGTAAGCGGAAATCCGTTCGGTTGCTTTGTCTTTGAATAAATACTCGGGCTCAACTGTTACGAGATGCCATATATTTGCTGATTTTTCAGGATCGTTTTTGTCTATGCGAATCGCTCGACCACGCATTTGATTGGACAGAACAAAGCTGCCGACAAAGCTTGCCAAAATAAGCGAATTGATGCAAGGAGAATCCCATCCTTCGCCGAGAAGCGATTTTGTTCCGATAAGAATTTGGATTTTGCCTTCCTCGAACAGCTTTCCAACGTAATCAACGCCTCGATGGAGCGCACCTGCAAATTCCACTGTACAATAGTCCGTGTTCGCTATGTCTTCTTTTTTATGCTTAACATCAGAAAGATCAATTGCTTTGGGAAGAACAACAAGAGATCCCGAAAGAACTCCGATATTCACATTAAGATTGGCGCGACGAATTGTTTCAAAAATGCTAACAATATTGACTGAATTGAATTCTTCTGCAGAAGCAATCTTGGCAAGATTCTCTTTCTTGATATAATCAGTCAGGATAAGCATTCTAAGGCGTTCGCCCATTGCCGAAACTTCATTATCTGCTATGCGTTTGATGCTCTCGAGCTTTCCTACAGAAGAAATCAAAGTTCGTTTCAAACGTTCATTCAGATCAAGCGTAACCTTCTTCTTTTCATAAACAGAATGATTCTTTAAGACAGCAACGATCTCCACTTTCTGTTCTTCAGTAATTAACTCTCCGTTAAGAAGGAACTGTATTGCCGTTTCGGCGTACTGCATTTTGAAGAACGGAAGACCTCTTTTTGCAGTCAACTCACGGATCAGTTTTTTATTGATTTCAAAGCCATAATATTTCAGCAAGGTAACAAGAGCTATGTACTGCTTAGCATCAGTAAACAGCACCTCATAGTCTTGCTCGGCATTTAAGGATTGGCATACCCCTGAAAACAGATCAAGCTTTCCGAGCTCTTCAACAGCAAGCAATGCACGTTTCTTATGCGTGCGAAAGCTCTCAATTTCTGATTCTGTCGGATAATTGAAGTACACATAGTCCTGATGCGGGCACAAAGTGTTTTGACCAACGAGCTCGGGAACGAAAATCTCTTCATCAATTTCACCGCAGATGCTCATATATCTGCTCCATTCCGAACCCTCCGAATCATACGGAGGGGTAGCCGTAAGAGAAATGATCTTTACATCCTTATCGAGCGCGGAAATGAATTTTTCAAGTGCTTTCTGCCACTCGTTTTTGAGATGATGAGCCTCATCAAGACATACGGTTTTTATTCCGAATTCTCTCATAGTGGCAAAGATGTCAACATCCGAACAATCAATATCTACATCCTCAGTAGTAGAAATCTTATCAACCGCGGTATATAGTGCTTGATACGTTATCGAATTTATAAGCTTGATATTATGTAGGTCATTCGAAAAGAGTGCTGGGAAATCCTCTGCATTATCAAGAAACAGATCCTTAAATCTTTCTCCCCACTGCTGACGAATTGCTGTTGTGGGGGATAAAATGATACAAGGTGAAGCCAAACGACGAATCAACTCAAGACCAAGGACGGTTTTTCCGCTACCCGGTGCTGCAACGATATTAATTTTTCCATCTTTTAAATATTTATTAGCATTATCAAGTACGCGTTGCTGATAGTCTCTGAATTTTCCTTTGAAGTTTACATTTTTAAAACCATTCATCCCATATCCCTCCTGTCAAATATATTATATCATAAAAATCTTAAACATTCAACAGCAAAAGTCTCAGGTTCAAGACCAGAAGGTCGGGGAAAAGGTGCAATGGTGAAAGGTGGTTGTTTTTTACCCCTAAAAACACGAAAAGCCCTTGAAATTCAAGGACTTCAACATAACTCTCTATATAATCACGCCGATAGGCGTGGATGAAATCCGCAGCTTGTCTGCGGTATGGAATCAACACGAAGTGTTGAATTTAATCAATCCGAAGGAGAAATACACGCTGACGCGTGATGCCATGCCGTCGCTTTGCGACGGATTACATACACCCTGCGGGTGATTCCATACCAATCCTTCGGATTGGATAGAAAAAAGCAAGTCTCTCGACTTGCTTTTTTCTTGGCGCCTCTTTTAGGACTTGAACCTAAGACCCCCTGATTAACAGTCAGATGCTCTAACCGACTGAGCTAAAGAGGCATTTTGAATTTTTTTGAATTGAGATTTCAAACTCAATTCTCTGCTTTACAGAGTGTCAGCATCGACATATTTTACCAAGCGGCTTCCCACTAAGTATCGTCTGCACAGATGAGCTTAACTTCCGTGTTCGGG
>JAFSCS010000017.1 GCA_017436675.1 Clostridia bacterium | reverse complement strand
CCAAAACATTAAATTTGAATGATTCTTGCCCTTAATTTTGCCCTTATAATCTATTTGGGCGAGGGTAAAACGGCTTAACACCGTCTGATGGGATGAAATGAGTTGTTTGCCGAAAATCCTTTATTTACAGCGGTTTTAGAGCGTTTTACCGTGTTCTATGTGAAAACATTAACATCGGTAAAAAAGTTGTCTTTCAAATTCTTATTTATCTAACTGAATAAAAATAAAATCCAGAGAAGATTTTTTCTTCTCTGGATTTGCTTCTATATGGCTACACACCCTTTGAGATCGGGATATATGTCTTATTTACGCAATTTTGCAAGAAGATTGCGAAGCTTTTTCCAAAGAGGAGTCAAAACGTCGACCATTTTATACACGAGCGGCTTGAAAACATAGTCAAACTCACCGCAAAAATGAGTGACCTCGGGGCAAAATCCGATCTTGAAGCGATAAAGTCCGCCGACGTGCTCGTTTTCCTCGCCGTTCTTCGGAACTCCGCGGAAGTCGTATATCTCAGCACCGCGCTCCTTCGCGAAGCGGATGGCTTCCCATTGCATCAGGTAGGGACCCATAAGGTTTCTGTTTTCGTTTGACGATGCGCCGTAGAGGTAAAGCGCAACGGGGCCGTATGAGCCGAAGATACCGCCTGCGAGCGGTACACCGTCGTGGTACGCGATTATCATCGACGCATGCTCGCCGAGAGAGTCGTAGATACGAAGCAAATATTCCTTCGAGCGAATGACAAATCCGTCGCGCTCGCCCGTTGCTTTCATCAAATTATAGAAATCGTCGATCTTCTCTCTTCCGCAACGAACCGCCTCAACGCCGTGGCGCATTGCAAGACGGACGTTATAACGAGTTTTGCTTTTGAAGGAAGCGAGGATCTCCTCCTCGGTCTTATCCTTTATGTTAAGTCTGACAACGTGTTGGGCTTGGATATGCTCGAACGCCAACGCCTCGGGAAGCTGACGAAAACCGATCTTTTTCATTGCCGTGATGAATTTTTCGTCGCTGTCGGGGATATCGGGGTCGACCTTGAGAACGTATGCCTTATTCTTTTTTCCGAGCTTTTTAATACCGTCCTTCAAAAGCTCGAGTGCTTCATAATCGCCCTCGTCTCTGAACACAGGTCCGCGCGGAGCATACATCATCGTATACGGTGTCATCGGCACTTTACGAGTAAGCACGGCAAGAGAGGCACGGATGCCTTTGTCGTCCCGAAGGATCAATACGTCCCATTTCCAGTTGTTTTTCACAAGATGCCAATAATATGATTGGAAAAGGTGTCCCGTGGTGCTTTTTTGCACGAACGCCTCATACTCTTCGGAAAATTCATTCAGAAACTCAATTTTGTCACAGCTCATCGTTTTTTGCCATCCTTTGCCTTTTATCATTTTATATTATAAAGGCAAGTTTCGTTTTTGTCAACCGATATTCTCTCTTATTTCTCCTAAAGTTTCCTTTTTATTTATTGACAAGCGCGGCTTTAAGGTGGTATAATACAAAAAAAACAAAACACGGAGGGCTGATCATGAATAAGCTTATTCTTGCGATATTACAAGGTGATGACTATAACGAGGTCATAAAAACGCTCAACGAAAGAGGTTTTTCCGTTACCGTTCTCAACTCGAGCGGCGGATTTCTCAAGAAGCGAAGCTATACGATAATGATCGGGCTTCCCGAAGAAAAGCTTGACGAGGCGCTCTCGATACTCGAGAAGAAGGCAGGAAGACGAACCGAGACGATCTATCAAAGCTCCGTTATGACGGCAGGTCCCGTTTTGGGTGCCGCGCCGACGATCCCGTTGAACGTGCCGTGCGGCGGAGTAACGGTGTTCGTGCTTGATATGAACAGGATGGAGCGTTATTGATGAAAAGATTAATGTTATTATTGCTCGTTTTGTCGCTTCTCCCACTCTATGCGTGCGGCGGCGGTGAAGCAGAGTCAAAAATAGAAAGTGAGATCTCTTCCGCGGAAAGCGAAGATGGATCAAAAGAAGAATCAGAGGTAAAAGAAAGAGTGAAAGACACAATACAATCAAAAGAATCCGTCGTAATGATAGGAACAGAGTGGAACTCTTTGCGTTTCAAGGACGTAACGAAGGGTACGCTCTCAATAACCGATGTCAGCGGTTCAAGAGTTTATATCGAAGGCGTTGACTATGAGGTCAACTATTTGGAGGGAAAGATACGCCGCCTTGAAGGAAGCAGTATTCCCGATTTTTCAAAAAACAGTGCGTACGGCGCAGAAATAAAATCGCTCGATCTCGACAAGATCACCGATTACAGCACATACCACGTTGCAAACTTCAGCGTATATGCAAGATACCGCTTTGACACACCGTCGAACGATACCTACGAGAAGGTGCTTGCCGAAATAAATGCGAACAACGAGGCCGCGTTCCCGACAAAGATCATTGAAAAGCTCGAAAACGGCGACGATATCATCATCGGCGTCATCGGAGACAGCATCAGCACGGGTGCGGAAGCGACACCGGGCAACGAATATTTCACGCTGTTGGCTAATTATCTCGAAAGCAAAAGCAAGGGCAGCGTCGAGGTAGTCAACGTAGCTATCGGCGGGCTCTCATCCGACTCCGGTGCAAAGCAAGCGGAAACGCTTTTTGAGAGACTCGAAGGAAAACAGCCCGATATCGTAACGATCGCGTTTGGTATGAACGACCAAAACTCGCTGACCGACGTTCCGTGGACGTCACCCGAGCAATTCGTTAAGAACATTGACGCTATCGTCAAAAAGCTCGAAGCCCTTGCGACCGAGATGCCCGAGATAGTGCTCATCACGTCGATGCCCGCCAACCCGATCTGGAATTACACGAGCGGAAAATGGTATGAGCTCGGAGACGCGCTTCGCCAATATGCAAAGGAAAACGAATATCCGATCGCTGACGTCGGCGCTTTCTTCCAAAGTGAGCTTGATCACGGTCAAACGTATGAGGAGCTTATCACCTCGCTCATCAACCACCCCGGCAACTACGGTCACCACCTCTATTATACCGCACTAAAATCTCTCTTTGTGTTTGAATAACTCTTGAAAAAAGGCTGTTTCTCATAAAAAGATCATTTTTGTCGCGTATGATATAACGCAAAAAAATAATATGCCCCAACAGACATAGAAAATCTGTTGGGGTAATTTTGTTCTGTTCGATAAACTATAATTTATCTAATTGCAATCTACGATAATCAAGTTGCACTCTTTGCATCCATAAGCAACTGCGGGAGTGTGCAGTTTATTGTTCATTTTAATGACAATACCGCCTTCGTCTTGTACAGTTTTCTTTGTGTGGCAGTATGAAT
>JAFSCS010000016.1 GCA_017436675.1 Clostridia bacterium | reverse complement strand
TTAACTTCACTTGTGCGTAGCACGGACTTCACTGCGTAGCAACTTCACTTTTGCGTTAGCAAAAACTTCACTAACAAAAAAGAGAGGACATTTCGGCTACTGACCGATCTGTTCTCTCTTTCTGCTTGTTATAAGGGTTTGGGCTCAGCCAATACTTGCGTTTGACCGATCAAACGCGATGCTTGCTCCTTTGTAAAGCTACAAATTCTCCGCTAAGAACCTCAACCTTAACGCAAGTGAATTTTTTATTTCATCATAGAGCGCAAGCAATCGATCGCATCACTGAGTCCGCCGATCCTATCGATGAGTCCGCACTCGACTGCCTCGTTGCCCGTCAATATCGTGCCGACGTCTGTTGTCAGCTCGTTCGTTGAACGGATCATCTCGCGAAGCCTTTTCGCGCTGATCGTCGAATGCGCGGTTATGAAATCGATGATCCGCTCTTGCATCTTATCAAAATAGTTATACGTTTGCGGTACACCGATGACGAGTCCGTTCACTCGCACGGGGTGGAGCATCATCGTTGCCGAGGGTACGGCAAACGACGTTTTTGCCGATACAGCGAGTGGCAAGCCGATCGAATGACCGCCGCCAAGCACGACCGACACCGTCGGCTTTCGCATTGATGCGATCAGCTCCGCAAGCGCAAGCCCCGCCTCGACGTCGCCGCCGACGGTGTTCAGCAGCACCAAAAGTCCGCCTATCTCCGCGCTCTCCTCGACCGCGACGAGCGTTGGGATCAGCTGCTCGTATTTCGTGACCTTCGTTTGCGGTGACGAGCTATAGTGACCTTCGATATGCCCTGCAATGACAAGTGCGTGGATCGTTCCGTTTTTGCCGTTCACCGTTACTCCGTTCGCTTCACCTTCGTCCCGCGTCGCTTGGTGTTCTTTCGTTTCGTTACACATTTTATCACTCTCGTTTTTTCTTATCTTCTCCGACAAAGATGAAAAATATTCTAATTTTGAAAAAACTCTTGAAAATATTTTGCGTTGTGGTATAATTATTCAGTACACATTTTATTTTGAGGCTTTTTTATGAAGAAGATATTAATTATTTTATTTGCGCTTTTGATCTGCGTGTCGCTTTTTGGCTGTGACGACACTGCCGCAGAAAGCAAGGCAGATAGTGTTCCTCCCGTGTCCGAGCCTTCTGTTTCCGAGGAGGAAAGCAAGGAAGAAAGCGAAGATTCGATCATCGAGGTCTCTATCCCCGACGTTAGCGAGGAGGATCTTTCGCTTTGGTTCGATGAGTTCACAAACGGTTATTTTTCCGCTTCCACGCTCGAAAAAGAGGTTGGAGCGGTTCAAAAGGATATTGTTTTTGCCGATCTGCACGGTTATGCCATCCAATACCCATCCTTCGAAAAGGATGGTGCTGACGGCGAGATCGCTCAAGTTTTGAAAGCACTCAAGGATGATTTCACGACGTTCTCGGCTGATCTCGAGGCTCCGACTGTGCTTTGCATCGACTATTCGTCAAAAACCAACGACGGATATACGAGTGTTATATTCAACGTCGAATACGTTTCGAAGGAAGACGACGTTTTGAAGCACTTCATTTTGACTCGTTGCTTTGAGAAAAACGGTGAACCCGTTTTGATCGATACACTTTTCCGCGGATCATACCGCGAGATCGTTCGTGACGAGATCCTCTCGATATTCTCCGAGGATACTGAGCTCGCCGAAAAATTCACCGAGCACGACATCGCATCGATCACCAACGAGGGCACGGCACTTTCGGAATTCGTTTTGTTCGAAACGAGCGTTGATTTTCTTTTTCTCAACTCCGATGGTACGGTCGTTGCACTCAACATTCCGAAAACCGACATCCGCACCGCGTTTATCAACGTAAACTCGATCCCGAGAAAGCTCGATCCTTCGAAGAAGATGATCGCTATTACATATGACGACGGACCCGACGGAAGATACACTAATCAGATACTTGACGTTATGGAAAAATACGGAACGGTCGCAACGTTCTTTGAGCTCGGCGAGATGATCAGGGGACGCGAAGAGGTTATCAAGCGCGAGGTAGCGCTCGGATGCGAGGTCGGAAGTCACTCTTGGGAGCATTTCAATATGCTCAAGCACTCACTCGATTGTCTCCAAAACGACAAGGACAAGGTCGATGCGGTATTCAAAGAGGTGCTCGGATATACACCGACGCTTTTCCGCCCGCCATACGGCAACGTCAACGACGACATCTGCGAGATGTATGATATGGCGGTGATCGGTTGGACTCTCGACACGCTTGACTGGCAAAAGGTCAGCGACGGCGGAAGAAAGGACACTCAAGCACTTTTCAACTACTTCGTAAACAAGCACGAGGCAGGCAAGCTCGACGGACAAGTCGCATTGATGCACTCGATCTACTCAACGACGGCTGAGGCAACGGAGCTCATCGTTCCCTACCTTCTCGACAACGGATATCAGCTCGTTACTGTGAGTGAGCTTATCACCTACAAGCTCGGCAAGGACGTCACCCCCGGCGTCAGATACTATAGCGGATATACCATCCGTGCAAACAAGGATTGCTCTTGCGATTGATTTAACGTAGTAGATCCCGACGAAATTTCGTCGGGATCTTTTTGCATATTGTCAAAGAACGGTGCATAGAGATATAGTAAAAAAGTTGAACCGAGTCGGAGGGTGACTTATGACAAGCACAAATATTTATGGCGATATCGCCAAACGCACAAACGGTGATATCTATATCGGAGTCGTCGGACCTGTTAGGACCGGCAAGTCCACATTGATAAAAAGATTTATGGAGCAGCTCGTTTTGCCGAATATGACGGGCGGATACGACAAACAGCGTGCGCTCGACGAGATGCCGCAATCGGCAGGCGGAAGGACTGTTATGACGACAGAGCCTAAATTCATTCCCGATGAAGCGATCGACGTCAATGTCAGCGGCGGTGCATCATTTCGGATGAGGCTCATTGATTGTGTCGGATATATCGTGCCCGGCGCGATCGGTCACGTTGAGGACGGCGAGGTGCGTATGGTGTCGACTCCGTGGTCGGACGAACCGATGAGCTTTGAGGATGCCGCAAAGCTCGGGACGGATAAGGTGATCCGTGAGCACTCGACGATCGGGCTTGTCGTCACGACGGACGGCACGATCGGCGATCTTCCGCGCGAAAGCTACGTTCAGGCAGAGATGCAAGTCATCGACGAGCTGAGAAGGATCGACAAGCCGTTCGTTATTATTCTCAATTCCGCAGATCCGTCGAACGAAAAGAGCGTCGCTCTTGCTTATGAGCTCGAGCAAAAATACTCTGTTCCCGTGGCACTCGTAAATTGCCAAATGCTAAGTGAGGACGACGTTTCGCGGATCCTTGAGATGGTGCTTTTCGAGTTTCCGATAAAGGAGCTGAGGTTCTCCGTTCCGTCGTGGCTCAAGGTTTTACCATCGGAGCATCCGCTTTGCGTCAAGATCAACGATTCACTCGTCAACACAGCGAGTTCGCTCAAGAAGGTCGGCGAGATCGCCGAAGCTTTCGGAGGGATCAGCGACGAGGTGATGAACGTTTCGGTAACAAGCATCGCGCTCGGAAGCGGCAGCGCCAATATATCCGTCACGCTTTCGGAAAAGATATTCTACGAAACGCTCAGCGAGATGACGGGATTCGACGTTTCGGACGAGTCGAAGCTTTTTGAAACACTCAGCAACCTATCGGAAATAAAACGAAAATACGAAAAGATCTCGTCTGCGCTCGAAAGTGCCGAAGCAACGGGATATGGCGTTGTCGTGCCGACGATCGACGATCTCAAGCTCGAAGAACCCGAGATCGTGAAGCAGGCGGGCGGTTACGGTGTCAAGCTCAAGGCGTCTGCGCCGTCGATCCATATGATAAAGGCTAACGTGGAGACTGAGGTCAGCCCGATGGTCGGAACGGCACAGCAATCGGAGGATCTCGTGCGGTTTCTTCTCGACGAATTTGAGGAGGATCCGAAAAAGATCTGGGAATCAAATATGTTCGGCAAAAAGCTGCACGATCTCGTCGGCGAAGGCTTGAATACGAAGCTCAGCCATATGCCCGAGGAGGTACAGGTAAAGCTCTCACGCACACTCGGACGGATCATTAACGAAGGGACCGGCGGGCTTATCTGCATTCTTTTATGAAAAAAGAAAAGATACTCTCCCCTATTATGACCTTTTGTGAGCTTCGTGACAAGGAGGTCATCAACGTTATAACAGGCAAGCGTTTGGGGTTTATCAACGACATCGAGCTTGATGCATCTTGCGGAAGGATCACACGGATACTTCTGCCGCCGCCAAACAAATATTTTTCGATATTTTCCACGAAGGAATGTATTTGCATCCCGTGGGAAAACATCGAAAAGATCGGAAGCGACACGATCTTGGTGCGATACTACGAGCCGTGCCAAGTCTCGCCCGACAAACCCTGCTGATATAGCGTGTTCCCCTTAACGGAGAACACGCATCGAGATAAATCCCTTGCGGGATTTTCGATATACGCCTACGGCGTTCGATATGTGCTGACGCACTTGATATGTTTGCTTCGCAAACGAGGGATTTATCTCATATCGAATTGGCGCAAAGCGGCAATATATCGAGCCTGAGCGTAGCGAAGGCATATCGAGTCAACGAAGTTGACATATCGACAAAAGAAAAAACAAGAGCAAGAATAGAAGGATTCTTTCCTTTTACTCTTGCTCTTTCTGCTTGTTATAAGGGTTTGGGCTTAGCCCATTTGCATTTGACTCGTCTGATTTTTGGGGGAGCTGCCCTCAAGGCGCGAACTTTTGAAAAAGTTCGATCAAAGCTTTTGTATTTGTATTGCTTTTATTATTTTCCTTTGGCGAGCACAGGGGCTTGAAACAGTTTCTTTAGAGTCTTTAGAGCCTCTTGCATGCTTTTTCACCAATGGGTGCTTTCCTTTACAAAAAAAGAAAAACCCAAGGAGCACCAGAGTGCCCATTGGTGAAAAAGAATACAAAAAGTTTTGAAGGTTTCCAAAGGGGACTTTTTCAAAAGTCCCCTTTGGTCGCCGAAGGCATATAAATCACGAAAGATATATTATTTATTTCTCATTTTTTCTTTCATACGGGTAGCGTTATCGAGGATACGTTTTCTGAGTCGGAGCGATTTCGGTGTGACCTCGATGAGCTCGTCGTCAGCGATAAACTCGAGCGCCTCCTCGAGCGACATCTTCTTCGGGGTAACGAGCTTGAGCGCCTCGTCCGCGCCCGTTGAGCGTATTGCGGTGAGGTGTTTTTTACGGCATACGTTAACGACGATATCCTCGCCTGCGGGGTTGGAGCCGACGATCATACCTGCGTATACCTTAACCTGCGGATCGATGAACATCTGTCCGCGCTCTTGAGCATAGAAAAGTCCGTAGCTCGTTGCTTCGCCGTCCTCGTATGCGATGAGCGAGCCTGTGAAGCGTTTCTTTATCTCGCCCTTTTCGGGTTGGTAGCTGTCGAAGATGCTGTTCATAATACCTTCACCCTTGGTGTCGGTCAAAAACTCGGTCTTGTAGCCGAAAAGTCCGCGCGTCGGGATCAAAAACTCGAGCGCCATTCTGCTTCCCTTCGGCTTCATATCAATGAGCTCGCCCTTACGGTATCCCATCTTCTCCATTACGACGTTCACGTTATCTGCAGGCACGTCGATGTAGAGTCGGTCGATCGGCTCACAGCGTACGCCGTCAATGTCTTTATAAATGATACGTGGGGTGCTGACCATAAACTCGAACCCGTCGCGGCGCATATTCTCCATCAATATCGAAAGGTGCATCTCACCGCGTCCGCAAACGTTGTAGCTGTCAGCACTGTTGGTTTCGTTCACACGAAGCGACATATCCTTCATCGCTTCCTTCATCAAATAGTCGCGGATGTGACGCGTTGTGACGTATTTACCTTCTCTTCCTGCAAACGGGCTGTTGTTGACGGAGAAAGTCATCTCCATCGTCGGCTCGCTGATCTTTACGAACGGCAACGGATCGGGCTCACCGAACGCGCAGATCGTGTTACCGATCTTTATGTCCTCAATTCCCGAAACGCAGATGATATCGCCGACAGTAGCCGTTGCTGCCTCTTGACGTCCGAGTCCGTCGATCTGGGAGATCGTCGTAGTTCTGCTGTTGTATTGAAGGTCGCTGTGGTAGTCACAGATAGTTACGTCTTGCTTTGCCTTCAAGGTACCGCGCTCGATTCGTCCGATTGCGATCTTTCCGACGTAGTCGTTGTAGTCAACGGCGGAGACGAGCATTTGAGCAGGTCCCTCGCTGTCTCCCTCGGGCGCGGGGATATAGTCGAGTATCATATCAAAAAGCGGAGCGAGGTCTGTTCCCGGGGCGTCGGGCGAGAGCGATGCCGTTCCGTTCCTGCCCGAGCAGAAGATAACGGGTGAGTCGAGCTGCTCGTCGGACGCATCAAGGTCCAAAAGAAGCTCCAATACCTCGTCGCCGATCTCGTATACACGAGCATCGGGCTTGTCTATCTTGTTGACAACGACAACGATCCTGTGTCCGAGCTCGATCGCCTTTTGGAGCACGAAACGAGTTTGGGGCATCGGGCCTTCAGCCGCATCAACGAGAAGAAGTACACCGTTTACCATCTTCAAGATACGCTCGACCTCGCCGCCGAAGTCAGCGTGCCCGGGGGTGTCAACGATATTTATTTTTGTGTTTTTGTAATATGTCGATGTGTTTTTCGCCAAGATAGTTATTCCGCGCTCTCTTTCGATCGCGTTGGAGTCCATAACGCGCTCCGCAACTACTTGGTTGTCGCGGAAGAGCCCGCCGAATTTCAGCATCTCGTCAACGAGCGTCGTTTTGCCGTGGTCAACGTGAGCTATTATCGCGATGTTTCGAAGGTCATTTCTTACCATATATTTCGATCCTTTTCAAAAAAGATTTATTATTTCCATTCCAAACATATATAATACCACATTTTTTTCGAAATGGGAATATATATTTTCACATTTTTTGAAAATTTTTTAATATAAAACAAAACGCCCCCGAAGGAGCGTTTCGAAAAGATAATATTTAGTTATATGAGGATATGTAGTAGCATTTTTGGCAGTACGTTCCGATGGGTCCGGAAATAAATGAGTGATTTTCTAAAATAGATCTACCGCATATACAGTAGGCATAATGCGCGGGATATGACGGTTCTAATCCTCCTCGACTACAATGGCAATACAGAATTGGTACTCTCCATTTGAATCTTTAAGCACACCGATAAAAGAACCATTGGGGTGGGTTCCAATACTTACAGCATCATATTTACTGCGAAGGGTACTGAGCTCGTCC
>JAFSCS010000015.1 GCA_017436675.1 Clostridia bacterium | reverse complement strand
CTCTCTTATCTTTTCTCTGGAAACGACAATTTGAGAGAAGAGAGAAGAACGAAAAGAGAAAAGTGAAGAGAACAAAAAGAAACGACAATCTTCTGTCGAAAATTGTCGTTTCTTTTTGGCGGAGAAGGAGGGATTTGAACCCTCGCGCCAGTTGCCCGACCTACACCCTTAGCAGGGGCGCCTCTTCACCACTTGAGTACTTCTCCGTAGGATAAAACCAATATATACTTTGAAAAAATATGGCGGAGAGAGTGGGATTCGAACCCACGGCCCGTTGCCGGGTCACTGGTTTTCAAGACCAGCTCCTTAAACCGCTCGGACATCTCTCCAAAGATGCTTTTTAACAGCCCTAAAAGTATACCACATCTTTTGCCTGTTTGTCAATAGCAAAACCCAATTTTTTAAGATAAAAATTCTACTTCGCCGAAAAATGCTTTTTGATCGCCTCAAACGAGCTGTCGCTGATACGATGCTCGATACGGCAAGCATCCTCCGATGCCGTTTCCTCGTCGACACCGAGACTGATGAACATATTCGTCAAGACCTCGTGACGCTCATACACCTTCATCGCTCTCGCCTTGCCTTCTTCCGTGAGCGACAAAAAACCGTTTTTGTCGACGGTGATAAATCCGCCTTCCTTCAAAAGCCCGACCGCACGGCTCACGCTCGGCTTCGAAAAGCCCATATATTCAGCAACGTCAATACTCCGAACGCTGCTCTTTTTTTCGGAAAGAATATATATCGTCTCGAGATACATTTCGCTCGATTCTTGTATCAACATCACTTTTCACCCCTCTTTTTTTGTTATTTTACCATATTTATTTGCGAAAATCAATAGCATAAATAATATTGACTTTACAAAAAGAGAATAATGTGCTATAGTATAATGAAAGAAGTATAAAGGAGACAGTTATGTCTAATATTTGGCACGATATATCACCGAAAAGAATTACTCCGCAGGACTTTATCTGCGTTATTGAAATATCAAAGGGAAGCAAGAAAAAATACGAGCTCGATAAGGAAACGGGATTCATCATCCTCGATCGTATCCTCCATACAGCAACTCACTATCCGGCGAACTATGGGTTCATCCCCCGTACATACGGCGACGATAACGACCCGCTCGACGTGCTTTTGATCTGCTCGGAATCGCTCGAGCCGATGTCCCTTGTCCGCGCATATCCGATCGGCGTCATAAAAATGATCGACAACGGAAGAAACGACGAAAAGATCATCGCGATCCCGTTCAACGATCCTACCTATAACCAATATACGAATATCGATCAACTCCCGAAGCATATCTTCACCGAGATGCGTCATTTCTTCTCAGTGTATAAAAACCTCGAAAGCAAAACGACTGCCGTTGACGAGGTCCAAGCCCGTCCCGCAGCAGTTGAGGTTATAAAGACAGCGATCGATAACTACGTCGAAAACTTCTGTAAGTATTGTCATTGATATCAAAAACGGTGTAAAATGTATTTTGAAGATATAAAAGAAAATATGACCGTGGATATCGCCCCCGCAGTCATAGATAAAGAAAAAATGCTCGACTTCGCTAAAGAATATGATAACATCCCGCTTCATACCGACGAGGAGTATGCGAAAAAAACACCGTTCGGACGTTTGATCGCGCCCGGTGTAATGTCGTTTATGTCAGTCTGGGCGAAATACCTCGAGGTCGATCTGTTCGGTGAGGAGCTGCTCGCAGGGAAGTCCACGAAGATCGAGTGGCTAAAGCCCGTTTTTGCCGACGACGTGCTGACGTCGAAGGCGCGAGTGACGGGAAAAACCAAGCGTAACCACAAAAACGGACTCGTCGAGATAACCATCGAGGCGTATAACCAAAACGGACAGCTCGTTTTGACCAACGTCACCGAAGCGATCGTGAAATGTAAGCCGACGGAGGAATAAAATGGACTTTGAACAATTGATCACAGAACGTTATTCCGTAAGAAGCTTCAAGCCTGAACACCTGCCGCAAGAGATCGTTGATAAGATACTTGATGCGGGGCATAAAGCGCCGACGGGTTGTAATTATCAACCGCAAAGAATTCTTGTGCTCAACACCGACGAGTCGATCGCGAGGTTGAAAGAATGCACTAAGTGCCATTTTAATGCACCAACAGCAATGCTCGTTTGTCATAACAAAGAAGAAAGCTGGGTGAGAAAATATGACGGAGCACTTTCTTCTCCGGTGGATGCGGTTATCGTCGCTACACATATGATGCTTGCGGCACATAATGAAGGGATCGGCTGTTGTTGGGTAATGCATTTTGATCCCGCTGCAATGCGAAGAGCGTTTGACATTCCCGAAAAAATTGAATCTGTGGCGCTTCTTGTTATGGGATATCCGTCAGACGATGCAAAACCGCTTGATCTCCATTTCAAATCGCGTTCCATAGATGAGACTGTATTTTATGAGAATTTTAAATAAAAACAGAAACCAAACAGCAATTGGGTTGTACTCTTAAGGGCAGTTTTACCTACTGCCAAAAAACAGAAACCGCAGATTGATTTTCTGCGGTTTTTGTGCTACAATAGGGGGCGAACGTAGCCATATTCATAAGGCAAAATTTGCATAAATAAGAATTTGTAGAGGTGAGATAATGATTTACTTAATGAGACATGGTGCAGATCCATCCGACCGCTATGGCGGATGGAGCACATATGGACTTACAGAAAAAGGTCGAGAGCAAGTTCATAGCGCAAAGAGCAGTTTATGCAACAAAGGTATTACTCAAATATATTCAAGTGATTTAGTTAGAGCAAAAGAAACTGCTGAAATTGTGGCGAATGCACTTTCTTTAGAAATCATATACTTGCCTCAATTTCGTGAATCTAATAACGGATTATTGGCTGGCATGCTAAAATCAGAAGCTGTCGAAAAATACCCTGGAGTATATTGGAATGCACTTGATTGGACAGAAACATGGCCAGGGGGTGAAAGTCCTGAGCAATTCTTTCATCGTATTCAATGTGCATGGCATGAATTCAAAGAACAAGTTGGAAAAAACAATGTATTGCTTGTATCCCATGGTGGCGTAATGAACGTTATATTGTGTTTAGAAAACGGAATACCATATACGAATAGAGAAACACACTTTCATATTAAGGATGCAGAAATCGTACAGATAGATAAATAAATTCCAATTTGTCAGGAACATTGAATTTCTGATCGATAAAAGCATCCCTTGTGTAAAGGGAGGTGGCACGGGTTACCGTGACGGAGGGATTGAATAAGTTAATTTTATCTTGGAAACAATCCCTCAGTCAGCATAGCTGACAGCTCCCTTTACACAAGGGAGCCTTTTCTTTTTATTTTGCCAATTCCCAAAGATCGTCCTCGGTAATACCAACGCGCCTTGCCGCTATCTCAAGCTTCTCGTGTGAGCCCGAAAAATGTGACGGCACGTGTATGTCCGCACCGAAGTGGAATATACATCCGCATTTTTTTGCAACCTCAAGAAAATGAACGTATGACGGCGATATCCCCTCGTCGTCGAGCAGAGTGCCGGTCCTGCAAAGACAAGCGTGTATCTCAATGCTCCTGCGCCTTTTAGCCGCAAGCGAAAAGCACGCCTCAAGCTCCTCGTCGCTGAACGAGTCAACAACATCGCTCTCAAACGGACACATAATAGGGTATAGCGGATGGCATATCCCAACGGGCACGTCGTATTCGATCTCACAAGCGCGAACGAAATTCTCGATGAGTATCTTTTTCACCGCCTCGGGCGAAGAAAGGTCAAAGCCCTCGTATTCGTGCTTCCAGTTGAAAATATGACTCGCCGCAAGTAAAACGTAGTCGAACGCCCTCGCGTCCGCAATGCTCACCCCAACCTCTTGGGAATGAAACGTCTCGACCTCGCATCCGAGCAGTATCTTGACGTCAGTCTCGCTTTTAATGGCATCGATCTCCTCGCGAACGGATAGCGCGTGGTTGATGTTTTCGGGATATTCAACACCGAGGACCCTCGGCTTGTATATGTGGTTTGAAATACCTATTGTTTTGATACCCTCACCCTCGCAATAGGGAATGTAGTCCGCGACCGTCGTCGTCTTCGGCGAACAAAGTGAGCGGTTTGTGTGTACGTGCAGGTCAGCAACGCAAAGTCTGTTTTTTTCCATATTTTTCTTCAATCTCCTGACCAAACGATTATACCACCTTTTTTCCTCCGTGTCAAACCAAACTTTTCTCGAAAACTGTTGCACTTCATAGTCGTATGTGATAAAATAAACAAAAGAAAAGCGGAAAGGGTGAGAAAAATGATATCGGGATACCCGTGGTGGATAGCACTGTTCGTCGGCCTCGGCGTCTTCGTCGCATCGTTCGTCGATGCAATAGCGGGCGGCGGCGGTATCATCTCCGTTCCCGTCTATCTCCTCGCAGGACTCCCGACTCACCTCGCACTCGGTACAAATAAGCTCTCCGCGTGCCTCGGCACGACGGCATCGACCTATCGCTACGTGAAAAATAAATGTGTCGATATGAAAATCGCACCGCCGACAATATTGCTCGCACTCGTCGGATCGTATATCGGCACGAGCCTCCAAATACGAGTCGATGAAAAATATCTGAAATATATGCTTCTCATCGTGCTTCCGATCGTCGCCGTGTTCCTCGCGAAAAAACGTACGCTTCGAGAAGAAAGCGAGCCGATCGAAGAACGGAAAAAATACCTCATCGTGCTGATCGCATCACTTGTTATCGGAACGTACGACGGCTTCTATGGACCGGGAACGGGCACGTTTCTTCTCTTGGTCTTTTGTAACCTTGCAAAAATGGACGTCCGCACCGCATCGGGCAACGTGAAGCTCATCAACCTCGCCTCGAACGTTGGAGCGGTCGTCACCTCGGCACTCTCGGGTAAGGTGCTTTTTGGCATCGGCTTGATCGCCGCGGCGTTTTCAATAGTAGGTCATTACCTCGGCGCAGGAGTAACGATAAAGAACGGCGCAAGGCTCGTCCGCCCGATAATCTTCGTCGTCCTCACACTGCTTTGTATAAAAGTGATCGGAGAATTGGTGATATAATATGAATAAAGCAAGATCTATCTATTTCGCGGGCGGATGCTTTTGGTGCGTCACCCCGACGTTTAAAAATACCGACGGAGTCATCTCCGTCAGATGCGGATATTCGGGCGGCGACGAAAGGGAAGTCAGCTACCTCGACGTGAAAAGCCAAAAAACACGTCATCGCGAAACGATAAAAATAACCTACGATAGCGAAAAAGTCACCTATGACGAGCTTTTCGACGTGTTCCTTTGCGGCGTCGATCCGTTTGATAGTGAGGGACAGTATATCGATAAAGGCCACTCATATACCCTCGCCGTCTATTATACCGACGAGTACGAGAGGGAAGTCGCCATGCGCGAGATAGAAAAACTCGAGCGCGAGACGAAAACGAAGGTGCATATCGCCGTCGAGCCGTTTCGATTTTTTGTCGAAGCCGAGGAGGAGCACCAGGACTATTACCTCAAAAACCCGCTTGAATTCGAACGCGAGCTCGTCGAATCGGGCAGAAAGAAACAATAAAAAGACGGCATAATTGCCGTCTGTTTTTATGCGATCGATCCGTAATATTTCGATCAAAACCTTTAGCCGTTGGTGATGTAGCAGTTTCAATATCATCAAGTCATCCCCCAAATTTGAGTTTTTTGGGGGAGCTTGAGGGGGACTTTTTCGAAAAAAAGTCCCCCTCATAAACCATAACAATACCATCGATAGAAAAAGCTCGACCAAAACTTTTAATCCTATGGTGATGAATCCGTCTCGATACTACCAAGTCATCCCCCCAAAATTTGAGTTTTTTGGGGAGAGTTTGAGAACCCCTTTTTCGAAAAAAAGGGGTTCTCAAAAAAATCACGTTACAATATTTTTTATCCATTTGCCTTTTTTGACGAAATAACCACCGACCAAGCATTTGAGAAGGTTGAGCCCTTGACAAATAGCGTATATCGGGAGTATCGAAAGCGGGCAAAACGTGCAAAGCAAAAACGCCGCAGGCACACTGATCGCCCAAACGAACCCCGAGTCGAAAATGATAGTGATGAACGCCTCACCGCCCGATCTGAGCGTGAAGTACGCCGCGTTGGCAAACGCGTCGAGCGGAATAGCACAAGCACAAACGATTATCATCTGCTTCGCAAGCAGCTTCACCGAGCTTGATGCATTGTAAAGCTCGGGAATAGCATCCGAGCAGAGCGCAAACGCGACCGCAACGATAACGCTGATGAACATCGAGAAAGCAATGAGCTTCTTCGAGCTGTCCTTCGCCTCGTCCGTCTTGCCCGCACCGAGAAGCTGACCGAGAATGATCCCGATCGATGCACCGACCGCCATAAACGCGACCGCGAATACGTTAAAAAACGTCGAAACGATGTTGTTCGCCGCAACGACGTCCAAGCTCTTGCTCGAATAGCATTGGTTGACAACGGCAAGCCCCGCCGCCCACATCGTCTCGTTGACCATCAAAAGCCCACCCTTGCTCGCAATACGCTTGATAAGCGATATCGGAACACGGAAGCTCTTGAATGCCCCTTGAATAAAGATGTTCTTGTCCTTTCGTGCGTGTGTCCATACAGAAACGATCAAAAGCTCTGCAAACCGTGAGATCACCGTCGCAGCAGCCGCACCGGCAACACCCATCTTGGGCGCACCGAAATGCCCGAATATCAAAATGTAATTCAATACGAGATTGATAAGTATCGCCACAACACCCGCGAGCATCGGCGGAACGGTCAAGCCCGTCTCGCGAAGCGTGCTCGAATAGCATTGAACGAGTGCCGCAGGAATGAGTCCGATGAGCATAATGAAAAGATATTCGCGTCCGAACGAAAGCGATGCCGCCGCGTCAGCCGCCTCGCCCTCGCCCTTTAGGTAGAGAGATATCAGATCGTCGCCGAAACCGAGGAAAATACCGATAACGACAGCAGTCAGCATCGTCGAAAAAATAAGCTTGAATCGAAACGTGTCGCGAAGCCCCTTGTGGTCACCGCTACCGAAAAATTGTGCCCCGAAAATACCCGCACCCGAAACAGCACCGAACACACAAAGGTTATAAACGAACATCAGCTGGTTCGCAACGGAAACACCGATCATCTCCACCTGACCGACCTGCCCGACCATAAGATTGTCGAGCATGTTGACGAAGCTCGTCAACCCGTTCTGTATAAGAATGGGGATCATCAAAACGAAAACGTTTCGATAAAACTTCCTGTCCCCAATAAATTGCTTTAGCATAATAAAAACTCCGAAATTGAACTTTTATGCTATTCTACCACATTGTGACGGATAATTCAAGAATAAATAAAAAAAGGCAGAGCCTCCCTCTGCCTTTTTCAGTGAATAAGATCAAACGATCTTTCCGTCGGACAAAACAATTTTCCTTGTGCAATAAGAAGCTACTATATCATCGTGTGTTACAATGATTACTGTTTTTCCTTCTTTATTAAGCGATGTGAAGATATCCATTATCTCCTCAGCGGTGGCGGAATCCAAATTTCCCGTCGGCTCGTCGGCGAGTATTATCGATGGATTATTCACAATAGCCCTTGCAATAGCAACACGTTGCCGTTGTCCGCCCGACATATCGGTGACCTTCTTGTCTGCTTGGTTGAGTACACCGGTGCTTTCCAACGCCTTTTGCGCCCTATCCTTCATCTGCGAAAACGGTGTTTTGTTGAACAACATCGGTGCTTTGACGTTATATAGCGCAGTTTGGTGGTTGATAAGCGAAAAGTCTTGGAGAACGAAACCTATTGTTTCGTTTCTGATTTTGGCGAGCTTTGAAGGTGTTTGTTTTGCAATATCAATACCATTGAGGAAGTAACTGCCTTCCTCAAACGTATCAAGACAGCCCAGTATGTGTAACATTGTGGATTTTCCCGCTCCGCTTCTTCCTTGTATCGCTATCATTTCACCCGCGTTGATCTCCAAGCTCACCTTGTTCAGCGCATAGAAGGGACTTCCCGCAATATTGTATATTTTAGAAATATTTTCAAGCTTGATCATCATAAATTACTCCTATAGAATAAAAGTGGCGAATACTTTTTGTAAAACATCATCGGTATTATCGTCAGTATCCCAATAATCAAAATAAGGTATATGAACAACGGAATAACGTTGCTCGAGTCGAACAAATATGTTATTGCGCCCGTCCTCTGTCCTGCCCGAAGAAAATTGGGGCAACAGGTAATGCTGATTATGTTTATAACGCACGGAATGCTGAAAATGATACCAAGCGGCATAGCGACCAGCAAAATGCCCTTCCTTTTAGTACATCCAATAAGATAATACCTCGAATACTCGGGCATAGTTCGTTTTGTGATCACCGTGGATATGCTGATAATGTTAACCGTAGCGATGACGATCAAAAAAAGCGGCAACGGCAAAGCGGTAGCAACCCAAGAAGAGATCGTTTCGTTGGAATCGTTAATGATCTTTTCGTGAGTAGCGAGTGAGCCCTTCGATTCGAGAAACGCCGTCAGCGCTTTCTTTTCGGCGTCGGATGCATCGTCGTCAAAAATAACGTAAAGATTTCTTCTGCCGGAAATTGAATATTTCTCGAGCTTTTCTTGAGGAATGGTTTCATGTGTCAGAAAAACTATGGTGTCATTGACACCGAACAACAAATTCGAGTCTTGAACACTGTTGCTGCCTGAACTGAACGCAGGATAAACGACGTTGTCACCGATAATACCAACTACCGTGGCAGTAATATTGTTGTCGATCGTGATAGTGTCGCCAACCTTAGTACCTCCCCAAGTAACTCCGCCGATCACGGCTTCGGTTTGAGTAGGATCATCACTCAGCCATCTTCCTTTATCTGTGTGAAGCTTGAAGCTTTCCCTCATGTGTTTGTCATATAGCATCACGTTTACGACTGATTTGTTCATTTCAACTGCAAATTTGTTGATAGAAAGAATGTGTGAGCATCCTTCAAATTGCATTATCTCATTTTTCAGCTCGTTGGTTTCCTCGTAAGACACCCCACCCTCGTGATACGGCATAAAATACGCGCCGCCCTCGAGCTTCTCGTTTAACATAACGCTTCTTGTGTACGAAATGTAATTATACTCGCCGATAAAGGTTGAAAGAATGAACATCGCCACGGTCAACATAAGCACCGTAATGACTATCGGGAGGATATTATTTTTTATAAAGGAATAACATACAGTAAACGCTTTCATAATTTCTCCCCCCTTTATGATATAAAATTGTTTGAATTTGCTATTGCGGATCTGTTTACACGCACGTTGATGTAGATATACACAACGATATATACGGAAAACAGCGTTATTAAAAACAAAATCAAATAGTCTGACATTCCGTAAAAATAATCACCGAAAAGATTGAGCTTGCTAAAGAACGGCTTATAGAATGCGATGTGGATTATCTGCGATAAAAGGCTTGAAAATGCCAAAAACACGAAAACCACCCCACCTATTATTGCCTTTGTTTCTCCTCTTGTAGCACCGATGATCTCGTATACGTTCAATTCGTATGCGTTTCTGTCGTATATCGATATCATCAAATACAAAAACGCCAATACGCAAAGCAAATAAATAACGATAACGGTAACAAGTGTTGTGAGCGTTGTTTCGTCAAGTCCGGTAGTGCTGACGTCCTCTATCGTGTAATTTTCCAACTGCGCATAGAGAAACGAAAGAATAGATCTTACGCTTTTGTTTGGCGCGTCGATAGAAACGACGTCGGGAACAAATCCGACTCCCTCAAAGGTCTCCTTTGTCATAACGAACGCGGGAATCAACGAGCTTCCAACGACCTTCAGCTCTTTTCCGTTGAGGATGATGGTGTCGCCGATATTAACGTTTTCTATTTCGTTTGGTATAATAACCGTGTTTTTTTCCGTGAGACTGTCAACGACTCCCGTTGAAGTGTAGATTTGGTTCAAGGTCTCTTTCGCGCGTATGCTGTATTCTTGGACAACACTATTGTCGCCGACTTGACTTTTTTCGGCATCGATCAATGCATAATAGTCGAGCTCGACCGTGTAATCGTCAAGCAGCGTGTCCATTTGGTCCGCACTCAGCTTTTCGCCCGAAGTATAGTAAACGAAAATGTCCGCCAATCCGTCTTTTTCGTTAAGCTGGGCGATTATGCCATACATATATGTAAACATGATATTGCACGTCAAGACCCCAACGAACAGCGTTGAGAAGAAAAACTTATCCTCTGCTATCAACGCCTTTAGCTTTGCAAAAATCAAATACAATATTTTCATGTTTTTACCTACCACGTCTCGGTGTTATATACTCATTCAGAGGCAAAAGCTCCGTCCCCGTGCGCTCGATTATCTCTTCTGCATCAGGATGCTCCCATACCAAAACGAATGTACCGTCCGGGTTTAAATAATAAACCCCGAGACATCTACTGGGTAATAGATTCGGGTTCTCCAAATATTCTTCTTTAGTGTAAGATTCATCAATTCCCCTGCCTATCTCTCTCCCTGATTTGTCCAAACGAAAATACGGATCAGTATGTTTACAAGAATTAAACCAAACATCCCATCGTTTTGCACTAATCGTGATATACCGATAATAATATTTAACATCGTTATCATAATCATATACAATCGGTCTTGAACGGCCTCCCTTATAAGCTACTTTGTCAGTAAGATAATATTCAAATTCGATAACACCATTATTCTCGATATATGTGTATCCCATTTTCATTTGATCATAATGAATTGGAGCAGTACCAAACACAAAAATTAAAGCGAATAAAATAACGAAAGCAAGTATAACGATTGAGATAATTTTTAGTATTCTTTTCATTGTTATTGATACCTCCTTTAACACAATTTTTTGATGATAAAACGAGGCAAGAGCAGCAAGTGTAAAGCTTACTCTTGCCTCAAACACTATACAATTACCGAATGAATATAAGATTTAACCGGGTAAACTGAATTGGCCGTCTGTCACTGTCCATACATAGGAATTCCTATATACTAATATTACGTAAGAGGAGATAGAATTTGCGAATGGTGTACGGTGGTGCAAATTGATTGTTGTTTTTCATCGTAAAACAATTCCTCCTTTGAATCATATATAACAAAAACAGCGCATAGAGACAGACGGAAAATTCCTGCCCTATGCGCGTTGTTATTATTTTGTGCCGATGAATATAAAGACGCTTCTGTTTGGTCCTCGGCAAAAATGGTTACGCATAGTTGTCGGACGTTGTGCTCGGTCTGTTTATATTGCATCTTCATTATATCACACCGATCATATCGTGTCAACAGATTTTTGGTGAATAATGCAAAATTCTTCTATGAAGTTATAAAATTTTTATCACAAATTATAACAATAATAGATTAAAATCCCCACACAGCTTAAAAATATGATATAATATCCACATGTTCATAACTTGTTAACATTCGTAAAGTATAGTAAAAGCGGAGGATGGTATTATGGCGAAAATATTGATAGCGGAAGACGAACGACCGATAAACGATCTGATAAAAATGAACCTCACGCTCGTAGGTCACGAGTGCCGTCAAGTCTTTGACGGCGAAGCGGCTCTTTCGGAGGCGCAGAACACAAAATTTGATCTGATGATCCTTGACGTGATGCTCCCGAAAATGTCGGGCTTTGAGGTGATAGAGGCGCTTGAAGACACCGCCGTGATATTCGTCACAGCAAAAATAGGCGTCTCCGACAGAATAAAAGGGCTAAAGCTCGGCGCGGACGACTATATAACGAAGCCGTTCGATATCCTCGAGCTCGTCGAGCGTGTGAAAGCAGTCCTAAGGCGCACAAAAAAGGAGCAGACCTCGTTTTCCTTTGACGATATCGTCGTCGAGTTCGAGAAGCGGCGCGTCTATAAAAACGGGCAAGAGGTACCGCTGAAGCCGAAGGAGTTCGAATTGCTCGAGACCTTCATCAATAATAGAAACCTCGCGCTCTCCCGCGAAAAGCTGATATCACTCGTCTGGGACTATGCCTTCGACGGCGATAACAGAACCGTTGACGTCCATGTCCAAAAGCTTCGCCAAAAGCTCGGGCTCACCGAACGATTGCAGACGGTATATAAATTGGGGTATAGGTTAGAGATATGAAAATGAGATTTTGGCAAAAAATATATGCTCTGACCTTGGTGCTGTTTTTGCTTTGCCTGAACGTCGGCATCTTTTCGCTCGCCGTGTATACACATCAAAAAAATATCGATTCAATGGAGACGAGCGCAAAGGGTGAGTATAATTATATAGCGATGACATTTGAGCGTGACTATAACGACGGCGGCGGAACGAACGTGTCGCTTTTGATGAAAACGTACGTCAATCACTATAAGGATAAGGGCGTGATATTCGCCCTTTTTGAAGACGACAGACCGATATATAACGGTTTTCCCGAAGATCTCGAGCTCGAGAACGAGACGCTCAGCCATAAAATTATCAACGAAAAACGCCACGTCGTTATCACGGCAAAGATATGTGGCGGAAAATACGTCTTCGCGTTTGCAAAAAACGTCGATCCGCTTGAACGTGAGTTCCGCGCGTTGATGGTCGTCTATTCGACGACCGCACTCGCCTTTTCGTCGTTTCTTGCCGTGACCTTGTTCGTGATACTGAAACGCCTCTCCAAGCCGCTCGAAAAATTGAGAAAAACGACAGAGCAGATAGAGTCCGGAGACTTCAGCGTCACCGCCGATGAAAGCGGTACAGACGAGCTTTCGCTCCTTGCGAAAAGCTTCAATTCGATGATAGCGAAGATCAACGACCAAATGACCTCGCTCGAGCTTGACGCCGAGAAAAAGCAAATGCTCGTCGATAATATGGCGCACGAGTTGCGCACCCCGCTGACGAGCATCCGCGGCTATGCAGAATACCTCGAAAAAGCGAAAAGCGACGAGGAATCGAGAATGTTGGCGATAAGATATATCATCTCCGAATCGATAAGACTGCAAAAAATATCGGAAATATTGCTCGACGGTGCATATATCCGTGAAAATCCACCGAAGCTTTGTGACGTCGATATGTCCGAGATGATAAACGATACCGTATACCGTCTGAAGCCTCGCGCCGATGAAAAGGGAGTGAGACTGCTCAAAAAGACCGAAGCAATGATCGTGCAGGGCGAGAAAACGCTGCTCTCAATGCTTCTCTATAACTTGACCGAAAACGCGATAAAGGCGTGCAGCCCCGACGACGTCGTAACGCTTTCCTGCAGCGGAAGGGAAGTGGCAGTTGCTGATACAGGTAAAGGAATGACCGAAATGCAAATGTGCCATATCACCGAGCCGTTTTATAAAGCCGATAGATCACGCGCACGTGCCGAGGGCGGCGCAGGGCTCGGACTCTCAATATCAAGCCAAATAGCCGAGCTGCACAAGATAGATATGACAGTCGAAAGCGAGCTTGGTAAAGGAACGACCTTTACGCTAACGTTTACAACTTGATAATATCTTGACAATAACTCGTTGACAGAAGGTGTATAAGATAATGATCGAAGCATACCGCTTCAAATATCTTTACACAGAAAGGAATAAAACAATGTTAAGCAACAAAAGATTTGCTCTCGTTGCAATGACGGTCGTGCTTAGTGCAGTATTGCTTTTGACGGCAACGGTATTTGCGATCGGAGAAGCTGTCGAGGAATCGAAATCGTTCTCGTTTGACGGTATCGAAAGCTTTATACCCGAGCTTGACAAAGAAGCTCCCCCAACGTCACAGCTTTCAATGAAAGAGAAATTCGAAAAATATCTCTCCTTCACAAACGACGGCAAAACCGTCTCTCTCTTCGGCGAAGAACAAGCAACCGAGCTTCTAAAGCTCCGTGAAGAAGAAAAAAGAGAAGCGCTGAGCTATGACGAGGTGCTCTACCTCATCGGCGACACAGTCGACCTCTACTTGACGTGCGACGAAATATTGCTCGATAAGGAGATCGCCGAAATGATCGGAATCGCTGATTACCTCATCGAAAACGACGGAGTTATCGAATGTGAGCATCCGGAAGGCGAAAACTATAACTATGCGAAAATGATCAGAGATATCTATTCCACCGTCATCTACCGCCTCTATCTCCTCGATAGCGGTCTTACTCGTATGTATACGGGACATAAGGTCGATTGGGATCAATGCAAAGCCGAGTTTATGATACTCTTCGAGGGCGACGAGCTTGTCGGAACAAAGGACTATACAGTCGCAAAATGTATCTATCTCCTCTCCTTTGATGACGGAAAAACGATAGGCGATGAGTATAACCAAAAGCTCTATAGCGAATATGACGAGTTTTTCGAGGAATGGTTCAAAAACAAGCTTCCCGCCGATCTGATCGGAGACTATGACTTCGAGGGCCATTCACTCCAAAACGACCTCCTCATCATCGATATGCCTCTTGGCGACGATATGAAGTATCACTACAACTTCGATATCAGATTTGCACCGAAGTCGTGCGACACGAGAGATCAGGTCTTCCCGACGAAAGAGGTCGAGGATCTCGAACCGATCGGATACTTCGACAGAATATACGGCGAGGAGTTCCCCGTTGAAACAGTAAATATCTGGGTAGGACATCCCTTCGAGGAGACGTCAAGCCACAAAACGCTCTCCGACGAGGATAAAGCACTGATCATCGATATAATCGACAGCGACAGAAAATGGGAGCTTGGAGCCCACGTCCACGAGCTTGAGGGTAGATTCGACCTCGACGGTCAAGGGATCAACTAT
This sequence comes from Clostridia bacterium, assembly GCA_017436675.1. Lineage (GTDB taxonomy): Bacteria > Bacillota > Clostridia > Oscillospirales > CAG-382 > UMGS1307. The sequence continues at coordinate 9,653 of JAFSCS010000015.1, read as the reverse complement.
TGCTGTGATGCGCTCTATAATACGAACGGAACGTATCTCACTCTCACACCCGAGGAGATCGACCTGATCGATTCGTTGATGGCAAAATATAAATAATAATCAAATAATCAAAAACGAAGCTTAACGCTTCGTTTTTTTGTTTCCACTTGAAAAAGCAGTTTGATAGTGTTATAATATAATAGTATATAAATAACCTTGATAAAAAAGAGGAACACAAAATGAAAGTAACGCTAAAAAATCTGACGAAGATATTTCCGAGCAGAAATAAAAAACAACCCCAAGACGTTATCGCCGTGAACGATTTCACCTTTGAGATCGAGGACGGCACACTCATCGGACTACTCGGGCCGTCCGGCTGCGGAAAATCAACGACGCTGAATCTGCTTTCCGGTCTCCAAAAGCCAACGAGCGGAAGGATCTTCTTCGGTGACGACGACGTTACCGATCTGCCCGCAGAAAACAGAGGCGTCGGACTCGTGTTCCAAAACTATGCCCTCTACCCCCATCTTACAGTAAGGCAAAATATAACCTTCCCGCTTGAAAACAGAAAGGGAAAAGATAAGCTGACACGTGAGCAAATGGACGAAATGGCACTCGAGACCGCAAAGCTCGTCCAGATCGATGAGCTTATGGACAGAAAGCCAAACGAGCTCTCGGGCGGTCAGCAGCAGCGTGTTGCGATCGCAAGGGCACTCGTGAAGCAGCCGCGTATCCTGCTCCTCGACGAGCCGCTTTCCAACCTCGATGCAAGACTTCGCCTCCAAACACGTGAGGAGATAAGAAGGATCCAACGCAGTACGGGTATAACGACGATCTTCGTTACCCACGATCAAGAGGAAGCAATGTCGATCTCCGACCTCATCGTCGTAATGAAGGACGGCGTCGTTCACCAAATAGGCAAGCCGCAAGAGGTGTATGACGATCCGGTGGATGAATTCGTTGCGAAATTCCTCGGAACACCGCCGATAAATGCGTTCGACGGCGAGATAAAGGACGGAAAGCTTTATATCGGCGATGAAGCCGTGCTCGATGTCGATGGACTTGGAAACGAAAAGGTAAACGTAGCCGTCCGCCCCGAAGGCTTTATCGTGACCGAAAACGGAAAATTCACTTGTGACCTCGAGCGTGTCGAGGTAATGGGAAGAGACATCAGCATCGTCTCGAACCACCCGCTTTCCCAAAACGATAATATCCGCTCGATCGTCGGCTCGGAAAACATAAAAGGACTCACGGGCGAAAAGGTGAGATTTGACCTGAAGCCGTCAAAGGTCCACGTTTTCAGAAAAGAAACGGGCGAAAGATTATATTGAGAGGAGCGCAAAGGTGAAAAACAATAATTTCAAGGGATGGCTCTATCTGTTGCCCGCAATATTGTTTCTGGGCGCATTTATGGTCTATCCGCTCATCGACGTGTTGATCTATTCCTTCGAGGAGGGCTTCAACTTTGCATCGCAATCCCACGAGGGCGTCGGCATCTTCAACTATTCCTACCTGCTCCGAGACCCCTATTTTTTGAAGGCCCTAAAAAATACGTTCATCCTCGTTGCCGTGACCGTTCCGCTTTCGACGGTATTGTCCGTGATGATCTCGGCAGCGTTAAGCTCAATAAAAAAGCTTCGCGAATTGTTCCAAACAATATATTTTCTTCCCTACGTTACGAACACCCTCGCCGTCGGTCTCGTGTTTATGATACTTTTTAAACAAACACCCTACAGCGACGGTCTTGCGAACCTCGTGCTCGGACTATTTGGGATGAGCCCCGTCGATTTCATCGGCGGTCCGTATTGGGCGAAAATGCTCGTCCTTTGCGTCTATACGATCTGGATAGTAATGCCGTTCAAGGTGCTGATATTAACGGGCGCACTCGCCTCTGTCAATGAAACGTATTATAACGCCGCAAAGGTCGATGGCACTTCAAAATGGCGTATCTTCACAAAAATAACGCTTCCGATGATCTCCCCAACACTGTTTTACCTCGTGATAACGGGATTTATCGGCGCATTCAAAGCGTATTCCGACGCCGTTGCACTCTTCGGAGTCGACCTTAACGCCGCAGAAATGAATACGATAGTCGGATACATATACGATATGCTCTACGGAAACTCGGGCGGCTATCCGTCCTACGCCTCCGCGGCGGCGATCATATTGTTTTGCATAGTTTTGACGATAACGTGCATCAACCTGCTTGTCAGCAAAAAGCACGTCCACTATTGATCGAGGAAAAAATATGAACTACGATAAAATAGAAAAAAGCGCACTCTTGAAAAAGAGAACGCTTGATACAATAATATATATCCTTCTCGGAATATGGGCTCTGATCGTGCTTTTCCCATTCTATTGGATGCTTTTGACCTCGCTGAAAAGCTACGGCGCATACAACTCCGAGTGGATCCCAAAGCTGTTTACGCTTGACCTCACCTTCGAAAACTATACTTGGGCTTTCGAGGCAGTACCTCTTGCAAAGTACTTTTTGAATACGGTGATCTTCACCCTCGCAACGACAGCAATAATGCTCTTTGTGACCGTTCTTGCCGCGTTTGCATTTTCACGCCTGTCCTTCAAAGGAAAGGACCTCGCGTTCACTCTGTTTTTGTCGCTGATGATGATCCCGAGTGAGCTCGTCGTGATAACGAACTACGTCACAATGACTAACCTCGACCTGCGCAATACCTTTGCGGGCTTGATATTGCCGTCCGTAGCCTCGGTGTTCTACATCTATCTTTTGAAGGAAAACTTTTCCCAGATCCCCGATGAGCTCTACTACGCCGCAAAGGTCGACGGAACGAGCGACTTCAAATATCTTTGGAAGGTGATGATCCCGATCTGCCGACCGACGATAGTGACCATAACGATATTGAAGGTCATCGAGTGCTGGAACTCATACGTCTGGCCGCGACTCGTCACCGATGAACAAGCCTATTTCCTCGTTTCGAACGGAATACAGGAGATCCGCGAAAACGGATTCGGACGTGATAATATTCCGGCAATGATGGCGGCGGTCGTCGTTATCTCCGTTCCTCTGATAGTGCTTTTCCTCATCTTCAGAAGAAAGATAATGGAGGGTGTCGCGAGAGGAGGTATGAAGGGATGAAAAGAATTCTTTCTCTTGCGTTCGTCCTTTGCTTGCTTTTGCCGCTTTGCTCGTGTCACGGAAAAATGCAAACGACGACGTTCGAGCTTCCCGAAAGCTTCAACGAATCGAAAAGCTACGAAATATCGTTCTGGGCGAAGAACGATACGAATATGACTCAGGTAGCAATATATAAAAAAGCGATAGAGGATTTCGAAAAGCTCTATCCGAATATAAAGGTCAACCTTCGCCTGTATACCGACTACGGAAAAATATACCAAGACGTAATAACCAATATCGGAACGGGAACGACACCGAACGTCTGTATCACGTACCCCGACCATATCGCAACGTATCTTACGGGCGAAGAGACGGTGGTGCCACTCGACGAGCTGTTCGACCACGAAAAGTACGGACTCGGCGGAAGTGAGGTCAAATTCGATTCACCCTCGCGCGAGGAGATAGTCCCGAAATTTCTCGATGAGTGTGAGTTCGGCGGGCATTATTACGCCGTACCGTATATGCGCTCGACCGAAGCGTGCTACGTTAATAAGACCTACGTCGAAAAGCTCGGCTTTACTCTCCCCGAAACTCTGACCTGGGATTTCGTCTGGGAGGTCAGCGAAGCGGCGATGAAAAAGGACGAAAACGGAAATTACCTCGTCAACGGTCAAAAGGTACTGATCCCCTTCATCTATAAATCTACCGATAATATGATGATCCAAATGCTTGCGCAAAAGGGCGCAGGCTACTCCACCGCGCGCGGTGAGATAAAATTGTTCAATGATACAACAGGCTCGATCCTCTCCGAAATAGCGACTCATTCAAAAAGCGGAGCTTTCAATACGTTCAAGCTCATCGGATACCCCGCAAACTACCTCAACGCAGGACAGTGCATCTTTGCGATCGACTCAACGGGAGGCGCTACTTGGATGGGATGCGATGCACCGCTCGTCGATATCGCCGAGGAGAACCTCGTCGAGTTTGAGACCGCCGTAATGCCGATCCCGCAATACGATGCCGATTCACCGAAAATGATATCCCAAGGCCCGTCAATGTGCGTCTTCAATAGGGAAGACACCGACGAGGTCATCGCATCGTGGCTGTTTTGTCAGTATATGCTCACAAATGAGGTGCAGATAGCATATTCTCAAACCGAGGGCTATGCACCCGTAACGACGAAGGCTCAAAAAAGCGATGAATACGTCGACTACCTCTCTCGTGCAGGTGAAGACGACGATTTCTATTACAGAGTGAAAATAGAAGCAACGAAGCTTCTCCTCGATAACACCGAAAACACCTTCGTCACCCCCGTGTTCAACGGCTCAACTTCGCTCCGTAACGCCGCAGGCCAGCTCATCGAGAGCGTCAATAAATCGGTCCGCCGCGGTCAAGCTGTCAACGACGGTTATCTCGAGAGCTTGTATAGCGAAATGACCTCTCTCTATCGCCTCGACCAAACGGCAGAAACACTCGGTCGCTTGCCGACAGAATCGATCCTGTTGATATGCGCTTTGGCACTTTGTTGGCTCGGAATGGGCGTTTACGTCGTGTTGAACAAAATTAAAAGAAAAAATTAATAAAAAATCTGTCAAGAAAGCATTGATTTTTTTGAAAATAGTTGTATAATATTCTTTAATATATTTGATCAAATCGAATAGGAGAAAAACAATGAAAAAAATAGTATTTATCTTTTTGGCATTAGTTATGATGTTCTCTCTCGTTGCATGTGACGGCGGAGCTGATACGTCCAAAGATGTTTCCGGTGACGTTTCGGCTGATACATCCGTATCCTTCCCCGCAGAGCCTATGACGTATGCAGAATACATCGCAGCTCCCGTTGACGCTCCCGTATACGTTGAAACATACGTTCAAGGACATCAAAGCTGGTGGGATAACAAAATTACAGTATATTGCCAAAGCGAAGACGGCGGTATCTTCCTTTATGAGCTCGCTTGCACAGAAGAAGATGCAGCTAAACTCACAAAAGGCACAAAGATCGCAGTAAAAGGCTATAAAGCAACCTTCAACGGCGAGGTCGAGATCGTTGACGGTACGTTCACATTCGTAGAAGGCGGCGACACATTCGTTGCAGAAGCACTCGACGTAACGAACCTCCTCGGAACAGAAGATATGGAAAAGCACCAAAACGAGTTCGTATCCTTCAAGGGTATGACGGTTAATAAGATCGAGTACAAAAACGGCGAGCCCGGTGACGATATCTACGTTACACTCGATAAAGACGGAAAATCCTATAGCTTCTGTGTAGAGATCTACCTCACAGGTAAAGATAGCGACGTTTATACAACAGTTGGAACTCTCGAAGCAGGCGACGTTGTTGACGTTGAAGCGTTCCTCTATTGGTACGAGGGTATGAACCCCCATATCACTTCCGTTAAAGCTAACGGCTAATTTGAAAAAATAAAAAAGATCCATCAATACGATGGATCTTTTTTTGTAGTATAATCGGTCACTAAGATATAATATCGTTATCGTCGTCATATTTGTTTGGAATTATAGTTATTTTTATATCCCCCGTGCGTGACTTCACTTTGCATATTTCATCTCCGAGAGATTCGGGATAGGTCGCATCACCCGTACCACATTCGACCTCAAAATCCTTCCCGCTCATTAAACTGCCGAAAATATCACCGGTGTTGGTGTAAATAGTAATGTCGGGCGCATCACACTTTTCAAACAAAACGTCTCCCGTACCGCCTCTGAAAATGATTCTTTCTTCGGCAATAAGATTCTTTATCGTTTGGTCTCCCGTGGTGCTTAGTGTTTCAAATATTTTGCATCTGATGTTGTTCACATTGATGTCCCCCGTCCCAACAACGAGTGTCATAATCGTCGTATTCGTATCGTCGACAGTAATATCGCCCGAGTATGTCTTTAAACCGAGATCATTCTCTGCCGAGGCAAAAAACTCAATGTCACCTGAAGTAACATGTATCTTAGCTTGAAAAAACTCGAACTCATTTCGGATGATAACGTCTCCCGTGCTTTCTTCAATGGTAAGCTCATTGTATCTCACTTTGGGTAGATATACGGTTATTTTCGTCTCCTCCGGGTAAAAACCAATGTGTTCAAACCATTCGCGCTTGTCGATCACTTGGATCGTAAGACATCCTTCGTTAACACTTATCGAGTGATAAGTGTTCTTTTGCTCAAAACATTCGACCTTGACCGAACCGTCCGTTGACGGCCTTAACTCAATGTCCGCTGTCTCCGTAAAAATCGAAATGCTATCGAATTCTTCTTCGATTTCATAAATGTTTGTGACTAATTCGACTGTATTGAAAATGGCGGGATCAAAAGCGCCCATAGAAAGCGCGACAAAAATCGTGGCAATTCCTATGACAATGAGCGTCGTAGCAACGATCAGCCATATTATTGTACTTTTTTTCATCATTACACCTCTTTCTTTCTGATAAAGCATCGCTTCAGTGAGTTGAAGCTCACCCTTGTGAGCGCGATGATACCGCGTGATGCCGCTTTACAGCAGTAATATGTAAATATCGAGAGCCCGAGAAGAACCATCGAAGCTCCGAGCATAGCTATTCCCGAAATAGTGTTTCCGTTGACAAACTGAAAGGACATAGCCAAAAGCCCTCCTGATCCTAATGCAATAAACGAAACGAAAATAGCCCAAAGCGAAATAATAACAGCCCATAACGAAACATAGATCGAGAAGATAACGGAAATAGAAGCGATGAGAACCGATAACCATATCGGACTACCGAGAACGATCAAAACGATCTCAAAAGCTTTCAGTCGTCTTTGGGGCTTTGATCTTTCTTTTGCAATTTTCGAAATAGGTGTCACTGCAACTATTTCTGCCACAATTTCATCAACATCTCCGACCATCGAAACGGCATCTTCTTCATTGACCCCCTCTTCCATCCGATCATCGATCATTTCAGAGTAAAAGGTCAAACGTTCCTCAATTTCATCTTTCGGCAATCCCTCTAATCTTTTTTGCAGCATTAAAAGAAATTCATCCTTGCGCATCGTTTTTACCCTCCTTTGTGACGAATCGATATATAGATAATATTTCCATCCATTCTTCTTTAAACTCTTCGATACGATCCAACCCCTCAGCTGTGATTTTATAATACTTTCTCAGCCTCCCGTCGTGTTCAGCAGTCTTGACGGTCAGCATTTTCGCTAACTCTAATCGCTTGAGAATGGTGTATAACGTGGATTCGGAAAGTGAAATGTAAGGTTTTATATCCTTGATGATCTTGTAGCCATATGACTCGCCGTCCTTGATAGCCGCGAGAACGCATATATCCAACAGCCCTCGCTTTAATTGTGTGTCCATACAATACCTCCCTTCATTATATACATCGTAACACGAAGTATTGATTTTGTCAATAGAGGTCAAAATTTTCCCCCGCGATCATAAATAAATGTATAGTATTCGTATCATTGACAAAATATAAACTCTATGATAAACTACAAAAAAGGAATTGAAAAGAGGATAAAATGAAACGTCAGGAGTTAATGCAAACAATAAAAAATATATTGCTCACCATAATCGGAACGATCGTCCTCGCCTTCGGCGTTTCGGTCTTTATTGTACCTTTCGAGCTGATAACGGGCGGTGTGTCGGGCTTGGCACTGATATTTGAAGCGGTCATTCCGCTTGATCTGTCGATCGATCTCTACGTAACGATATTGACTTGGGGACTCTTTCTGCTCGGATTGTTTATCCTCGGACGAGATTTCGCAATGAAAACGCTCATCTCGACGATCGTCTATCCAATAGCACTCTCAGCATTCCTTCAATTGAACGATCCCGAATTTCTCGACGGCTTTTTTAACCTCGCGACTATGTCCCACGGAGACCTGAATCTGCTTGTCGCCGCTGTTTTCGGCGGAGCACTCGTCGGCGCAGGCTGTGCAATAACCTTCCTTGGCGGCGGCTCTACGGGTGGCGTCGATATCTTGACGTTTATCATTTGTAAATTTATCAAACGAGCAAAAAGCTCAGTCGTAATATTCATCATCGACGCATCAATAGTTGTTTTCGGAATGTTTATAACGAAGGACCTCGTAATAACGCTCCTTGCCGTCACCTCGGCGTTTGTCGCCGCATTCGTGATAGACTATATCTTCGTCGGAAGCTCAAGAGCGTTCGTCGCAAATATAGTCACCGACCAATACGAAGCGATAAGCGATCATGTAATAAAAACACTCGACAGAACGACGACGGTGATAGATGCTATCGGCGGATATTCGGGCAGTCCGAAGAAGATCGTTATGGTCTCGTTCACGGTGAGACAGTATTCCGAGCTGATGAATATCATCTATAAGAACGATAAATATGCGTTTGTAACGATCAGCCGCGCCCACGAAATAAACGGCGAAGGCTGGACAAGAGAATAGAAATAAAAAAATCCAAGTCCGTAGACTTGGATTTTGTTTGGCTCATAATACAAAAATGCAACTCGTAAAATCACGGCGAAGCCGTGTATGAAATCCGCAGCTTGTCTGCGGTATGGAATCAACACGAAGTGTTGAATGTAATCAAGCCGACGAGTATAATGCACGCTTGCGCGTGATGCCATACTCGACTTCGTCGCAATTACATACAATGCGCAAGCGCATTGGTTACATACCAAGCCTCCTTCGTCGGCTTGGATAAAAAAATAAGCAACCCGATTGGGTTGCTTATTTTTTTGGCACCCGCAACGGGAATCGAACCCATAACTAACCCTTAGGAGTTTGGCGTACCAATTTGTCCTAATGTTCAAGTAATGACCTTTTCGTGCCATTTCGTACACGCATTTGTTATTATATACACGAACTAAATGCCGTAAAATGGCTCAAAAACCGCACTTTTATGGGTGGTTCGTACCGTCCTATTAGCAAACTATTAGCAAGACGGGCTCTTATGTTGAGTTGAACTTCCCTCCGAACAGTATTATAATGGAGGTCATTACTATGGGTAATTATATCACAAAATCGCCAAAAGAACAAGAGGTTAAGGCATATTCGGTGGAAGATATAGCGGCTCTGCTGCAAATCGGAAGAACCGCCGCATATAAACTCGTCCGTGAGGGACATTTCAAAACGGTGAATATCGGAAGAAAAATCCGTATATCCAGAAAGTCATTTGAAGAATGGCTGGATGATTTAGAAACTGAATAAACCACGCTAACGCCATAAGACGAAAAATCTTGTGGCGTTTTTTTATGCCCATAAGACCCTACCAAAAAATGTATGAATTAGGGTGGAAAAACCGCTGTTCTTTCCTCTGTGCCTTGCGTTCCGTGATGGGCGTGGGTGTTTTCCTTTGTAGAGGATAACGGAGGGATACAGACGGCGAAAACACCGAAAAACAACACTTTTCATTTTTACAGGAAGGAGGTACGGCAATGGCAGTATTCCGCATAGACAAGACCCGTGATTACACGGTCATGTCAAATCATCATCTGCGTAACACGGAATTGTCCCTGAAAGCGAAGGGGCTGCTCTCCCTTATGCTCTCTCTGCCGGAGGAATGGGACTACACCACAAAAGGTCTCGCCCATATCTGCAAGGATGGCGTGGACAGTATATGCGCCGGAGTGCG
>JAFSCS010000014.1 GCA_017436675.1 Clostridia bacterium | reverse complement strand
TTATGATATTTACTTTGCTGACCTGCTTTGGTGGCGGATATTTTATCGGTAGGGCGTTGGGACTTAACTGGAAGCTCTCTAATCTTATCTCTGCCGGTACGGGTATTTGCGGTGGCTCTGCTATTGCCGCCATTGCCCCGACTATCGATGCAGACGATAACGACGTGGCTTACGCTATGTCCGCTACCTTCCTGTTCGATATGGCAATGATCGTATTGTTTCCCATTATGGGACAAGCAATGGGGATGACCGATCAGGCATTCGGTATTTGGGCGGGAACGGCAGTTAACGATACCTCGTCCGTCGTTGCGACCGGCTATGCCTTCTCAGAAGGCGCAGGCGATTTTGCCACAATGGTAAAGCTCACAAGAACCCTTGCGATTATTCCTACCGTTATTACCTTTGCTTTTGTGCAGCTCCGCTTAAAGCGTAAAGAAGCACTTGCCAACAGCCAAAACGGAAGTGAACTGAAGGCAAATTTCAGCATTACAAAGATATTCCCTTGGTTTATCCTTGGATTTCTTGCTATGTCCATTGTTGCAAGTATATTCCCGATTCCTGCGGCTGTTGTATCCGGCACCAAGAGTGCAAGCAAATTCCTTATGGTATGTGCATTGGCAGCCATCGGTCTCAACACGTCCTTCTCAAGCATGAAGAAATCCGGTATCCGCCCGATGATCCACGGTTTTATCATCTCGGCGTTGGTCGTTGTCGTTGCGTTGTTGGTAGAGATGGCAATGGGAATCGTATAAAGAGAAATAACACTATAAGAGAGCAATGAATAAATTATCCGATGCGAGTTACACGGTATTATAAACTACAATTTATCGAATTGCTTCACACCGATATCTAAATCGGTGCGACGTGCCAAAGCCGATACGGTTCTTTCGTATCGGCTTTTTTCATCATTTTCCACGCGATGATATTACAGTGGATGTATATTTACAATTTATTTATCAGAAAATTATAGAAATCTTCTGCATACAAGGATCTTGGTTGTCTTTCGTATTGTTCTACGATAAGATCTCGTTCACATATCGGCTCGGAAATGGTTACGAGCTTCAAATTTTTGTTATGAAGCTTTCCCCACGAATACTCAGGCCAAAACGCTATTCCTGCGCCCATACTGATAATATTCTGCACTGCGGTAGGTGAATCGGATTCAAAGATGATCTTGGGATAAAACCCTGCGATAGAACAATATCTGTTGCATATTGCGCCGAATAATCGGGTGTTGGACAGCATAATGAAGTTTTCATTCCTTACCGCGCTGAGCTCAATCGATGAAACCTCGGCATAGCTCGAGTCTTTTGGAACGGCAAGGTAAATTTTTTCTTTTTTTACACATCGGTGTAAATATTTCTTTTCCGAATCGTTCTTCAAGCCATTCGTTGTGATCAATATGTCACAATTGTTCTTTTTTTCGGTCTGCTCGAAATCAAAGATCGCCTCCGGATTCTTCTTTTTGTATTCCATGATCGCATTTATTACAAAGGAGGAGGCTGCCAATATATTAAGCCTTATTTTTTTTGTAACAGATTGCTTTAATTCTTCCATTTCAATTGCAAGATGATCAAATTCCGGTATCAATATATCCAATCTCTGCTTCAAATAAACGCCAAACTCTGTTAATGCCACTTTTCTTCCTTCTCGTTGAAATAGCGGGACTCCCAACTCGCTTTCAAGCGAATGAATTGCTTGTGTAAGAGACGGCTGAGATATATGCAACACCTCCGAAGAACGTGTGACGTGCTCAAGCTGCGCTGTTGTATAAAAGTATTTCAGCTTTTGTATATCCATAATTCCTCCGTTATATAGGCACAACCTATGATTTTTATAAAAATTATATATTTTACTTTTGCATTTGTCAAGGGTATAATTACGGTATCACAGCAGGAGGAATAAAATTATGCAGATATTTGAAATCATCATGCTCATATGCTTTGGTATGTCTTGGCCTATCTCCGTATACAAAAGCATACGTTCAAAATCAACAAAGGGTAAAAGTGTCGTCTTTATCATTGCTATCATAATCGGATATATCTCCGGGATCATCGGCAAGATCGTAAATCATCAACTGAATTACGTTGTGGTTCTATACTTGATCAATTTGATCGTCGTAAGCATTGATCTTGCGCTGTACTTTATCAATGCGTGGCACGAAAGATCGGTCGATCTACGGAGGTGATATAATGAAAGAATACATACATAGCAAAGCGAACTCTATGAAAAAAATAAACGATCTTGCACTTACGGGAGAGATCGTGATTTTCGGCTCGACTTATATGTCTGAATTCCCTATATACGAGTTAACCAACAAATGCAAGCCCGAGAATGCAGTTTATAATCGAAGCATCAAAGGATTGACCATAAAAGAAGCGATGGAGATCCTTGATGACTGTGTTGTAGACATTAATCCCGGCAAAATATTCGTCTCACTCGGCGAAGAGGACGAGTCCAATCCAAATGCAGTATCGGAATATACTGAGCTTGTTTCTGAAATACGTCAAAAATTGCCCGATGCCATAATAATTCTGATCGGGTTATTAAACGGAAGCTCGTTTGCACAAAGCTTCAATAAAAGCATATTAAGTCTGTGCGACAACAAACACGTCAAGTATGTTGAGCTCGTAAATAGAGCACCGTCAGAAAACGCGCTTTTCAAAGCACAATTTAAACAGATAAGTTCTTTTTTTCGCTCAGATCCTATAACAATGAGTGATGCTTTTGAATTGTTAAGCATATAAAAGCACGGAAAAAGCTTTTTGCCTTGGCGAAAAGCTTTTTTGTTTTATAAGGTTGAAATGCGATTTTGTTTATGGTATAATTGACCAACAATAAAGCAAGGATGATATAGTTATGATAGATTATCAGATGACAAACTTTGAGGTCATGAAATCTTATTTGATAAAAATGGTTTTTGCTCCGCTCAGGGAGGAAGGTTTTATCGGGAAATATCCTCATTTTCGAAGGATATGCAAGGATCACGTTGAGCTTATCACTGTTCAGACAAACAAATACGGCGGCTCTTTTACCGTTGAGGTATCTTTTGTTACTCCCGATTCTTCGGACACAAACTATTCCTCACCTGCTCCCTTTGACGTTAACAAGGTCAACGTTTGGGACACGAATCTACGTTATCGCTTGAAGGGGATGCACGGCGGATGGTTTTATTACAACGACTTATACGTTAAATCTACTCTTTTTTTCGGGAAGGACTATCTTGACGTCAGCAAGGATGAGGCGGCTGATTTCGTTGCGCCGAAGGGATACAAGCTCGTTCAAAAATTTGATGAGGATACTGCATTTAAGATATGCAACGAGGTGAAGCTACAGCTTATCGATGCGTTTAAATGGCTGCGAGTTTACGTTAAGAATTCTTAATTGGTGCGTTTGGAGGTTAATTGGTGATGAATGATCTTAATTACATCGGAAAGCTCTTATATCATTTCAGACCGAGCAAGGGGTGGAACAACGACCCCAACGGGCTTGTTTATTTTAATGGATATTATCACGTTTTTTATCAGTATGCGCCCGACTATGAGATCCCTTGGAAGCAACCGATGCATTGGGGGCACGCGAGGACGAAGGATTTTTTGGAGTGGGAGGAGCTACCCATTGCGCTGACACCGAGTGAAAAATACGACGGTGGCGGATGCTGGTCGGGGACGGCTATTGTAAAGGACGGCAGACTGTTTTTGTTCTATGCGGCGATAGCGGAGGTATCGACTATTGCGATCGCTGTTTCGGACGATGGGATAAATTTCAAAAAATACGAAGGCAATCCCGTCATCGCCACGTATCCGTCGGACGGAGGACCTGATTTTCGCGATCCTGCGGTCTGTTTTATTGACGGCAGATACTATTGCGTTATCGCTTCGGGCAACCCCGAAAAAAAGACGGGTGTGCTTTTATTATACAAGAGCGACGATCTTTTTTCGTGGGATTACGTTGGCGTTATGAGCGAATGGGAAAACAGCAGGTACACGGAATGTCCGTCATTCGTTGAGGCGGGCGACGGCAAATATTTACTGACAGCCTCGGTCTGTCCGTACGACAGCGTTCATTTCTTTTCGGTGATGCACGGCGGCTTTTCGGACGGAAGATTCCGCATTGAGCATACTGCCGAGATCGACAAGGGCCCCGATCAATATGCAGGTCAGGTATTTCGAGATCATTTGGGCAGAGCACTTTTGATAACGTGGATCCCCGGTTGGAGCTACAGCGGTGCCTTTGAGCGAAATATTGGATGTATGTCCGTTCCGAGAGAGATCACGTTCAAGGACGGAAGGCTCACTGCATTTCCGATCGAAGAGGTACGTCATCTGCTGACCGACAGCGATCCTGCAGTGAAGCGTACTGAAAACGGCTTTATTATTGAGCGAAACGGAAGGCCGCCCGTTATATACAGTGGTGAGTTGAACGACCTCAAGATACTTCGCGACGGATGCATTATCGAGGTATTCGTCAACGGCGGAGAGGTCGTATATTCCGCTTTGCTTTAAGTTTAAATATATTTTTGAAAGGAAACAAAACATTATGGATGAAAAAGAGCTTACTGTCGACGAGATGCTCAAAATAGTTTTTGATGCCTTGACAGAAAAAGGATACGATCCCATTCCGCAGATATTGGGTTACGTTTTCACCGGTGACCCGACGTACATCACTCCGCACAACGATGCGCGTGATCTGATCTCGCAAATTGACGGCGAAGATATTGCTTTCCACGTTTTCTCGTCGTATTTCAACGGTTGATCGCCCAAAAGCCTCGGTATGCACCGAGGCTATTTTTATATTGATTTATGTTGAAATATTCGGTATGATATGATATAATACATATTTAAAAGACAAGGTGGAGGATGATATATGAAAAAATACCTAAAGCTCTTATTGGCGTATGTAACTTCGTTCCTGATCTGCATATGCGGGATCGTTTTGAAGACAGGCGTTCAATTGGATCACGTCGGATTGATACTCACCATATTGGTATTGGTACCGCCGGTATTGACGGCGTTGAGCATATTTTTAGAAAAAAGGTACATCAAAAAAGTAAACAACACCAAGGTTGCCGATATGCAATCATACATTGTCGGTCATCGCAATGATGCAAAGCGCACGTCGGCGGCATTATTAAAGAAGCTGAAGAGTATCAGGCACTTCACATATGCCTTTTCGTTTTTATTGTGGTTGGACGGTGCTTGCATTTCGCTTCTTACGGGATATATATACACCCAGACAAGCTTCGCTTTGGCGGGAGTCTTCTACTCGGTCTTGATCTTCACGGTCGTATATTCAAGAGTGAAGAAAACAGAGCCGATCGTTTTGAACGAGGATGCGCCCGTTTTGAAGGAGAAAGAATTTCCCAAGCTGTACGGCATTGCGAAAAAGGCTGCCGCAGCCTCGGGATGCGTTGGTGAGATCACGATCATACTTTCGCTCGATTGCAACGCGAGTATTTTGAGAAACAAAAAAAGGTTCTTTTTGCAGATCGGTATCGTTCTTTTGAATATTCTTTCGGAGGATGAGCTTTTTGCGATCTGTCTTCACGAGTTTTCCCACTACACGAAGGAAAACGAGGAGATGGAATTTGAGATCAGCTACGGAAATTGGCTCGGCTCGGAAAGAAACGTCCATCCTATCGTTGCCTATGCAAGCAGAATATATTCCGCACTCGACGTTCGTTATTTCTTCAATCATATGACTTATTGTTATGCAACATCCGTTTTCAAGGAAACTAACGCTGACAGCGAGATGGCAAAGCACGTATCCGCCGAGATAGCGGCATCGGCGTTGGCAAAGCTGAACTATGACGATAAATACAATTTGGAGTGCTCGATCAAAGACACGGTGCCCGATTACGCGGCGGAGTCTCCCGATCCGAATTATTTGAGAAACAGCATCCAAAAGTTCAAGGACGCGATAAAAGAGCGGCACGAATTTTGGGATGAGCTGCTTATGAAGGAGATACTTTCCAACAACGCGACTCACCCGACCTTGAAGATGCGGTTGGAGGCCCTCGGTATGACGGAGGTCAAGATCGTTGAGGGCAACAGCGAGAAGGAGTATCTTGACGAGGTGGATGCTGCGCTTGATTTTGCGGACAAGATACTCTATCGTTCGCAGGATCAATATGATGCTGAACGAAAAGAGATATATCTCGATCCGTTGGAGCGAGTTATGAAATGGGAAGAAAGAGGGATGCCCGTTATTGCCGAGGAATATGCCGATGTCATTTCGGACTTGAATCAGCTAGGCAGACACAGCGAGGCAGAGGCGTTATGTGATCGAGCGATCGAGGAGCTCGACGAAACGGCATCGCAGCACGCATACTTTATCAAGGGTATATCGATGCTTCGTCGTTATGACAAAAACGGAACTGATTTGATATATCACGCGATAGAGAACAACCACAACTATCTCGAGCACGGACTTCACGAGATCGGCGGATTTTTCTGTATGATGGGTATGGAGGAAGAATTGCTCGAATACAGAAAACGTGCTCAAGAGCTCGCACAGCTTGACAAGGATGAATACAGCGAGACGGGATTTATTTCGAAAAACGACAAATTGGTTCGCGACGATATGCCCGAGGAGATGCTTCGTGATATTTTGGATTACATCCATTCGGTCGACGAGGATATCATCCACAAGGTATATCTCGTTAAAAAGGTCATCAGCGAAACGTTTTTCTCGAGTGTGTTCGTGATCCATTTTTACGGTGGTACCGACGAGCAGAGGCACGGGATAATGCACAAGATATTCCGTTATCTTGACACATATCCGTCGGAGCGTCAATTCTCGTTGTTTGATTATTTTGATCATCCCGACATTAATTACAACAAGATCGAGGGAAGCCTCGTATACAGCAAAGCTAACGACAAAGGAGAATAATTATGAAAAACTTCGAAAAATTTTGTCAAGACAACGGCATTGATACAAGCAAGGCCTTCAATATGATCGTCGGTAACGGTGGAAGCGTTCTGCCCGGCAGAGGGTTCACGGGTTATTTTTGCGAGATAACCGACGACTCGATCATTTGCACCAACGAAAAGCTGGAGGTCAAAAAGGAGATCCCGTTCTCAAGCTTCAAGGAGGCTGAATTCGGTATTGGAAACGGCACGCTTTGGCTTCAATGCATCGTCGGAAGCAGCCAATTCGTTTTCAACCTGTCGCGCAAGGGGTGGAAGTCTCCCGCAGGCAAGCTTTTGATGGATAAGATCTCGGAGCATACTGAGCTCAAGGATATGAAGGCTTACGAGCAATATACGGGAAAGCTATTCTTCATTTATATGTGGAAATAACGTTAAAGCCGCCATTGAGGCGGCTTTTTGTGTTGAAAAAGGAAAAGTATTGTGATATAATGTAATTTACAGAAAAAAACATTCAATTTGCGGAGGCATTTTTATGATTTATATTGCCGATTATTTTGCACTTGGATTAGTTATCGTTTTATTCACTTTCTTTTATGACAACAAGACGAGCATTCGCTATATGCCGCTTTCGAGCAAGGTGTTCGCGATGGTTCTCGCGTTGACTGCACTCAACGCCATCACCGACTTGACGGCAGGTGCGCTTTTGTCAGCCGAGGGGATTCCCGTATGGTTGAATATGCTTGTCAACTCACTGTATTTTATAATCAACATCGTGACCACGTCGTGTATTGCGCTGTTCTTCTTCGTCAAGATACTCGAGCACACACACTCCCGTCGTTGCAAGCGTAACGCATGTGTAGCGCTTATTGTAATGCTCAGCATTTACGTTCTGCTCATTATCGGAAACGTTTGGGGAGGATATTTGTTCTACTTTGACGAAAGCGGTGCTTATCATCGCGGTCCGTTGAATATTATCGGATATTTCTTTATGTTTATGCAGATGATATTCGTTTTGATCTGCTATTTCAGAAACAAAGAAACTGCCAACAAGCTGATGCGCCGCACTCTTAGCAACGTCTTTCCCATCATCCCGATATGTATTCTTTTGCAACGTGTCTTCCCCGAGATAATGCTCAACTCGATCATTATCGCTTTCGTTGACATTGTACTATTTATGACGTTTATGAGCCAGCGTCACGGTGTTCACACGTTGACCGAGCTCAACGACAGACATCGCTTCTTCGACAACGTAAATCAACTCATTACTCTCAAGGAGCCGTTCCAGATATTTCTAATAAACCTCAAGAACTTCAGTGCGATCAACCAAAAATACGGTCACATTGTCGGTGACGAGTATTTATATCAATTTGCATTTTCGTTAGAGCGCACTTTGAAGGACGGCGTAGCGTTCCATATGAACGGAACGGTCTTTGCTGTGGTTTTGAAATACACCTATCAAAGCGTTGCCGAAAGACAAAGCGGAGCTCTTTTGGATTTTCTCAACACGGGCATTGATTTCGATGATCATCACATCGAGGTCGATTATATTGTGTCACATTATATTTCGTGCGGTGAGGAAACGACGTCAACGGATATTTTCGAGATAATGGAGCACTCGATCGCCAAGGGATACGGATTGAAGCAAAGATACGTTCAATGCAACCAAGATATTCGCGAGGAGATCGACCGTATGAAATACCTACGCGGCAGGCTCGAAAGGATCGACACTGCGCGAGGATATGAGGTTTGGTATCAACCGATAAAATGCTTACAGACGGGTAAATTCTGCTCGATGGAGGCTTTGATCAGGCTTCGCGAGATGGATGGCAGCTTGATAAGCCCTGCCGAATTCATTCCGCTCGCTGAGAAGACGGGACAGATCAGCTCGATAACTTGGTTCGTTCTTGAGCAGGTATGCCACGACCTAAAGCACATCCCCGAGCTTGAAAATACAAGTGTTTCGATCAACCTTCCGATGGCTCAGCTTATTGAAAAGGGCTTCGTTACAAGGTTTATCGGTATCGTTGACCAAGCGGGTATCGATCACAAGCGGATATGTCTCGAGTTTACGGAGAGAACGATTTTGGAGAACTTTATCCAAACACAATATATTATGAAGGAGCTGACGGAAGCGGGATTCAGGTTCTATTTGGATGATTTCGGAGTTGGTTATTCAAACTTCAACTGCTTACTGCAGCTTCCGTTCCAGATAATCAAATTCGACGCAGGTCTGATCCACGACAAGCGGACTGACGTTTACAACTACCCGACGGTTCAGGCGTTGACGAGACTTTTTCACGAAATGGATCTCATCGTCGTTGCTGAGGGTGCCGAGACTACCGACGAGGTGAAGGCACTCGAGAGCGTTGGAGTAGACCGTGTTCAAGGTTACGTTTTTGCGCGTCCTATGCCAAAGGATGAGCTTATTGGATTTTACAAAAAACAATTATCATACCCACAAGGAGAAGAAAAATGAAGATAATCAAGACAATTCCGAAGGAAAGCTTATATTTTGAAGAGAGCGTCGTTGCCGAAGGTAACATTGACAGCATTTCCGAGACGGGAATCATCAACGTTTATGATGAGATCGAATATCAAGAGATACTCGGGTTCGGCGGTGCATTCACCGAATCCGCGGCATATAATTACGCTCAATTCACAGAAGAGCAAAAGAAGGAATTTCTCGAGAAGACTTTTTCGCACGAGCACGGTATCGGATATAATTTCGGACGCACTCACATCAACTCCTGCGACTTCTCGCTCGATATTTATTCATACGTTGAAAGCGGAGATACTACGCTCGAAACGTTCAATATTGAAAGAGACAAAAAATACATCGTTCCGTTTATCAAGGATGCGATGAAATACTGCGACGACGAGCTCGTGCTTTTTGCATCGCCTTGGAGCCCGCCCGCATATATGAAGACGAACGAGAACGTTATCAGAGGCGGTAAGCTGAAGGAAGAATACAAGATGGTTTGGGCAAGATATTACGCCAAATACGTCAAGGCGATGGCTTCCGATGGGATCAACATTTCCGCTATCACCGTTCAAAACGAGCCGAACGCACGTCAATCGTGGGAAAGCTGCAACTATACGCCCGAGGACGAGAGAGATTTTATTGAAAAGTATTTGATCTCCGCGCTTGACGAGGAAGGGCTCGGCGAGCTCAAGATAATGATCTGGGACCACAACAAAGAGCGCGTTTATGACAGAACAAAGCGCATCTTTACCTCGAAGGCGGTCGAAGAGCGTGTTTGGGGCGTTGCACACCATTGGTACACGGGAGATCATTTTGAGGGACTTCGTCTCGTTCACGAAAGATTCAACAAGCCGCTCGTCAGCGCCGAGATATGCGGAAGCATCAACGAGGATGCACACGCTCTTGCAGAGCGCTACGGCAAGGAGCTTTTCGGCGATCTTTCAAACTATACCTGTGCGTTCTGTGATTGGAATCTGATACTCAGCGACAAGGGTGGCCCGTTCCACAACAGAAGCGAAAAAACGACGGCGTGTGCGGGAATCGTTTTCGAGGACAAGTCGAGCGGATGCTATGCTCCCGTTATTTACGACACGGAAAGCGAAAAGGTCGTTTATACACCTATTTATTACTACATCGGACATTTTTCCAAGTTTGCTAAACGCGGTGCAAAACGTGTTGCGACTACGAGCTATCACGAGGATATGCACGCGATCGCATTCAAAAACACGGACGGAAGCATTGCACTTGTCGTTATGAACGTAACGGACAAGACGCTTCCCGCAGTCATCAGAAGAAACGACGTATGCACTGAAATTATGCTCGAGGCACACTCGATCATGACGGTTATATTATGATCGCTATGAAAACTACGGACGTAATTATATTTTGCGGACAAAGCAATATGCAGGGGCAGACGGAGGCACTTTCGGAGAACGAACGTGTCACGGATGCTTTTGAATACAAGTATTTGACAGATTCACTCGTCGAGCTGAAAAATCCCGTCGGTGAAAATATTCGTTATGACGGAGGCGAGGGCATCGTTTTTGACAGCATCGATCTGCTTCCTCAATGGCACGTCGATCACGCCTTCGGCAGCTCGAGTTATTCACACACGAACCTCGTTCCCGAGTTTTGCAGAGCTTATATCGAGCAGACGCATTCGTCCGTCGTTGCGGTACACGCGGCAAAGGGCAGCACTGACATCGCTTGTTGGCTTCCGCCGTCAAGAGAGCATCGTATGTTGATAGACAAATCGGCTTCGGCGATCAAGAGGGCGAAGGAAGAATTCGCAGTGCGCCACGTTTATTTCGTATGGCTTCAAGGTGAGAGCGATGCAATATCATCAAGAAGCAAGGCTTATTACAAGGATAAGCTTCGCGAATTGGCGGCAATACTCCAAAAGGAGCTCGGTGTCGAGCGTTTTGGTATCATTCGTGTCGGCAGGTTCACCTGTGACGCGCGGGACGACGAGATAATCTCGGCACAAGACGAGATATGCGCCGAGGAGCCGTTTTTCTTGATGCTGACAGACGTTGCCACTCAACTCAACGAACAGCCCGAGATGATGAATCCGTATGCTTTGGGGCATTACAGTGCGAAAGGGCTCGAAACTCTCGGACGTCTTTCGGGCGAGACACTCGGCAAGAATATTTAGTTTTGGTGACACGATGCTTTTAAAACGATTTGAGAGATACGTTCCAAGAATAGCCAAGCTGATCGGATACGGCTTTATTGAACGTGGCGGTGAGCTTGTTTATGAAACGCAGATGCTTGACGGACAATTCACGTTTTCGATGACTGTCGGTGAAGGCGGCAGACTTTCTGAGAGAGTTATCGATAATTTCACACTTGAGGATTACGTTTTGCACCGCGGTGAAGGCTCGGTCGGCACGTTCGTTGGGATCGTCAGAGCCGAAGTGGAAAAGATACTCGACGATATTTTAAGCTGTTGCTTTGAACGTGACGTATTCAAGGAGAAGCTCACAAGGGAGTTGATCGATCGCACGAGAAGATCGTTCGGCGAAAAGCTCGAGTTTCTTTGGGAGAAGTATCCCGAATTTGCCGTTTTTCGACATTTTAAGAGCAAAAAATGGTATATGGTAGTTATGAGGATCTCACAAAGGAAGCTTGGGATCGACAAAGACGGCACGATAGAGGTCGTCAATCTCAACGTTGGTCTCGGCAAAGCGGCGGACCACGTCGACAGGGTGCGCTTCTTCCCTGCTTATCATATGACGAAGAAGAATTGGGTCACGGCGAGGATCGATGCATTTTCAAGCGTTGACGAGCTTTTTGGTTACGTCGAGGCAAGTCGTGAGCTTGCAGGAAAGCAAAAAAACAAAAGAGGATGATCAAAAAAGATGAAAAAACTTCGCAACGTTAACGTTACAGCATTTTTAAGCTTTATAGGATCAACTATTTTAGGTTTGGTCTGTGAATATTTTTATGGACTTTTTGATAAAGATTTTCTCTCACCCGGACTCAGAGTTCTGATCTTTTCGGGAATTTGGTTTATTATCGGTATTGCCGGTGTATTCATCATCAAATTCTGCAGTACTGCGAGGATAGACTACACGCAGACGAAGAAGAGTATTGTTGAGGTGAGCAACAATTTCAAGCTGACCGACGGAAGCACTCTGTTTGCATTCGACGAGGACAACAGCAAGATCGTTGCCGCCGAGGGCAGAAAAAAGCACAGCAACGTTCTTTATTATTCGCTTTCGGCGAAGGCATATTTGAATTGGATCGACTACATATATTTTCTCTATTTGAGATCGCTTCGCGAAAAGCTTCAATGTACCTTGATCATCGGGCTTCACTTCCCCGATCACATCAAGGAATGTAAAAATCTCACGGACGGTAAAGATATCCCAAATCCCGATGCTGATCCGAACGGACTTGCCGTTGAATACGACGAGATATGTCGCAGCTTTGAGGAAAACGCAAGAAAGATCTTGGGGAAAAACGTTATTTTCTATCGTGAGACAGAGTTTTATAAGAGCAATCCGAAAAAGTATGCTGAATCGTTCAGAAATATATACAACTCATTCATTCTCTATTTTGCAAAAACGAATTCGACCGAAAACGGAAATATTGACTATTCGACGTTTAAGAGACGTATATCACATATGGAATCCTCGTTCCCGATCTGGATGCTCGCGGAAAAGTATCGTTCCTCCCGTCTTTTCGTGCTCGACAACAAGGTCGCGCTTGAGATATGGGACTATCAACCCTTGAACGATATCAGAAAAAGAAACGACATCTTTTTCATTCTGACGAACTCCATCGTCGACAAGGACGGGAAACGGATCAACGTTCACAACAAAAACAACGTTATCAACCTTACCGACACGCCTGACGTCATAAACGAAAAGCTCGGACGGCTCTCCGACAACGAAAAGGAGCTTCTTATCTCTTTGTTCTTGCAGGACGATGAGGTATTCACCCACGCTGCTGCCTTTTACGGAAAGCAAGACCCGACTCCCAAGCTTTCCGAAATGCTGAATATGATTTGCGAACACTATAAATTCAATAAAGCTTCGTGAGGTGAGGATCAATGCTTTTGGGCGGGAAATTGCGAGGCGTTTCTCCTATCGACATCGGTGAAAACGCCAAGCCGATCATATTCACTCACGTTGGGATAATCAGTGAGTTTCAAACAAAGGAAGAGCTTGATGAAGCTATTGAGATCGAAGCAAAAAAGGCTTTACGTGCGATAGAATTGGGTGCGGACGCCATTTGTGACGTCAGCACGAATTCAAATATGGCACTACTGCACGAAAGACTCGCGAGGGTGCTCGACGTTCCTTTCGGAGTAGTCAGTGTTTATGAGACCTTTGTTCGCACAAAAAAAGAGTACCTCTCCGTTTCAAAGGAATCGTTTTTTCGTGATCTTGAGGCTCAGCTTCGTCGAGGCGCCGATCTTTTGACCTTACACGCGACGGTTTTTCGCGATGACAGATCGCTTTTTCAAGGATCGGGCAGGATCATTCCATCGACCTCGAGAGGCGGGATGATGATGCTTGAGCTGCTTGAGGCGGCTGAGCTTGAAAATCCCTATTATACTTATTTCGACGATATTTTGAAGCTTTGCATTGAATACGGAGCATCGATAAGTCTTGCACCGATGTTTCGTCCCGCGTCGGTCGTTGACGCACGCGAGGGCGACACGCTTCACGTTCTGGAGCTGACGAGGATGGCAGAGCTTGTCAAAATGGCGGCAAAAAGCGGTGTTACAATTATGATCGAGGGCATCGGTCACGCATCTCTCGTCGATATACCGAGGCTCGTTTCGAAGGCAAAGGAGCTTTGTCCCGAGGCGGCATACCGAATCATGCCCGTTGCGACGGATGTTGCCATCGGATTCGATCACATTTCGTCGGCGATCGCGGCGGCAACCGCTATTCAGCACGGAGCTGACAGCATAACCTGTGTCACAAGGAAGGAGCATATTGGGATCCCCTCGTTCGAGGATACGGAGGAGGGCGTGATCTCGGCAATAATTGCGGCACACATCGGATATTCCGCAAGGACGGGAGATCTTGAGCGAGACAGGCGGATGTCCTCCGAACGATTCAAAAAGGGATGCTTGGGCGACGTTGAAGCAGCACTTTTCCCAACGGAGATATACAAAGAGCTTGCAGACGAAAGAGTATGCTCTATGTGTGGTGAATATTGTCCGTTAAAAAAACAACGCAACAAGGAGTAGATACAGATGGAATACGTAGATATTTATACTGCGGAGCGTAAGCTTAGCGGTGTTAAAAAGATAAAGGGCTCTCCGCTTTGTGACGATGAATTTATTTTGATCGCCCATTTGGTCATATTCAACTCACGCGGCGAGATGCTCATCCAAAAGCGGAAAGAGGACAAAAAGGATTGGCCCGGATGCTGGGATATCACGTCCGGCGGCGGTGTCAGAGCGGGCGAGACCTCTTATGAGGGTGCTGTTCGGGAGATCTCGGAGGAGCTTGGGCTATCGATCGCTCTTGAAGACAAGCGTCCGATCTTCACTATCGATTATCCGCTCGGATTTGATGATTATTTCATTATAACCAAAGACGTTTCGCTTGACGAGGTCACGATCCAGCCCGAAGAGGTCACAGCCGTCCGTTTTGCAAGCTATGACGAGATCAAAAGGATGACTGACGACAAAAGCTTCGTTCAATACAAAAAGGGATTTATCGATCTTCTCTTTTCGATGAGGGACGGAAGAGGAAGCTATGATGTGTAAATACGTCAGCTTTTTCGGCTCTATCGGTGTTGGAAAGACAACGGTGGGAAAGGCGGTCGAATTGCTCGACAACGATTTTCGATTCGTTGAGGAGGATCTTTCCGACAATCCGTATATCGAGCAGGCTTATGACGAGCTACACGGGGATTGGGGTTTTTTATCCTCACTCGAGATGCTTCGGATGATGTCCCGACAATTTGACAGACTTGTGCCCCCTTATAAGGTCGGGATTTTGGACAACGGTATACAAGAGCTGATGTGCTATGCTCGGCTTCAAAAAAAGCTCGGGATAATCAGTGGCGAACAATTTGCCACGTTGGAGCGGCTAAACCGTCGCTTTCTTGAGCTGACTCCCGAGGTGTCGTTGCACGTTTATTTCTATTGCAGCGAGAAGACTCAGCTTGAGCGCATCGCCGCACGCGGAAGAGGCTTCGAGAAGGATATTGACGTGGATTTTATCAAAAATTTGAATCTCGAATATGAAAGATACGTCGACTCTTTGCCAAGCGAAAGGGTGCTGAAGGTCTGCACTGATGTACTTTCGGACTATTCCAATCTGGTCAGAGAGATCAAAAGCAGGCTTGATATATAAAAAAATTACGTTTCCCGCAAATTGCGGGAAACGTTTTTTAATGGTGATGGTGATGATGATGCAATTCGTTTTGTTCCGTTTTGAAGTGATAAACGGATCCGTCCTCATTTTCATCGAGAAGCTCGATCGTCGGCTGAGTCACGCCCGAGCCGATCAGGATATTCCGTATTTCGTCCTTCAGCCTTGAATTTGCGTGATCGTATGTAAGCTTCAAGATCGCACAGACGTTATTCTCGTCAAGGCTCCATATCTGTAACAGCTTTATTTCGTTTACGCCGTCGAGCTTTTGGAGCTCACTCTTAACGTTTTGAGAATTTATCGAGCGCGGGCATTTCCCAAGCAGGATCTCAAAAGAAGACTTCAGGTTAAGTAATGCGTGATAGATGATGAACAACGAAATGGCGATAGACGTCAACGGATCGAGATAGGTGATGTCGGTAAAGCGCATTATTATTGCGGCGGCGAGGACGACGAGCCATCCGAGGACGTCCTCGAGCATATGCAGATTGACTGCTCTTTGATTTAACGACTCGCCCTTTCTCGTTATCAATGCGGCACTCAAATTCACGACGACTCCGATCACGGCAAACAATATCATTTCGTTATAGTTGATCTCGCTCGGATCGATCAATCTTCTGACGGCACCGTACACCACTAAGCACGAGCCTATCAAAAGCACGAGGGTGGTTATTATGCTTCCGAGGATGGAATATCGTGTATAGCCGAAGGTATACTTTTCATCCGCTTCCCGTTTGCTCTTGCGTTCAAGAAAAAACGACACACCGATACTGAGCGCGTCACCGAGGTCGTGGACTGCATCGGAAAGTATTGCACTGCTTCCGCTGATGATGCCGCCGAAGAACTCGAAGACGGAGAAGATGAGGTTTAGGAGAAAGGCTATCAAAATATTACGTTTTGTATTCATTACACTTGACACACTCCACGAAAATATGATACAATATGTTCGATATCGAACACTGTGTTCGGTTTTAGTTTAATAGTTTGTGCGAAATAAATCAAGAGATAATCGGACTTACTTGTTCGATAGTGAACAAAATTCGGAAAATGTATGGAGAGATATTGATGGACAGAAGGATGAGGAGATCGAGGGAGGCTATATTCAGGGCTTTTGATGAGTTGCTTACGAAGAAAAAGGCGTCGAGTATTACGGTTGGCGAGATAATCGAGAAGGCTGATATTGGCAGAGCGACGTTTTACGCTCACTTTGAGACGAAGGATCAACTTTTGGAGCAGATGTGCGGCGAGCTGTTTTGCCATCTGTTCGATGCTGCTGAAGGCGACGGTGAGCAACACAGGCATATTTTCAGCTGTGATGCGCCAAGCTCTGTATATCTGCATTTATTCAATCATTTTCAAAAAAATGACAATCACATTTTGGAGCTTCTCCTTGACGAGCAAAACGAGGTGTTTTTGAGGTATTTCAAGGAGGGGATGTGTAGCTTTATAAAGAAGACCTCAAGCGATATAGACGATTATCGTGCCATTGTTATCACTGCGGTTTTTATTGAGACTATACGTTGGTGGACGAGAAACAAGATGACAGCATCATCTGAAGAAATAAACGAATTGTTTTTACACACTATTGGTATCAACGAAAGGGCTTAATTGATGGAAAAGGTTGCAAAGGACGTATTAACGAACGATATTATAAAAAACGACTTGATAAGGTATGAAAAAAGTATGTTTTGGACGAAAGCGGGTTGGCTCGGTCTGAGTATTGAGATAATCTTTCTTGCGGTGGCATTTGGGGTGTTGTCACATCGGTTTTGGGTAGGAGCGGTAGTGTTTTTATTCGCAATATACCCTATCTATAAATTGGTTATTATGATCGTGGAGCTGAAAAAGAACTGCGACCTTATAAAGCAAGGGAAATTCACGGTAACCAAGGACACTCTGACGAATATTTCCGTTGAGCGAGTACACGAGGTAAGCTATTCGAGAAGCAGAAGAGTAACGGAAGCAACGTTCTTTTGGTTTGGTGCGGCGAAATGGCGGCTTCTTTTGTGCCAATATTACGTTGACAGCTTGACTTATAACATCTCTGCACGAGGTATGATGAACACCTCGGTCATCGGAAACGAGTTTTATATCGTTCTTTTGGGAACAAACCAAGAGATCCGTTACGCATACAACACGAAATTTTTCGTTTGGAACGATCAATAAGGACAGAAAAAAGTCAGTGTTTCAGACTGAGACAAACTCGTTCTTTACACCCTTGAAGGATAAATTAAAGCAAAAGCCCAAGCTTATCATAGGAGATAAGCTTGGTTCTTTTTATAAGGAATAATAATTATCTATTGTAATTTCAAGGGTTTTCACGAAAAACTCGACTACCTTACCTTTGTAAGCCGACGCTCGTTTTTCGTGAAAAATAACTTCGTTTCTCTCAGTCTGCTTCACACTGACTTTATTTTTTGGGATATTGAATCAAGATACATATCAACGATATCGATATCGGTGCATTTATAGAGCATACGCGTACCGACGACGTCCTCGAGCTCGTTTAGCACCCATTTTCCGTTATGCGATATGAAATCGACTCCGACGAGGGAAAAGCCGAGTGTATCATACAACTTTTTCACGGTATTTTTCATTTCGTCGGTCGCTTCGAACACGCTGACTCTTCCGCCGAGAGAAAAGTTGCTTCGAAAATCACTTTCACTTTCTCGCAATATTGAGGCGACGATCTCACCGTCGAGCGAATAAACCCGAACGTCCTTTCCTACGTTGGAGCATTTTTCTTGGATGAGGTAGTCTTTTTTTAGCTTTTTAGCTACTATATCGTATTCTTCACTTGAATTGACGAGGAACACCTCGCTTCCGCCGTGGCCGTCGAGCGATTTTACGACGAACGGATAGGTGATATCTTCAATATTATCCGGAAGTGTTGTGTTCATTACGTTTATTCCAAGCTCTTTTGAGAGCAGATATGTATTCCACTTATTGTTGGCGTAATATGAGGTTTTATAGTTATTAAACACTTTTACGCCGTTTTTTTCGAGGTATTCGTTTATTTGCGGTGCGATAACTCTAACCAGTGCAATGTCGGGAAAGTTCTCAAGCGAGAACGGTTCGTTTCCGTCAACGACGAGCAATTCAAGCTCGATGTCATATTTTTTTGCCGTATTTATAAGCGCATCGATAAACCATTCGTTACGGTTTTTTCCGATGTTATCGTATATCAACAGACCTTTCATTGCATTTGTTCCTTAACGTAGCTCATAATACACATACTCATATCGACTCCGTTACACTCAAAGCTGCTTTTAAAATGGGGGTTGGAGTTGACCTCGCAGATCATCGGCTCATCATTTTCGCCGAACATCACGTCAACACCCGCAAAGTCGAGTCCGATCGTTTCGCACGCCTTCACTGCCGCATCTGCCCAAGCGGGAGAGATATCGTATTTTTTCATACTGCCGCCGTTCGTTATGTTTGAACGGAAGTCGTTTTCGTTATATCTTAGCATTGAAGACACGACCTTTCCGCCGACAACGTTGACGCGAACGTCCCTGCCCTCGCTCGTTTTTACAAACTCTTGGAGCAAAAACTCCTTATGACCGAGCTTGTCGACGATCGCTTCCGCCTCGGAGAGTGTTTTCGCAAGATACACCTGCTGACCGAAGGAACCGTATGCTTCCTTTATTACCACCGGAAGCGACAAAATTTCTATTGCCTTTTTCAAAAAATCTTTTTTTGTGTAGCCGACGCCCTCAAACGTCTTCGGTGCGATGACTGTTTTCGGAGTTTTTACGTTACCTTGGAGCGTTAATGCCGTCAATATTTTATTGTCGCAGATCTCGACGGAGGCGGCGCTGTTAAAGAGGCGGATCCCGAGTCCCTCGAGTCTTTTCGCAAGATAGACATCCTTGTCCCAAAACAACACCAGATCGGGCTTTATCATATATTGATCGTCAAGAGAATTCATCAGCTCAACGTTCGTTTTTATTTCAAGGGTGATGCCGACACAGCGCGATGCGTTCTTCAAAAACGAATATATCTCATCAAATTTTTTCGACTCCAAGAAGCCGTTGACTATTAGCCATCCTAACATAGTTTTCTCCTGTTAAGCCCTCATATTACGTTTTGAGGACAAGTTGAAATAGAGCACGATCGGGATCGCGAGTACCGATAATGCCGCCGACAAGATCACAGATACGTCGTTGAACAGATTCGTTGAAAACAGCGTCAACAGAACGGGAACTATCTGCTCGTTGATGCTCTTTTTGAAAATGAATGCAGTATCTCTGTCGACCTTGACGGTCGAGTTCAGATCGAGGACTCCAAGCTGTTTCCTTATATGCACGGGCAGACAGACGACAAGATCGGTCGAGATCGGTTGGTTCGTTTCCAAAAACGCTTCGTCATCGTCGAGCTCGAGCACTCGGGTGCTGACTCGTTTGTTTTTATATTGTAATATCACCTTATCCATTTCGTCGATACCGAGCAGGTTCATATTCGAGCGAGTCATTCGGACGATGTCGAGTCCCTCGTCGTTATCGTACGGGCGGCGACAGATCAGCGAGGTCGTGCTTTTTCCGACGTACAGATCGGAAAGGCGACGTGCGAGGCTCTTTTTCCTCTGTGTGCCCGAGCGCAAAACGGGGATCATTCGAAGCTCGTTCGCAAAATAGCGGGAAAGGATATTTTTTGCATCAAGCTTCTGCTTAAACGAGCTCGTTTTATCGAGGAGATGATCTTCTCCGACAAATATCTCCTTTATCAGCGAAAGCTCTGCTTCGTTCAGGTTATTTTCAAGTATCTCCCACTGCCACGGTGTCAAAATGTGGACGAGCTCACAGCCAAGGCAGAAGCGTTGCTTTCGGTTCAGGCGTATCGTTCCGTTTTTCAGCTCTTCGTCAATTCTGATATGGCTGCGCTTCACGATAATATTATCGCAGGTTATTGGGTTATACAGCTCAAAATATTTATATTCGTCAAGCTCGATCTTGTTTCCGTCGGCGTCATATTGCGACAATACGAGCTCATTTTCGCGGATAAAGTCGATCTTTTGTGTCATTATTTTGTTGAAGCGTGTTTTTTTGTAGCGGCAGAGCTCGACCTCGTCTCCGTTCGTCAAGCCTATCTCCTCTTTTATATGTGACGAGGCGAGAAATTGGCTGTCGTCGATATTCTCCCTTTTTCTCAACGTGACGTTAACGTATGCTTTTGAGCCTTTTTTGGTCAATAGGACTATCTCATTTTTGAATTCCGAATAGACTTTCGGAGAAACGGCGAGAACGTTGAGCTTATCGGGATATGAAAATCTTTCGTCGAGGAAATTCAAATTTGTGCTTTCGCCAAACGGCTCGGTCACCGTTTTTCCATAGCGAAATTTTATTGAGTCAGCCGAAAATTCAAAAAGAGAGCTATTCTTTTTCATAGTTCTGCGATAGTGTGCTCTCGATCGCGTCGATCAATTCGACGAGTGACGAGAACACCTTTTCCTCCTTGGATGAGCTACTGTCCGTTCTTACGAGCTTTGAATTCAGCTCGAGCTGCAGGCACGATATATTGCAGTTTCTTGCTATATATGACGAAAGAGTATACGGATAGGATGCGTCAAAGGGTGTATCTATCTCTATCCTTCCGAGATCATATTTTTCAAATATTCTATATGCAACCTCGACGATAGCGGGGTCCTTCACGTTTTTATATTTCCCCGTTCCGATATCGATCATCACGTCACGCTTCTGGGAAAGCTGATGAAGATCGAGCATAAATTCTATTTTATTTTCTTTTATATACTCTACAAGTGCGTCCTTATAGGGTGAGACCGCATCGTAGTTGGCGTCGTCGCCGCAATTCTTCGTTTTATATATAACGGGGATGCCGAGCTCGTCGTGGAGCATTTTTGCGATCACACCCGTTTGCGGTTCAGAGAACTTTTTTGAACCGTTTCGAGTTTGCTCAACGCTATGGGGTGCGGATACGATCAGCTTTCCTTTTCCCGAAAGGAGCTCGAAGGATTCGGTCTTCTCGGTCTCAAAATATTGCTCATACTTTTTATAAGCTTCGATATCAAACATATTACGCCTCGTTTCAGGAGTTGTTCACCATTAGTTTTACTATTTCTTTATCCGTCGGCATCATTCCGACCTTTCCGATATGACCAACCCAGCTTATCGTTTCACCCGTATCGTCACGGATGATACCTGTATTGGATTCATATACCTTGCCCTTCATGGCGAGAGTATGTGCGAACAAAGCCGCATCGAGCGCGGACGAGATCTTCGCACCGCACGACGCCTTCGCGCCGTCGCATATTATTCCGGGGATATCGGCAAGAGTGTTGTCGACAGTATCCTTGATCTGCGTCAAGCTTCCGCCGACCATATACGTTATGGCAGCTCCCGCAGAGCAAGCGGCTGACACTGCGCCGCAAAATGCAGAGAGCTTTCCGATATATTCCTTTTGGTAGACGGTCAACAGTGCCGAGAACACGAGCGTTCTCGCAAGCAACTCGTCATCTATTCCCTTTTCTCTTGCATATACGATAATGGGGACGGTCGAGGTTATCCCTTGGTTTCCGCTTCCCGAGGTGATTATTACGGGAAGGTCGCATCCGTCCATTCTCGCCTCGGAGGCTGATGCCGCATAGGCGCGCATTTTGTTGAACGTGCTTTCGCCATATGCCTCGAGGATCGCTTTTCCTATTCCGACACCATATTCGCCGTCCATTCCGCGCTCGGCGATCGCCATATTGCATTCGATCTGCTTTTCGGTGAACGGTGTGATACGTTCAAGCTCTATATTGTTGCAAAAATCATATATATTGTCGATGCAAAGCTCGCTTCTGTCGGCGAGTTGGGTGAGGTCCTCGCTATCTTCACCGAGAAAGAGCGTTTCGCCGTCCTTTTCGAGCTTATAAATATTCGTATGCGAGTGGCGCACCTCAACGGTAGCATAGGAATTACCGCTTCGAAGCTCTATTATGAAGTGTAGCGGGATATTGCTTTCGAGGAATTCGGAGGTACATCTTCCCTCTCGCAAGAATCTTATCGTATTCGCTCTGTCCTCATCACAAACGGTCTCCAAGACCTCCATTTGACGCTCGGCGTCACCGGCGAGCGCACCGAGAGCACAAGCCGCCTCGATGCCGGTCATTCCGTCGGAGTTCGGGATACGAACGCAACGAACGTTCTTTATTATATTTCCGCTGCAACGAGCGATTATTCGTGTCGGTGCTCTGCCGAGCAGCTCACGTGCTTTCGCGGAAGCATAAGCGAGCGCGATCGGCTCGGTGCATCCCATCGCGGGGACGAGCTCTTCGGAAAGTATTGAAAGAAAATCTTTTTTTATCTGTTCGTTATACATTCTTGTTCTCCGTTACCTATTATTCAGATCATTATATTATACATCAACCATCCGCAAAAAACAAGTACACCGCTAAATACAGACCGTTTCGCCGCAAGAAAAATAATGCAGCTCTTTTACGTATTTTTTCATAAACTCAAACTGAGCGATGCCCGTGCAATGACAGGTATAGAAGCGGGTATTATATGATGCGAGATATTTTGAATATTCCTCGAGCGATACGTCAAGCGCAAGCTTTGAAAAATGAAAGCCGCCGAAGAGTACGTCCGGCGAGAACCAATCGACGATATCCATTATTCCTTTATGCGAGCATCCGCTGAAGAGGACTCGCTTTCCGTTTTCCTCGAGGAGCAGATATTGCTCGTGGCGAAAGTCATCGGGTATAAACGCTCCGTTTTCGTACCGTTTCAGCCCAAACGAGCCGAGGTCGTGGCGTTTTTCTTTGGTGTTGCACGAAAAAAGCTTCATTCCGTCACCGAGATACGTCTCATTTTCGGTGAAAACAAGTCTATCGCTATGCTCAAGGCTTTTGTCAAGCCCGATATATTTTTCCGTTCCGTTATAATGCTCTCCGAACGCATACTCGCTCAGATACACCTTTGCCTTGACGTTGCATTTCAAGAAACGTTCAAGTCCGCCGCCGTGGTCGTAGTGACCGTGGGAAAGAACAGCGAGATCGACGTCCGAGAGGTCGACACCGAGCTTTTTCGCGTTTTCGAAAAAAAGATCGGTCTGTCCCATATCAAAAATGATCTTTTTGCCCTTATATTCAATATACATCGAAAGACCGTGCTCACTCTTGATATCCTCGCGGTGCGACACGTTATCGACAAGAGAGATTATTTTCATTTTCTCACCAACATTTTTTTATCGCTTTATTATAACACCCAACGCAAAATATGTCAATCGACGATATTATATTTGACAAAAAGTAAGATATTTGTTATACTGAATTATCACAATATATTTGGAGATATTTATGAAAAGATTATTTTTTTTCCTTCTCGCGATCTTTATGTTGTTTCTCGCGTCCTGCACTCCGTCAACAGATGTCAGTGGTGATGTTTCAACATCTCACGTTTCGGGTGAGATAGACGATAAGGCACCGTCAATTCGAATTCTCGTTACTGAGGTGACGATAAACAAGGGCGAAGAATATGACCTTTTGGACGGTGTTTCGGCAAAAGACAACGTCGACGGTAACATCACAGATAAAATAGTTATAGACAAAGGTGGATTTGATGCAAACATTGCCGGAAAATACACCATTACATACACGTTAAAGGACAGCGCAGGAAACGAAGCTGCCCCAAAAACAAGAACTATAATCGTTAAGGAGACTGAAGTTATGAAATCACCTGAAATCTGGAACGAAAATATCGTTGGAGAAAAGCTTGATCCGACGCCTGCTAAAGTATTTGGCGGTGCTTGGTATCACAAGGTAGTCTCATCGCAGGACAAGTGGATCGGTATCGAGACGATCGTTACGCTTCCCGAATTTGAGATCGAAAGATATAGCGGAGAATACGACACCGAGCTTGCCGCTGATCCAAACGCAAAGAATCTCGACAATCCGTCGGTCTATCTCGGCGGAAAGGCGCAGACCGAAAGCGACGTTGGGCTTTCGCTTTCACGTTGTCTTATTGACGTAAAGAATCAAAAATTGAGCACGGGCAGTATTGCATTCCGTCCGTTTTGGAGATACATTACAAGCACCGAGCAAGATGTTGGTGGATATGATGAGCACGATGGAGAATATGCTGTTTCCGCTAACGGAAACAACTGTATGGGTAACTACCATTGGAGATATACTGAATATTACTATCTCCCCGGCGACAAGCTCAGACTCGTCGTATTCAGCCCCGAGCCTAACAAGCTGCAGCTTCAGATCGAGGTGTTGGAGAAATCGACGCTTCCCTCCTCCGTTGCTATCAGAGAAAAATACGGTTGGAACGACCCTGCTGATTTTATCAGCCCGATATTCCACTCGCCCGGTCACGGTAAAAACATCGATGCGGAGTTCAAAAGAGTAAATGCGATCGACCAATCGGGCAACGAGGGCAAGACGGCGATCGACACGCAGACTGAGGTCAGCAATATGATATATCACGAAACGTATCTCTATCGTGTTATCGACGGGACGACGTATCGTGTTCCGATGAACGAAAGGCGCAGCGGCGTTACCAACGCACCGAAGAACGATTATTTCACGGTTACGTTCGACGGAGTTGATCCTTCGCTCGGCGGTGAGGTTGTTACTATCCACCCCGGATACAAGAATAGCTGAACGATAAAAAGTGTTGTCCATTTAGATAACACTTTTTTGATTTTTATTGCGAAATTCGATTTTATATGTTATACTGAAGCTTGAGGTGATCGTATGGCATCATGGATGATACATTTGCGGGTAGCAGACGGACTTTTGGAGCTTCTTCCCGATGATATAGAAAAAACCGAGTTCGTTGTCGGCAACATTGCGCCCGACAGCGGAGTTCCGAACGAGGATTGGTCGAGCTTTTCTCCAAGCACGGACGTTTCGCATTTCAAGAAAAAGCATATTGACGGCAGAAAAGAAATTGACGTCGATCGTTTTATTTCCGAAAATTTAACGAAAGACAAGATCGCTTCTTATGACAATCGTGCGCTTTCGTTTTTCCTCGGATACTATTCCCACCTTTTGTGTGACGTGCTTTGGATCGAGGAGATCTACGATCCCTGCTGTGCGTTGCACAAGGAGGAATATGCTTCGGATAAGGTTGCTTTTACTTGGAAGATCAAAGAGGATTGGTATGATCTTGATTTCAAATATTTGAGAGACCATCCTTTCTTTCGTGCTTTCGAGATATATCGCGGTGCAAATGGATTCGAAAACGATTTTTTGGACGTTTTCGCTCGCGATGCATTCGATAACAGACGTGAATATATCGTTTCGTTCTACGGTGAGAAGCGCGAAGGACTCGACAGAGAGTATCCGTTTTTGACCGAGGAGAAGGCGAACGAATTCGTCGAGGCTGCTGTTGTCGTCATAAAAAAAGAGATCGAAAAGATATTATTGAGGTGATTTTTTTGAAAAAGGCTTTTATTGTTTTTATATTGCTCCTTGCGTTTTTGCTATGCTCTTGCGATTTGCTCATCCCCGAGATATCGATCCCGAGCTTTTCTATTCCGGAGACGAGCGTTGACGCCTCTATCGACGAGTCTGTCGATGATGAAAGTGTTGTTTCCGGTGACGACGGATCGAAGGCTGAGGAGAGTGTCGGCAGTTCGACTGACGAGTCGAGATCTGAGGAGAGTGTTGGCGGCTCGAACGACGAATCAAAGGACGAGGAGAGTGTTGAACCCGATTTTGCGGGAAAGCTCGGCAGTGCTACCGACATAACGGACGGCACGATCATCGTTTCGATATTCGCCGATGACAAGACGACAGATTGGAACGGTGACGACGGATTCAAGCGCGAGATGCTCCGAGCACTCGGGATCGGCGCAAAATGGATCACCGACAGTGCAAAGGATTTTGATTCCGACGCGAAATTCTATTATGCCGATGGATTACAAAGCGATCTCGTTTATTCTGTTAAGTTTGACGAGGATATGGTGCGCTATGACGGAAGCATGTATTCGACACAGCGTCAATACGTTCTCGACGAGATCGACAACGAGGGACTTCTCAAAAAATACGGTGCGAAGAATATTATATATGCATTCTTTTTCGACACGGCGCTTGACAACGAGGTAAATCCTTGGACTATTGCATATTCAAAGGATAACGCTTGTGATATAGAGCTGATCGACGTTTTCTGTCGTTTTGACGATCTTGTAACTCCGCCCGCGACACTTGCTCACGAGATATTGCATTGCTTCGGTGCGCACGATCTCTATTATGCGAGTGATTCGATACCGCAGGCGTTCGTTGATCATTGTGTTCAAAGCGGATCGAACGACATTATGTATACGGTAAATATGGGCGACGAGATCACGTCGGTGCTTACAGAGCTTGCGGCATATTACGTTGGGCTCGTTGATGAATGTGAGCTTGTCAATGAATGGAAGCTCGCGAAGAGTGAGCATATTGGGTGAGAAGTATGAAAAAGCTCAGGACATTTTTGAAGGTGTTCATATTCGTTTTGATAGGTGCTTGTGTTGGTGATATCATCCAAAGATACGCCAGCTACGTGAGACACCCCGAAAAATATTTGGCTTTGTCTTCTCCGTGGTACACGAGCATAATCATTTCCGTTGTTTTTACGACGGTCATCGTTTTGGTTTGTGCGGTATTATATTTTATCCTTGGAAGGATCATCAAAAAGCGTTCTGTTCCGATCGCACCAAACGCCGATGCTCACAAGTGGGAGGAAGCAAAGCTGCTTCTCAAAAGCGGGCAGGTGAACGTTGCCGACGTTGTTGGAAGCAATGCGAAAACGAGGCTTTATTATTCGACTCCCGCAGGACAGGATTCACTCGGAAACGAGCGATTTTGGATACTCGAAGGGGATGACGGAAAAAAGTATTATCCTACCTTTTCTACGCTCGAGGGCGCGAAGGAGTTCTTTGAAAAAACGGGCAGACACGGATTTATTCTTATCGAAGGAGACTTGAAGAGTCACTGCAAGTCGATCTCGGAGATCGAGATATTCAGAGAGGTCGGTGTCGTTATCGACCCGCATCTTGAGGACGCGATAAAAATCCCTTATAATATCAGATTATAATTATAAAAACTTTCTCCTTTTGGAGAAAGTTTTTTGTTTTTTATTGAAACTAAAAAAGGTTTTTGATACACTAATAATATAGACGTATAAAAAAGGAAGGTGAAAAGGGTTTGGTCGGAAAAAAAGAAAAATATATTGCCCACTTCAATGAAGTGTATGACAAGACCTTTTTCGCTGTGCGCAGATTCGTTGCGCTGAAATGCGGTGACATTGACGATATTCCCGATATCATTCAAGAGGTCTATCTCGAATACTACAAGATGATCTCGAAAAAAGGTCTGTCGTATGCCGAGAACGAAGAGGCGTTGCTTATTGCGATCGCAAAGCGAAAGCTTTTTCGATATTACGGAAAAAAGCAATCATTTTTGAACTTGGATGATATGGAAGAGGACCTCGAAGGATCGTTCGACGAAAGGCTCATTGACGGGCTTGAGGCTGAACGGATATGGGCGATCATCGAAAAGGAGCCGAGAGAGGTGAGAAAGATATTCTATTTGGCATTTTTCGAGGAGATGAGCCATTCGCAGATCGCAGAAGCGCTCGGCTGCTCGGTCAGCAACGTCAAAAACAAGATCTACAGAACGATAAAAAGGATAAGAAGCGAGGAGAAGGTATGAAAAGAGGTTTTATTTGTTTTTTTATTTTGATCGGTCTAACACTCTGCTTTTTCGTTTCCTGCAGCATTGAGGAATACGAGGTGATCGGGAAAACGTACGTTTATGAAAAAGAAGGCTTTGGCGGTAGCTTCACCATAAGGTTCACGGAGAGCGGTCGAGTGGATTACTACGAGGGGATGCTCAGCAGTCATCTCGGTATCGCCTCTTGGTCGAGAGACGGAAACACGATCACTGTTTCGGAAAGTGTTCAAGGGCACTATAAAAAATACGTTTTCAAGGTCAAAAAGGACAGGATCGAATACGTTGAAGACGGCTCGGACAACTTTTTGTATATGAAGTTGGACGATGGGGCGAGATTCTTCGAGAAGGAGGGATCGTGATGAAGCGTAAGATGGACAGCTCAAGCTTTGACAAGGAGGTCATTCGCGGACGCATTCTTGCGGATATAAAAAGAAAAGAAGCCGATCGCTCGAAGATGCTGATATCATCGATCTGTATCGCGGTAGTGTTTGCGCTGACGGGGTGTGCCGTTGCGGTAGAGATGAACGAATACAGTCAGGCGGTCGAGTTTTTCAACGAATACAAGATCTCGACCGAGGGATATACCCGATCGGAGATCAAGGCGGTTTATAAGGACATTACTCGGCACACGTATTCCAACTCGAAAACACTCGAGCTTTTAAATGAAATATCCATCGAAATGTTTCAAAACACGCTTGATTTTATTGACCCGAGCGATTATGACAAGCTTTTGAACGATTATTATCTGCAAAACAGTAAAAATGAGATAATCGAAAATTATGGTGACACTCTTTATTTGGACAAGAGGGTGGACATACTTGATCAGTTTGGCGGTATTATACACTCATCTGTTCCCGATAAGCAGGAGAAGATAATAAAGCAAAACGGTGACGAGACTGAATGGGAGTTCCTCCTGCCCGAAAAATACAGCTCGTGTGAGCTGTTACTCAAATTTGACGGCGGGATAGTCGTAGGCGGAAGGGTGAAGCATCCCGAGTTTGTATCCGGATATGACTATGCAGGTGTTTTCGTTCTCAACGACAACGGAGAATTGATCTTCGAGCATCATATCGAGGAAAACAACTCGAAGTATTTATTGGCGGAGATGAGCGGGGACAAGATCGTTCTTTTTGGTAAATCGTACGTTAACAGCACAAGCTTGGTCACCGTCATAAACTTTGACGGTGAGGTGATCTCCGAATCTCGTTACGAAAAGGCGCCCGGCGCAAAAACAGTAACACCGAAGAAGATATTGATCGATTCCGACAAGATCTTTTTGATCGATGAGATCATATATACCGACAACACCTCGGGAATACGCATCGTGGAGCAGGGCTTTGATGGTGAGTGGCAAGGTGCGGTAAAATACACGGAAGATGAATGTCAATACCATTTCAGCGATGCTATCATCAAAAACGGAAAGATATATATTGGTGCATACTATCAAAAGGGCGAGTATGAGAAGTTTTTGGTTGCTTACCGAAAGGGCATCGATCACAATTTGGAGTATTTGAAGAGATTCAACTCGGTTTTGCTCGTGCTTGACGAGGCGCAGGAGTTATCGAAGGCGTATACTGTCGAAAAAGCTATTCCCGTGAAAATAGAGCTCAAGGATAGCACAGAGCCTGCTTGGATCCTGATACACCCGTTAAAAACAGTGACTGTCAAGGTGCATAATTATTTATCATCCCAATTTAATGCACCGCCGATAGATAAAAAAATGATTGGCGTGACACAATTTGAATATATTTTCGACGAGGACGACAAGCTCGCCGAAAAAAAGGAGACAGAGGTAAAGATCAAAGACCTATTTGCTTTCAAGGACTTCTATTATTCGTAAATACGATCCAAACGCTTCCGAAAAATCGGAAGCGTTTCTTTCCGAAGACAAGCTCGTCCCTTACATCCTTGAAAAAACGAGTCAAACAGACCAAGCCGATCAAAGAAAGAAGATAGGCTTCGGAAACATTTATCACTATATTATCAAAGTATTATTTAATATGTATGGACTTTTTTGCGCAAATGTGTTATTATATTCCTATAAATCGAAAACGGAAGGTAATTGCATATGGACAAAAATATCGAATACGTTTGGAAAGACAGAAAGCGCACGATCTTTGGGCTTCCGCTCAGCTTTACCGTTTATAAGCTGACAAAAGAGAAGCTCCTCATCGAGACAGGTTTTCTTTCAAAAAGCGAGGAAGAAGTCAGATTGTATCGCATTATGGATCTGACGCTCAAAAGACCTTTTTGGCAACGGCTCTTTGGAGTTGGAACCATCCATTGCTGTACTGCCGATAAGTCTACACCCGAATTTGACATTTTGAAGATCAAAAAACCTTCTCAAGTAAAGAATATGCTTTCCGATATGGTTGAGCAACAACGTGATGAAAAGAGGATCTCCGCTCGTGAATTTATGGATGGAGATGACTTTGATACACACGACGACACAAATTGAGCTACAAAAACTCTCCAAAAAATCGGAGAGTTTTTCTCTTTTCTGTTGAACGAAAAAGAATTATATGATACAATGAGCACATAATGACGTCGGAGGGATAGAAATGTTATTTCTTGAATGTAACAATTTAAAATTTTCGATAAATGATCTCGGTAACACGATCAAGTGGGAGTCGTCAGGCACACCGCTGAAGCAAAGCGAAAACGCTGATCTTTGGCGCGCATACGTTGACGACGGATATGAGCGCGAGATGACCGTTCGCTCGTCGAAGCAATGTGGCAGAGCTATTATGGTCGGTGATATGATCACTGTCGTTTACGACGAGCTTGTTGCTGACAACGGACGTGTTTTCAACACGAGCTTGACGGTTACTATTCGTAAAGCGACTGTTTCACACGAAGGGCTTTTGTTCGGTGCGACTGTAGAGAACCATTCCGACGCTCGAATCAACGAGCTGCAGCTTCCGTTCGTTGATCTTGAATGTGCTTGTGACGAGGACAAGAGCCGAGACGTGTTTTATCACGCAAACGGACTCGGCGCAGTAATAAGGTCGCCGTGGGAAACGATCAGGAGAACGAGCCACACGGAATACATCACCTCCGACAACCACGTTATTTGGAACGCGATGCGATATCCCGGTGATGCGGCGATGTCTTGGTTCGGGCTTCAAAGCGGCGGGCGGTTTCTTTATATGGGACGTCACGCCGACGAGCTGAAGGTGACGGTGCTTTCAGTCGGTGTTTCGCCGAGGCTTGAGAGTGACCGTTTGATGATGGCGATATCACATCTGCCGTTTGCGAAAAAGGGCGAGAGTGTTACGGTCAGCGAATGCTTCGTTTCGCTTTGCGAAGGCTCTTGGGAGAGCGGCTCGGATATATATGGCACTTATGCGAGAGGTCATTGGTACAGTGAGCCTAAGATACCCGAATGGGTGAAAAATATCACGGGCTGGCAACGTATTATTCTCAGGCATCAATTCGGTGAGGTGAATTTCAAATATGAAGACCTGCCGACGATATATGAAACGGGCAAAAGATATGGACTCAATATGCTGATGGTGTTCGGTTGGTGGAAAGGACGCTTCGACAACGGATATCCGATATATGAGCCTGACGATGCGCTCGGCGGTGCTCAAAAGCTAAAGGAAGCGATCAATAAGGTGCGTGAGATGGGCGGATACGTTGCGCTATACACCAACGGACAGCTCATCGACGTCAACACCGACTATTACCGCAAGATCGGGCATAAGGTATGCCGAATAGATATTGACGGAAACGATTATCGCGATCACTACCGCTTCGGCAACGACGGACTCGTTTTGAGGTCTTTCGGCTACAAATCGTTCGTAACGGCTTGTGCGGCGACGGAGGAATGGCAAAACAGAGTCGTTATGCACGAAAAGATGAAATTTGAATACGGATGCGACTCTGCGTTCTTCGATCAACTCGGTGCTGCCGCTCCGCTTCCCTGCTTCAACGAGGAGCATTTGCACGGTGCACGTCCCGACGAGGTCGAAAAATGGAGAGTTGAGGCGTTCAAGCGGTTGGCTGAAAACTGCCTCGATGGCAAGGCGATCGGCACGGAGATGGTCAACGATATGGTGCTTCCGTACGTTCAATATATTCACGGATGTCAGATAGGGCCTATCTTTACGCCGAACTGCTTCCCCGAGATGTTTATACGGACGTTCCCCGAGATCGTGCAGACGGACAGGTTCGTTCACGATGACAAGGACGACACCGACCGCCGTCTCGCACACGCGTTCATCCGCGGGTTCAGGCTTGACGTTTGTCCGTGGAGAGGACGCGCACACATCGGTCAGCTTCCGTCGTTGGCTGAAAAGATCGGAAGACTGCTCTCTCTCAAGGAGAAATATCATCGATTCTTCTACGGCGGAACGATCGCCTTTGAGACGAAGCTTGACGTTCCCGCAGGTATCAGATACGGTGAATTCGTTGATGGTGAGGATCGTATATTCGCGCTTTGGAACGACAGCACAAATGATATCACCTTCGAGCTGTTCGGCAAAACCTACACGCTCGGTCCGCAAGGATACTGTGTTGCGGAGAATAATTAGCTTAATGCTATCATTTTGAAATTGATATAACTGATGCTTCTTTTTGAGGGGTGCTTTTTTCGAAAAGCAC
The DNA here is from genome assembly GCA_017436675.1 of Clostridia bacterium. Lineage (GTDB taxonomy): Bacteria > Bacillota > Clostridia > Oscillospirales > CAG-382 > UMGS1307. Next base: position 96,702 of record JAFSCS010000014.1, on the reverse strand, counting down.
CCCTCAAACACCCCCAAAAACTCAAATTCTGTGTTGCTCCTCTCTTGTTGTTACTTATTTATATACCTTTGACGATCAAGGATAACTCTTTATAGAAGTATTCCTTTAGGGTATCTCGGCGACTTTCTAATATTTTTTCGATGTGGGACTCAAAGAAGCACAAAAAAAGAACTCCCGAAAAATATCGGGAGTCCCACATCGAAAAAATCATTAAAAAATCTTTGAAAGATTCCAAAGAAAACTTTCTATAGAAAGTTGTCTTTGGTCGCCGAAGGCATATATAAATCAAATAACAGCGCGGATCAGAGCAGGGTCTCCATTTCGTTGATGAGCTCGCCGAAGAGCTTGAGTGCGGATTCAACGGGTGCGGGTTCGGACATATCGACGCCTGCGATCTTCAAGAGTGAGATCGGATCGGTGATACATCCGCTGCTCAAGAATTTCAGGTAATCCTTCACTGCGCTCTCGCCCTCTTTGAGTATTCTATCAGCGATAGCTACAGCAGCAGAGAAGCCCGTTGAGTATTGGAACACGTAGAAGTTCATAAAGAAGTGAGGGATACGTGACCACTCCATCTCTATTTCTTTATCGACACACATCACGTCTCCGTAGTACTTTTTGTTGAGCTCGTAGTAAAGCGAATTGAGGTTGTCGGCTGTGAGGCTTTCGCCCGATTCTGCTTTTCTGTTGATCTCCATCTCGAACTCGGCAAACATCGTTTGGCGATAGAGTGTTGTGCGGAACTGCTCGAGGAAATAGTTGATGAGATATGCACGTTCCGTTTTATCGGTAGTATTTTTGAGGAGGTGGCGCATCAAAAGCACCTCGTTGCACGTTGATGCTACCTCGGCTACGAAAATAACGTAGTCGGCATACACGGGCGGTTGGTTCTTCATCGAAAGGTAGCTATGGAGTGCATGACCCATCTCGTGTGCGAGAGTGAATTGGCTATCGAGTGTATCCTTATGGTTGAGGAGCACGTAGGGGTGCGGATAGCCGCCCGCGGAATATGCGCCGCTGCGTTTTCCTTCGTTTTCATACACGTCGATCCATCTGTTCTCGAAGCCCTCACGGAGCATTTTTACGTATTCTTCTCCGAGTACACTAACACCCTCCTCGACGTTTTTCTTCGCTTCCTCGTAGGATATGACCTTCTGCGCGTCGGGTACGATCGTTGTGTAGAGGTCATACATATGAAGCTCGTCGACACCCATTGCCTTTTTGCGAAGCTCCATATATTTGTGGAGGTATCCGAGGTTGGCGTTGACTGTTTTCACGAGGTTTTCGTAAACTGAGGTCGGTACCTCCGTTCTGTCGAGTGAAGCCTCCATCGTCGAGTTATATTTTCTCATTTTTGCGTTGAACATCAATTGCTTGACCTGGAAATCGATGAACGCCGCTGACGTATTTTTGAAGCTGTCAAGCGTTCCGTAGAGCGTTTTGAATGCGCTCTCGCGGAGTACTCTGTCGTTGCTCTCCATAAGCGGAATGAACGAGCCGTGGGTAAGTTGGTGCGCTTTTCCGTCCTTGTCGATCGCATCGGGGAAACGGAGGTCGGCATCGTGGAACGCCGAGAAGATCTCGTCGGGCGCACGTGTTACGTCACCTGCCGCCGCAAGTATACGCTCCTCTGCATCGGAGAGGATATGTGCCTTTCTCGCTCTCATCTTCGTCAACATCCTGCGGTAGAGCTCAAGTCCTTCGGTAGTTTTATAAAACTCTTCAAGCGTTTCATCCTCGATCTTCATCAGCTCGGGTGTAACAAAGGAGCAAACGCTGTCGAACTCAACGTAGAAGGTCATCAATTTTCCTCTCATATCGAGATAAAAGCTGTTTGCCGCATCCTCGTCGCTCTTTCTGAAGGCATAGTTTGCAAGCATATTGATATCGAGGTCGATCTTGTCGTTCAATTTCAGGAACGCAAGGAGTGTGTCACCGCTTTCGGAAAGTCTTCCTTTGTAGCTCGCTACCTCGGGAGTATATTTTTTTGCGTTTTCAAGCGCCTCAAACCAGAGGTCATCGGTCGCAAAGAGGTCCTCGGTCGCCCAAGTATACTGTTTTTCTACCTCTGCCCTTTTCGGTATCTTTTTTTCCATTTTTATTTCTCCTTTATCATAATCTGAAAATTCGTTTTGCATTCGCACCGAGTATCGATTCCTTTTCGTGTTCTCTTATTCTCAAGCTATCGATAAAACGGATGCTATCCTTTGGGTCTTCCCACGGGACGTCTGAGCCGAGCATTATATTGTCGACTCCTTTTTTTGAGATCAAACGTTTTGCAACCTCACGGTCGAGGTATTTTGAGCAGAACGCGGTATCGTAATACACGTTTGGATGGATACTCAGCCTCTCTTCGACCTCGCTCCAGCATTTCCAGCCACCGAAGTGTGCACAGATGATCTTCAGCTTCGGAAACGTTTTCGCGAGGGCTTCAAAATTCGACGGCAGACCGTGGTATGGCGGTTTGAAGCCGATATCTTCCCCTGCGTGGAAGGTTATTGCTATATTGAGAGACGAGCACAGGTCGTAGAACGGAAAAAGCTTCTCATCGTCAGGATAGAAGCCTTGATACTCCGGATGAAGCTTCACGCCCTTGTAGCCGAGCGAGCTTATATATTCGACCTCCTCCAAGATCTGTCGGCATCCGTTTTCGGTGACGGGATAGATCGCGCCGAACGGAACGAATCTGTCCTTCGGCTTCGTGTTCAGGAAATCGTTGATCGTGCGCATTTGTTCGGGCTTCGTAGCAACGCTGACAAGTATCGCTTTATCAACGCCTGCATTATCCATCAAGCAAAGCGTTGCATCGGCTGTGCCGTTTGTGTTCGGTTCGATATTAGCCGCTGCGGCGAGTGCGCTTACTGCTCTTGCGGCGATCTTATCGGGAAAAATATGGGTATGTACGTCTATTATCATTTTTTGCCTCTAAAAAAACATGGGGGATATCCTCCCCCATGCCGATCTTCATTATAAAAGATTATTCAGCTGCTTCTTTATCAGCATCTGCAGCGACCTCAGCATCATATGCGGAGTTAACTGCAAGATAATCCTTGAGTGTTGTATCGTTGAAGTTTCTGTAGCCAAAGTAGTAGCTTCCAACGTTCTTAAGCTCGGGCTTTGTTACGTAGCTTTCTGTGTAGTAGTAGAGAGCTGTTGCGGGCATAAGGTCGTTGAGAAGTGCTTCTGCTTGGTGGCAGAGCTCGAGACGTTCTGCTTTATTGGAGTTGAACACGATCTTGTCGATGATAGCGTCATATTCGTTGCTCTCGATACCGCTGATGTTAGGTGTATATGCAGCGTCTTCGAGGCTAACGGAAACGATGCTTCCGCTGTAGTATCTTGCAAACGGTGCAAGGTATCCATAGGGATCCATCATATTTCCAACGTAGTCGGTGAGGAGCACGTCGAAGTCACGGTTAGTAACTGCTTCTGTATAGTTAACACCACTGAGCTTTTTAACCTCGACCTTAACGCCGATCTTTTCCCAGTTTGCTTTGATCGCATTTGCAACGTCTTCGTTGACCTTATCGTAGTTGCTACCTCTAAAGAGGATAGTTACGCTCGGTTTTGCACTTCCGAGGAGGCTCTTTGCTTTCGCTTCGTCAGCTTTTGTGGAAACTTGGAGTTGGGATTCAGCACGGAATTCACCGTTTGCGCCCATTACACCGTGAGGTACGAAGCCTGTTGCGGGAACGTGTTGTCCTCTTGCTACTGCAACGAGGTTTTCTCTGTCGATAGCGACGGAGAGAGCTTGACGCACGTTTTTATCCTTGAGGGCGTCACGCGTTGTATTGAAATACAATACTGCGGAAGAAAGCATTTTTTGTGTTACGATGCTATCAGCATATTTTGCAAAGCCTTCAGCTGTGAAGTCGCCGAGGTAATACGTTCTGCCTTCCTCAAATTTGCCTTCTTGGTACTCTGTACCCTTTTGGCTGTTGGAGGAATAGTCGATAACGAGCTTATAGGGAGTTACGTATTTGTCGAACTTCTTTTCTTTATCATCTTCGGTGAGTCTGTAGTATGTTGAACGCTCGAGGATGATCTGTTTATCATATTCCATCGTTTGAACCTTGAACGGTCCGTTGGATACGTTTTCGGATGCTTTTGTTTTCCACTCGTCATTTTTAGCAACGATGTTCTCACGGAGCGGAACAAGACCTGTGCTTGCAACTGTTTCTGCAAAGAGGTCAGCTACTTTTTTGAGGTTTTCGAGGTCGTTCTCGCCTGTGAAGAATTCGTCGGCAAAGGTAACCTCCAAAAGTGTATCGTCAACAGCCGCTACGCCGAGGTCGTCGCTCGTCAATACGCCGCTCTTAACGTCTTTTGCGTTCTTTATGTAGTACAACAAAGAAGCATAGGGGCTTTCGAAATCAGGAGTGAGGATACGCTTCCAAGCAAAGATAACGTCATCCGCAGAAACACCCGTGCTATCGCTCCAGTGAGTTTCGTTGAGTTCGAAATACATTTTATGTTGACCGTCTTTTTCATCGTACTTAACGTACCATTCCTTCGCCAAGGCAGGTTGTACTTTACCTTCCTCGTCTATTACGGTAAGTCCTTCGTAAATGAGACCAAAGAGCTTCGTTACCTCTGCGGACGGTTGAACTGCCGCGGGGTCAAGGCTTCTCGGGTAACCGGTAATATACATTCTGATTATCGGGCCTTTATCATTTTCGTCACGAGCACAAGCCGTTAAAAGCCCAAGACACATCACTGCCAAAAGCAGTATTGCAAGTAATCTTTTCATGTTGTTCTTCTTCCTTCCGACTCTACGTTCTCCTTTTCGGGAAACGTTTTGATCATTAAGTTTTATGCTTTTATATTATAGCATAATTAACTTTAATAATCAAGGGGGAAAGTATTTTTTTACACTTTATACAAATCCCGCTTGTTTATTTTGTTCATTATGCCCAAGTTTTTGGTTTTACGCAATGAGTTTTCGCGTTTTTTACTGTTCTGTTGTTATTTTAAAACGCAATTTTCCGATGTTATCGGTTGAGATGACGTTTTCCATATTATATACGAGTACGACTTTATCGACATCGAGCGTTTTAAAATAGGACGCGATATTATTGTTATAATTGAGGTCGATCATCTCGACGTTGAAGTGCAGTGCCAAAAACGGAGCGATCGAATGGCCGAACGAGTCTTTTATCAAGAGCAGGGTCTCTCGTTCTTCGCCCTCCTTGATGATCGAGGTATATTTATTGCTACCCGAAAGGAAAGAAGAATACTTATCCTTCATTTTGAGGTAATCTCTGTCGTAGAAGCCCTTCATCTCGCCCTTTGTATAGGTCGTGTCGTGGATGGTCGACGTATATTTCGATTCGTCCGCGCCTTTGAGGTGAAAATACTCGATCGTGTCGCATCCGACGAACTTGAAGCCCGAGCGCGACCAAGTTGTTCCGAAAAAGCTATCGCTTGCGGTCTCGATATCGAAGTCGGACAGCTCATAGTAGTCCATTCCGAACGACTTCATTATTTCAACGTAGGCGTAATATGCGCCAAGCGTTGTCCAATGGTGGTCGGTATTATAATAGACGTATTCGCCGTTGTCGTACATTTTTCTGTACATATCGAGCAGCTTGACGTATGTGCTGTCGCCGAGCTCATTTTCCAAGAGCTCATACGCACTCTCGGTTCGGTATGACGGGAACAGGTTCGGAAGCGAGCTTTTCATTACGTCGAGGGTTCTCGGTGGGATCAGCAAGGCGGAGTCGATCCCGTTTTTCGTCAGCTCTTCGGAAAATTGATCCAATATCTTTCCGATCGCGGTCATTTTTTCTTCGTTATAGAAGTCGACCGTTCCGCCTTCGATCGGATACATATCGCGAACGGCGACGTTATCGTTTTTTCCGAGCACGACACTATTGTTCTCACGCTTCAAAAGGACCGTCTCAACGATGCCCTTCGCTCCGACGAACGAGTCGCGGAACGGGAACTGATCGGCAAAATAGACGTTTATTTCCTTTGAATACTGACCGGAAATGAATTTTTCAAGTGTAAATTCGGGGAGTGTTTGGAGGACACGGTTTTCCTGCTCGGAAAAGGCGACGTCCTTTTGGGCCCAAAAAGTGATCGCAAAAAAGAATATTATTATCACGAAGACGGAAACAGTTATCAGGTTTTCTTTTTTTATATTTTTCATTTTTCCGCCTCCTATCAGAATATAAAGTACAAAAACGGGCTAAAGGACGAATCGACCATATATGCGGTGCATATAAGTATCGACGCCGCCACACCCACGGGGACGAGGTAACGAGCTATTGCATATTTTTCGGTGAGGCTTTTATATATCTTTTTCGGAAGCGGTGTTGCTCCGACGATACATATCAGCATCAACGGCAGGTAACGAAGCATATCGTAGACGACGCCGCTCGTTGCAAAGCTATCAACTCCGACACCGAACATTGCTTTCAAGACCGACATACCCTCGTTCATATCGGGGAACGCGAAGATCAGCCAACCGACGAGGATCAAAACGATCGCATAGAGGTGGGACAACACCTTCGGGGCATTCTTGAGCCATTTCAAAAGGAACAGCTTTTCGACGATCAAGATAACGCCGAAATAAACTCCCCAGAGGATATAGTTCCAGCTTGCTCCGTGCCAGAAGCCTGTCACGAACCATACGACTGCGATGTTGAAGAATTGGCGAGGAAGTCCTTTTCTGTTGCCGCCGAGCGGGATATAGACGTAATCCTTGAACCACGTGGAGAGCGACATATGCCATCTTCTCCAGAAGTCTGTTATCGATCTTGAGATATAGGGGTAGTTGAAGTTTTCGAGGAATTCGAAGCCGAACATTCTTCCGAGACCGATCGCCATATCCGAATATCCCGAGAAGTCGAAATAGATCTGGAAGGTATATGATATTACGATGAGCCAAGCGCCGAGCGTTGTGTTTTCAAACTCTGCGATATCGCCGAGGTATTTGAAGAAGGCAGCCATTCCATCGGCGAGGATGACCTTTTTCATCATACCTGCGCAAAACGTTCTTACACCGTGGGCAAATTTATCGATATTATGCTCTCTGTACGTCAGCTGATCGTCGACGTCCTTATATCTTACGATGGGGCCTGCGATAAGCTGCGGGAACAGCGTGACGTATGCCGCGAAGGGAATGACACGCTTTTGAACGCTTCCATCACCGCGATACACGTCGAACGTGTAGGACATTATCTGGAAGGTATAGAACGAGATTCCTATCGGAAGGGTGAATTTCAACTCATAGATCTTCCCGAGGACACCGCCGCTCATCATTGGGAGTGCGATCGCCGAGGCGATGCCGACAATTCCGAGAACGACGGAAGTGATCAGCTTTGAATTCTTCTTCATCGAAGAGAAGCAAACGCTTGCGACAACTATCATATCGAGCACCAAGATAAATATCAGTGCCATCAACCAATAAGGCAGGTCGATCTTCTCTATTTGTGAAAAACCAAGGTTCGATGCAAAAAAGTTATAATATTTGAAAAACAGTAGTGACGCCAAATTCAAAAGTGATGAAATGACAAGATATACTCTTGCTTTCTTTTTATCGGTCTCTCTGTATTTTCCGACGAAATAGCCGAATATGTATGCCGTTCCTATTGAGAACAGCATCAAGGCGATGTATAACGGCTCACCCCATCCATAGAAGGCGAGGCTCGTTATCAAAAGCACGAGGTTGCGCAATTTTTTCGGCACGGTGAAATAGACGAGCAGATTCACAGCCAAAAACAAAAAAATGAATATTAACGATGAGAATACCATATCTTTCTCCATACCGTCGACATTACGACGACTAAATAATATACACCGGGACTATCGATCTGTCAGATCAAGATTCTTCAAGCTGCTTGAGCTCTTCGTCGATAATTTCCTTCTTTTTCAGGTAACCGACGACCTTTACCTCTTTATTGGTGAACACCTTTATCGCGCCCGTTTTGTCGCCCATAACGGTGGCCTTGATCTTTCCGTTGAGGAAGTTACTTTCCACAACGATACATTTTCCTTGCGGTGTTTCGATTATCGAATCGACCTTCGGGAAGTTCGCATATTCACGCTCGTACGTGTCGTGCTCATATCTGAGGCAACACATAAGTCTGCCGCAGGTTCCCGAGATCTTCGAGGAGGAAAGCGAAAGGTTTTGTTCCTTTGCCATTTTTATTGAGACCTGAACGAAATCGTTGAGGAAGGATTTACAGCAGATCGGTCTGCCACAGACACCGATGCCTCCGATGAGCTTTGCTTCGTCGCGAACGCCGATCTGTCGAAGCTCGATCCTTGTGTGGAACACGGATGCGAGGTCTTTTACGAGGTCGCGGAAATCGACTCTTCCGTCGGCGGTGAAATAAAAGATCAGCTTCGCGTTGTCGAAGGTATACTCAACGTCGATCAGTTGCATTTGAAGTCCGTTCGCTTTGACCTTTTCAAGCCATACCGTCTTCGCCTTTTCCTCGGCGATCTTGTTGTCTTCGTGATGCTTCTTATCCTCTGCCGTTGCGATGCGTTGGATCGGCTTCAGCGGTGAGAAAAGCTCACGAGTTGGGATCATTTTATTTGCTATCGCAACGAATCCGAATTCCACGCCACGCACGGTCTCTACGATGACGTTATCACCGTCGTTGACCACGAATCCGTTCGGTGCGAAATAATATATTTTTCCTGCCGCTTTGAAGCGAACACCGACTATCTCGGTCATTTCCTCCTTCGGCTCTTCGGTAACTATTTCGATCATTTCCGTTTTATTAGTCATATAATTTTACCTTTCTATTTTGCGTTCCACAGCTCAAGCGTCAGATGTGTCAACGCAGCATTAAGATTCACGTTTTTATCGATCTTGTCGCGAACGTCCTCGACGGTACGAATGAATCTTACAAGCGATTCCTTCGAGCAGAGTCGGACGTATTTTTTCATTTCTTCAGGCTCAAAAAACAATCTTTCGATCCTCGAGCCGCATTTTTGGAGAAGAAGGTCACGAAGCGCAAGGAGAGCTTCGTCGAAAAGGGCGCAATAGGTTTCCCTTTTATATTTCAAGCCGAGCAGATAAGTATCGAGCTCAAATCTGCTTCCCGTCGGCAAGATCAACGCATCCAAAAGCTTCAGCACAACGTCGTGCATCTCCTTGTTTTCTTTTCCGAGCAGCTCGACCGCTCTTCCTATTCTTCCACCGCATCGAGAAGCGGCGCTTTCGAGAGTCTCGACGTCGAGCTTCGGGTATTCCGTTTTCAGATGCTCGAGTATGTCGCGCTCGTTCATCGCGTTCAATCTGACCGTTTGGCAACGTGAACGTATCGTCGCAAGCAACGCTTCGCGCTTTGAGGTCAAGATAAAGAACGTCACAAAGCTCGGCGGCTCCTCGATCATTTTCAGCATTGCATTTTGGACTTGGTCGGTCAAAAGCTCGCCTTTTTTTATTATATACACCTTTCTTCCGCCCTCGTTTGGCAAAACTGCGGTATCTCGGCGCAAGCGACGGACCTCGTCGACGGATATTGTTTTTCTATCCTTTGGAGGCTCGATGACAGCGATATCGGGGTGACCGCCACCGGCGATCTTTTTACAGCTCGGGCATTTGCCGCAGGGCTTATTATCGCCCGTGCAAACGAGGACAGCGGCACAAAATTTTGCAAAATCCTCTTTTCCGCTTCCTTCTGCGCCTTCCACGATATAGGCATGGACGCTTCTTCCGTTCTCAAGCGAATTGACGAATTCTGTTTTTTTATCTTCGTTAAGAACCAAAGCGGTCGCCTCCTTCGTATATTTATGTCCATTATACACTAATTTCACCCACAAATCAAGAACAAATAACAAACAAGCTCAATTTTTCGATTTTTGCAGGAAATTTGACGAGCTTTGGAGAGCTTTTCACTTGAAAGGTGGGATATTATATGTTATACTGTGTTAAGCATTGCAAGAGAGGTTGAGAAAGATGAAGGCTATTATTGGGATCACGATCGATACTGCTGACGACCGTTCGCTAAGCACACCCGGTGCATATATGACCGCAGTCGAGCGATCGGGCGGAGTTCCCGTTATTATTCCGTATTGCGAGAACGACGAAACGATAAAAAGTATCGTTGACGTCTGCGACGGCTTCGTTTTCTCGGGAGGTGCAGATATTGCGCCTGAGCGGTACGGTGAGGAGGCGGTCGCGGAATGCGGAAGAGCGGAGCTGCTTCGCGACGAGCTTGAGCTTCGGCTTTTTGATGAGATAGTAAAGGCGAAAAAGCCGCTTCTTGCTATCTGCAGAGGGTGTCAATTCATTAACGTTGCATTGGGCGGTACTCTTTGGCAGGATATTCCTTCCCAACTGAGCCGCGAAATAATACACACACAAGCCGAGCCGAAATTCGCTCACTCTCACTTTGTCAACGTCAAGGAAGGCTCGTTTTTACACGATATGATGGGTGTCGGCAGGATAAGAGCGAACAGCTTTCACCATCAAGCTATCAAAGTGCTCGGTGATGGGCTTGAGGTAGTGGCTACGGCAGACGACGGTGTTATTGAGGCAGTGTACTACACGGGAGACCAATACATCAGAGGATATCAATGGCATCCGGAGAGGATATGTGAGATCGACGAATATCACCAAAGGATATTTGATGAGCTTATATTGAATTGCAAAAAATAAAAAAAGTCGGTGCATCGCAAAAGGCTGATGCACCGTTTTTATATTTAGGTCAATAGTTTATCGGGAGGATAAGCTCAAGCTCCTCGAGACTCGTTATTGCAACGTCGGTATAGAATTTATGGAGTATGGTCTCATAATCATATCCGTAGTTTTTCGCCATATCGCTCGCACCCTTTTGGCTGAGCCCGACACCGTGGCTATATCCTTTTCCGCTGATGCGGTAGCCCGAGCTGGAGGTCAGGGAAACGTCCTGTTTTCCGTTTGCGGTCAGCACTGTGGTCGAGGTGCCGAGGCTATACGCCTCCTCACCGCTTCCCGTTAATACGCTGACCTGCTCAGCGGACGAGATGATCTGCTCGCCCTCTGCGGTGATAACACCGATATTCGTTGAATATGGATCGAGCGCGGTCAAGGTGAAGTTTGTTGAGGAGATATTCTTCGTTTGTCCTTTAACGAGTCGGTGCATAAAGAAATACACTCTGTCGCCTCTCGTTATCGTATAGGAGTTTCCGTCAACGTCGGTAAGACGAAGCTTATAGACGTGGTCACTGTTTTCCTCGGCGGAGACTATCTCCATCGATTTTATTTCGCCGAGCGAATATATCGCCTTTTTCCACGAGGTAGACGAGTTGAAATCGCTCGATTTTGTTAAATTATAGATATCCTCAAGCGTGACGGTCGCGCCCCATACGGGATAGCTTGTTTCCTCGGGGACTCGGACAGCAACGCAATACGGCATTGAGCTTCCGCCCCACTGTGCGCTCGCGCTGACGGTCGAACCGCCCGAAGATGAAAAATAGATCGATTGGATCGTTTTTCCGTGCTCAGAGCCCGAGCCTGTATAGATCATTACTTGTCCACGCGTCGCATCAACTGCGGCATCGGTGATCAATCTGTTCTTTTCGACCTCACGGCGTGAGTTGCCGTAATATGCTTGGCAATCGGTGGTGTTACATACGTTGAAGCCGATATTGTTACCGTGTCTGTCTTGGGTATAATCGGCGGTAGCGAGTGTTCGTATACACACCGAGAGTGCCTTGAGTGCTTCCATCGGGTAGGATGCGCTGAGCTCACACGGAAGCACGCATTTGCAATAAAGCTCAAAATCGATCACGTTGATGAGCTTCATCGCCGTACTCGTAGAGCTGTTATGCATAAACTCCATATATCCGTAGTAATCGTAGTTGAGATCGGATTTCGAGGGGGATTTGACGTATGTCAAGCCGTCATTTTTCGGACGGACGGCAAAATTTTTGCCGCTTTGGTTGGTGAAGGTCGTTATCGTTTCGCCGTCGCCGTTCATAAGCGAGAGCTTTTGGTTTCCGCTCGACGATATTTTTATCGTGGACGCGCTCGTTTCACCCTCGAGCACGAACTCTTTTCCCGTTGAGTAGCCGTATTCAAAGCCGCCGCTTTTTGTCGTCAGCGTGTAATTCGAGGTAGAATTACTTCCGTAGCACAGCCCAACGCGGATCTTTTGGGTGGACGGATCCTCTGCCGCAGCTCCCGCCGATGAGCTCAAAAGCGTCATCACGAGCGTTATCATTGCGACGAAGATCAGGATCTGCTTCGTTCTTCTTTTCATTCGGCGTTCACCTGTGTCACGTTATACGTGCCTCTTATCATCACGGTGAGGTTGCCGCCTACAACGATGAGTCTGCTTCCTCCTTCAAGGAGCAGATATGTGTTTTCATTCATTATCTCGCCGTCGTTCGGAACGTTTCCGAGAGTCATATTCGTTCCGCTTCCGAGGTAGCTTTCGAATGCGCAATATCCGTCTTTAACAACGACCTCACATTGAGATACTGCCGTTATTACGTCGCCGCGCTTGAAGGTCACCTTGCGGTAGATGTGTGAATCGTCGTTTTTGAGCGCTGCCGTGAGCTCATCTAAGCTTCCATATCCGAATGCGGTGCAAAGCTGATCTATGGCTTTGTTTGCTGCAAATTCGATATTGGCATCGTGGTCGACGGACAGCGCGTTTTTGAGTTCCTCAACGCTTTCATATCCGAGCTCGCTCAAAAGCTTCGAGATCGCTTCTGCGCCCACCTCGTCCTTTTGGTCTTGGGTGAGCTCCTTGCCTGCTTCTATCTCGGACTTCAATTCACTCGCGGAGTCAAAGCCGAGCTTTTCGAGAAAGTTGTTTTGGATATATGAATTGAGTGATTTGCGGTCACTGTCGCTGACACCTGCGGTGATATCGTTTTTCAGCTTTGACCAGCTCGAATAACCAAGCTCACTCAAAAAACCGCTTTTTGCATTTTCAACGATCGCATTCGTATCGATCGAGACACCTGCCTTAATTGCGTTCTTCAGCTCGGAATATGAGTTGTAGCCCATTTTTTGAAGATATTCCTCATCAAGCTGTGTTTTCAAAGTATTATTTATGTAGCTGAGCGTCACAAACGGATCGCTTGTCGGATCATACGCCGCCGCAACGAAGATGGTTATAGTCAACGCAACCACAAGAGCGGCGCAAACTGCCATCGTTCTTTTATCAATTCTGTCACGGCGGAAAATTCCGCTTCTCGCTTTCTTTTTTAATACTTTCATCGATCATTTTTCCTTTCGAGTTGGGATAGTATATATTCAGTCGATTTTTACTTCCTTGTTTCACGTCCCGTTATCGCCTCGGCTTCCTCAACGAGCTTTTTCAGGCGATGGTTGAGTCCCGATTTGCTGATCGGAGGCTCGATCTTTTGTCTCAGCTCCTCAAGCGTTGCATCCGGATAAACGAGTCTCAGCTTTGCCGTCTCGATAAGCTCGGGGGATAGGCGCATCAAAACGCCCTCGGAGTCGAGTATTTTTATTGCTTCGATGTGGTTGGATGCGGCAACGGTTGCTTTTTTTATGTTTGCATAATCAAAGTTGCTGAGCCTTGATGCATACTGCATCTGCTCCTTCGTTATTCGCGCCTCCATCATATCGAGCGTGTCCTTCATTGCGCCGAGATACGTCAACAGGTCTTGGATGACCTCACCCGATTTGCAATACAAGAGAGTTTTTCCGTTTCTCACCGTCTTTTTCATCGCCACCGCTTCATCCTCAAGCAACGCCAAAAGCTCGTCGGCGAGCGGCTCTTCTATTACAAATTCGAGGTGATTCGAGCCCTTCGGATCGTTCATCGTACCACATCCGACGAACACGCCGCGCACGAATGCGCTCAGGCAGCCTTCACATTTTGCGACACCAAAATTCAATCCGTCGCAGGGAAAGCCGTATTCTTTCTCCAAAAGGTCGGTGTTTTCTGTTTTCAAGGCACATTTCTTTGGCTTCTTTTCGAGTTCAAGCTCGAGCCCAAAGATCTCCGCGAAGCGAGAATTGACGATTTTTGCGATCGCTTCGCTTCCGAACGTCATTTTCCCGTTTTTCATCGAGGAGGTATATATTCCATAGAGAAACGCATTGTGACAGCAGACGTTTTTTTCTTTTATCTCACACAATCGTTCCTTTAATTCAATTGAATAGGACAATTTTTTCACCCTTTTAATCTATTCCGAAAAATCTCACTTCACGCTCGAGCGTTACGCCGAATTCCTTCTTAACGTGGCGCACGACGTATTCGGAGAGTCTTTTTACGTCCTTTGCCGTTGCGTCTCCGACGTTGATTATAAATCCTGCGTGCAATTCAGACACCTGTGCACCGCCGATGCGGTATCCCTTGAGTCCTGCACCCTCTATCAATGCGCCCGCAAAATAACCCTCGGGACGCTTGAAGAAGCTGCCTGCACTTGGGTATGAGAGCGGTTGCTTTGTTTTTCGGCTATTCATATTTTTATCCATCAGCTGACGTATCTCTTCCTCGTTGCCCTCCTCGAGCATAAACCTTCCGCCGAGGACGATATACCCTTTTTTGAGCACGACGGTGTTACGGTATTCGAACTCCATATCCTCCTTCGAAAGCTCCTTTATCTCGCCTTCGTCGGTGAGCACGCTCACGCCTATAATATAGTCGGAGATCGTTCCGCCGTACGCTCCCGCATTCATCGCTATTCCGCCGCCGACGGTCCCGGGGATACCATAGAGGCATTCCATCCCCTTCAGCGAATTTCGTGATGCGACGATCGACAATTTATTCATCGTTGCACCGCAATCGGCAACGATCACGTTTCCATATACGAGCACGTCGACAAGGTCGGTCGTCAAGATCAAGGTGCCGTCATATCCCTCGTCGGGGAACAATACGTTCGAGCAATTTCCAAAGACGGCATATTTCTCGCCGTTCATTCTCAGCTCCCTTATCAACGACACGAGCTCTTCTCTCGTTTCGGGGAAGCATACCCTTTTTGCGTTTCCGCCTATACGAAATGAGCTATATATTGCCATCGATTCGTTTTCAAGAATTCTCATACACTTTTTCCTCCCCCTTATATTCTATGTATCATTTATCGGTTTTATTTCTTCGGCAGGATGATCTTCACCGATGACGGTGCGATCTCGACCAGGGGATCCTTCACCTCGATTATCTCGCCGTCGAGGTTGAGGTCGATCTTATCCTTCGTGATTATTTTTACAGATCTGCATTTCGTTGAATAGACGAGGTCCTTCCATCCCATATGCTCTCCCCTTCTGAAAAGTCCGACGAGCTTCATCAATGTCGGGATAGAAACTGTTTTTATCGTTATCAGCTCGATATTTCCGTCATCAAATTCTGCGTTTGGTGCGGCGTTAAAGCCACCACCGTACCATTTTCCGTTTGCCATTATTGTGAAAAGGTAGTCGCCCTCTTTTTCGGGCACGGGAATTCCGTCGATCTCATAGGAATATCTGTTTCGTCTTGACGTGAACAAGCATTTTACAAGCGAGAGGTCATAAGCGAGCGAGCCCGACACGAGCGGCAGCTTCTTATATTTTGCCATTCCCTTCGTTGTTGCGGCGTCAAATCCGACGGACATAATATTGATGCTGACTCGTCCGCACGACTTTATCGCGTCGATGGTCTTCGTTTCACCGAGGATCATACGCTTCAAGCTCAAAAAGTCCTTTTCCTCATATTCGGGAAACGATCTTATAAAATCGTTGCCTGAGCCTACGGGGATCACGCCGACGGCGGCATTCTCGAAGCCGAAGACACCGTTGACGGTCTCGTTGAGCGTTCCGTCGCCGCCGCAGGAATAGACGTTGACAGATCGATCGTTGTTGTTTTCGAGATACCTTCTCGTGAACTCTGTTGCGTCTCCCGCGTTTGTCGTTGTATGGATATCATATTCCGTTATCCCAAGCTCTGCCATTTCTTTTTCTATCAGTGCATGGAGCATTGCGCTTCTGTCTTTTTTGCCTGCTGCGGGATTGACTATAAATAAGTACTTCTTTTCCGTTGTACTCACTTCCTTTTCAATGACATACACATATATTATATAATATTTTTTTATTTTTTTCAATCCCTATATATTGTGAGAGCAGCAAAAGTCTACACAATTTATCGTTTTTTGGCAAAAAAAGGCAGACTCAAAAGAGTCTGCCTGAAATTTTGGATGGATCAATAGATCGAGCCCATATTGAAGGTCTTGCCCTCGTCGGTGATACCGAAGAGTCTTTGATCCTCGGGGATCTGTTCGCCGTTGCCGGTTCTGAAGCCATAGAACCAATGCTTTCTTATGTGGTCGTCTTCACTTTCCAAAACGCCCATACTTGATACAGAGCAATCGTAATATGCCATTCCGCACGGGAAGTCGTTATTGCCGACAGCATCGAAAAGTATTCCGTATTTCGTTCCGCTGTAAGTACATTGATAAAGCGAGATGGAGTCAATGAATCTGTAGTGGACACCGATGGAGTCCTTGCCCGTCGTTACGAAGCTGCAATTTGTCATCGTTGTGAGCCAGGTATCGTTGATCGCAACGTAGTCACCGTCGCAAAGCATACCTATCGCGCCGTCTTCAGCGGAGAAAACGTTCAGGTTTTCGAATTGGTTATATATATTATAGTTACCCGTGGGAGCAAAGCCGCCCATTAAAACGAGACCTGTTTTCGTGAAGTTGATAATACTCGAGCTTCTTATTGCACAGCCGATAAACGCGGTCATAGTAACACCGGTCTTCGCTTTTCCCGCGCAATCAACGGTAACACCGCTGAGCAAGAAGTCCTTGATAGATCCTTTTACCTCGATCATATTATCGAGCGCTTCTGTCGCGCGAAGAACTGCGTTTCCGTCGCCGACGATGTGAATTCCGTTACGGTTGGAGCTTTGTGAACCGAAGTTACCGTCACCGACCGTTATCGTTTTGCTGATATTATACGTTCCGTTGGGAACGATGACCATTCCGCCGAGGTTGGGCAATATTTTGAGTGCCTCGATAAATGCTTGTGTATCGTCGTTTTGTCCGTCGCCCTTTGCGCCGAACCATTTTACGTTGATGGTTTCAAGATCATACAAGCGAACGAATCTGCCCGACGTGCCTGCATCGTTTCTGAATGCCGTTCCGCCGTTTTCGATCGCTCTTGAGTTTTTCTCCCAATAGAACATTCCGCCGCCACCGTCGCCTGCGGTATAGTAGCCCTTTACGAGCACGGAGGCGTTTTGTTCTTCTATTTCGAGTGCGGTCATTTCCGCGATATTTTCAACAACGTATGATCTCATCTTCGGCTTTTCCTCGTTCTTTGATTCGGTATCTGTGCTCGACGTATCTACGGCAAATGCCGCAAACACTGCTCCGAGAAGCATTACCAACGCAAGAAAGGCAGCGATTTTTGTTTTATTGTTTTTCATAGATCTCATCCTTTCTTACTCAACGTAGAACATACCGACAACGCCGAGGCTCGCCTCTTTGCCGTCTTTATACGTCTTTATGCCTTGGCCCGCGTTCTTTGTCCAGACCGCAACACCATATCCGTCTGCTTTACCCTCGTGGAGAAGCACGAGATATTCGCCTGCTTCAAGCGGCTCGTCAAACTCAAAATCTACCATTGAGTTATCGGCAAAGTCCTTCAAGATACACGTTCTGAGCTCTTCGCCCTTTATCGTTGTATCAAAATCAGTATCCCATTTATACACGGAAAGCTTGAGTTGACAGCCTGTGCCGCCGCCGTAGGTCGCAAGTCTTACCGTTCCGCCCGTAAACGTGCCGCCGTTATTGAAGCGGATACCGATGCTCTTCGTTCCTGCCTTCATATTGTGGTGAACGAATTCACCGTTTGTATTGGTCTCGAAGTTAGCGGTCTTTTTCGGGAGTCCGCTTGCGCCGCCGCCAACGAGGTATCCTGCGAGTGTGCCCTCGTCGGTGATAACACGGATGTTATCGTGAACGGGGATCTCCTCGTTGTCGTACGTACCGTGACCGAACATCATTATGTTACCGATCTTGCCGTCGCCGTCTTCCTTTATAAGAACGTTATTGACGGAGCAGTCATAGATATTTATTGCCTTCGGATAGCCGTTATTGTTGAGCGCATCCAAGCAAAGTCCCTTTGACTGATCGCTGTATCCTGCGAAATGGCAACGATAGAAGCTGATCTTTTGTGCGTATGCAAGCGTTACCGAAACGGAGTTCGGTGTTTGGTGGTGGTCGAAGCGGCAGGTCGAGAACGTACAGTTTTCAACCACGTTACCCGTTGCTTGATCGCCACCGATATAGAAGCAATAGATGGGGTTTTCAGCGTGGGTGGTTATTGCATTGAGCTGGTCAAATGTATTGTTGGCCGAAGGACCGAGCTCGCCTGCGATGAGCTTGAAGCCGTATTCTGTGAATTGGAAAACTCTTGAGTTTTTAATTACTGAATTTGTTATTGATTCAAGTATAATTGTATTTTTTGTTTTCAGCTCACCATAGAACAATATTCCGTCGATCGTCAATCCGTCGACGCCTTTTACGTGGACCATCGTATCCAAGGCAGTTGAGGCATGGATCGCGGTAGAATTCCAGCCGCCTTTACCGACGAGCTTAACGTTGTTTGAGCTGCTGTCGATCGTGAGGGTTTCGCTGATCATATATTTTCCGCCTGAAAAATGGACTGTTCCGCCGTTTTTGAGGCTATTTATTGCTGCTTTGATAGCGGCAAGGTCATCACCTTGGTCGCCTGCCTTTGCGCCGAACCAAGCGACGTGTCTTTCGGTCGGCGAGCAAACACGGACGAATTTTCCGCCGTCGTTAGCTTCGATCACCGTTCCGCCGTCTGCTTCGCCTTCATATTCGCTATAATACACGAATCTGCCTGCGCCTGCGTCGTTAAGGCTATGATATCCCTTTACGATGACGATATCGCCGTCCTTTGCATCCTTGAAGCCCTTCAGATCGGGCACTAATTTTACAACATGCGTTGAAACACTATTCATTTCGTTACCGCCGTTTTCTGTGGAAGAAGTGCTGCTTTCGGTGTTGGTATCACCGTTACCGCAGCTCACCATCAAGCCCAATGTCAATATCAAGGCGAAAAGTATTACTAATAATTTTTTCATCGTTTCGCCTCCTTAACTAATTCCGAAAAACGTACCGTCGTCGGTAGATCCATATATTTTTTCGTGCTTCGGTACTGATTGACCGCTATGTGTCATAAATCCGAAGAAGTGGATCTTTCCGATGGTGCCATCGTCTTCGTTTACTACTGCATTTATTACGTCACAGCCATAGAATCCGACTGCCTTCGGGTAGCCGTCCTTTTCACCGCCAACGAATACTGTTCCGCTCGATTCGATCGATTTCGTTGTGAACGTGCAGTTTTGGAACGTGAGGTCGTGGGTATATTTGAATTCACCCGCAACACATTTTGATGCGTTGAGCATATCGAACGTACAAGCCGTGAACACTATATCGTTCGCACCGCCGCTGACGGATAGTCCGACAGACGAGGGCTTCGCGGATACCACGTTGATCTCTTCATAGATACCGCCGCTGACGTTTCCGCTGATATTCAGACCGACTTTGGCAAATTGTGCTATCGAGATGGTTTTCATCGATATGTTTTTACATTCACCCTTAACGAGAATGCCGCTGTCTGCTTTTCCGTTTCCGATGATATTGATATCGTACACGCCGACGTTACTTGCGCCGTCGATCACGATCGCGCCATCCGATTTGTCGGTCACGGTCAAGGTAACGCTGCCGATACCCGTGATACGTATACCGCTTGTTTTGAGCTCGATGGGCTTTGAGATGAGGTAATTGCCCGGCTCGATGGCGAGTGTTCCGCCGTTTTGAAGCTCGGCGAGTGCTTTTTGGATCGCATCGGAATCGTCATTTTTGTCGTCTGCTATTGCTCCGAACCAAGCGGGATTGCTGACGTTGGACACTCTGAGCCTGATATATCTGCCCTTTTCGGAATCGGTCGCCTTGATCACGGTTCCGCCGTTGTCTGCGTCCTCGCAATCGGCATCCCAATAGAATTGACCGATGGCGATATCGCCTGCGTTATAGTAGCCAAGCAAATTGAATATATCATCTTCACCGCTCGGCACAAATGATCTCATTTCTTCAATTGTTTTAAAGGAATACGTACTGTTCACTGTGTTATCATTTCCTGTGTTGGATTCTGCCGAGTTGCTTTGTTCACCGTTCGGGCCACACCCTACGAGCGTCAGACAAAGAAGCAAGGCTGTCAGGATCAATAGTTTTTTCATTATTTTGCCTTTCAAATGATACTTTAAAACACTCCAAAAATATGGAGTGTTTTAAAGCTTTACATCAATAATCAATAGTTATGCGGAATATTCTGGAACGTTTCCACCGTAGTGTCCATTTCGGCCTTGACAGACGATTCGACCTTATCATAGTTGGAAGCAAAGGAGTCGGGACCTTGGGAGATCATCGACGTGAATACTGTTTTGATAGAGCCCCAGTTGAAAGTTAGTCCTGCGTCGATGGAGATGGTATTGAAGATGATGTCGAGCATAGCTTCGCCTTCTTCATCACGGGTATCACGTTTTTTGAGCAATTTTTCGTAGTATGCGGGGACGAGAGTGTTCATAGATTCAGCAGACATAGCCTCTACTATCGCACCTGCAAGCTCGAGTCTTTCGTCGTCGAGGTGGATCGGGAATACTACGCACGTAGCGCCCCAAGCACCGATGAGGTGAGAGTAATTTTCTTGGTTTGCGTCATATTTCGGCACGGGAAGTACACCGAAATCGATATCGTAGTTTCTGAACGTGTTAACGTGCAAGAGTCCTTCGCAATAGAAGAGCATTCTGCCCTCTGCAAAAGCATTAACGATATACTCGGACGGGCTGCTCGTATAGCCGGGAACGTTGAAGTAATCGTTCGCGTTCATAAATACTTCTTTATCTCTGATCTTCTCGATGAGATAGGAAAGCTTCGTTACGTTCGCCTCGCTGTCGAGGGTGATCGTCGGGACACCGTCGTTGTCAAGAAGTGCGGTTCTGCCGTTTGAACCGTAGAAGTAGTTATAGATCGTGTCGTTTTGACCGCCGATACCAAAGGTATCCTTGATATCGATCTGACCGTTGAGGTCGCCTGTGTCTGCATAGATGTCCTTCGCGAAGCTGAACATCGTATCCATAAACCATTTATCCTCTTTTACGAGCTGATAGGGATCGCCGAATTCGTTATCCTTGAACATTTGCTTGTTGAAAAGAACGCCTTGTACCGTTTCGTTGATCTGAACGGAGATAGATCCGATAAGTCCGAAGCAACGGTTTGCGATCGTGATCTCCTTGAGGGCAGTTTGGCTCCACCAAGGCTGTGTTGTGTCGATATGCTCGATCTCGTTTACGTCGTAGAGCGCTTGGTTACCCGCAAGCTTGACCATATCATATAAAGCGGCGTACGCAACGTCAAAGTCCTCTGTTCCCGCATTAGCGGCGAGGTCGATCTTATCGTACATAGTTCCGTAGTTTCTTTCACCACCGACCTGGAGCGCCTCAAGAGTAACGTCGAAGGTATCCTCGATATAGCCGTTTCTTGCATCAAGAGCGTCGTTGATTACTTCTTCATTAAACTCTTCGGATTGGAAGTCCCAAGTTTGGAATACACCATGTTCTTGGTCTCTGATCATAAATGTCAACGTTTCGCCCTCGAATCCCGTTGTGGGAACGTTGGCAACGTATCTCGACTCATCATCAGACGTTGATGTATCTGTTGATGCATCGGTGCTGACATTTTGTTCCTTGCTCGTTTCGGTCGTTCCGTTATCACACGCGACCATTGTCAAAAGCACGGAAAGGAGCAACATCAATGCTATCGCTACAGTTAATTTTTGCATAATTGTCCATCCCTTCTAAGCAAAGCAGCGGTATGCTCCGCTTAATGAATTTTTTCTTAGTTTAATTATAATATCGTTATTACCTTTTTACAATATCCCTATTTTTTTTGGAACTTATCCCAATTTGCTATCTGCATTAAAATTGGGGCACATTTTTGAGAAGTGTGATTGTTTTTTGACATCGTATATGTTATAATATTTTCAAAGAAAATGATGAAAGGTGTTTTTTATGGAATCTCCCGTAAAGGTTGGCAAGACGTTTGAATTTGAAAAGATCTTTTCTAACGATCCGATAAAATACGGAAACGTTTATCTGCATCAGATGGGTGAGGTATGCTATGAGCCCGGATACGTTGTTGAACCGCACAGACAATGGTGCTTTGAGATAACGTATATCGTCTCAGGCGAGGGTACTCACGCGATCAACGGTCAGGAGTTTGTCGTTGAGGCGGGGGATCTGTTTTTGACTCCGAGGGGATCGATGCACAAGGTCGTGGCATCATCGAAGCTCAGGTATCTTTTTATCGGCTTTGATATCGATGAGACTGCGCTCGGCGAGGACGTCACGATGCTTCGCTGCTTCTACAACAACTCGCCCGCTAACATTCTCAAGGGCTCGTCGGAGATCATGACGTTATTCCACAAATGCCTTGACGAATACTACAGCAGCGCGGCTTGCTTCCAAACGATGATCGAGAGCTATCTTATTCAACTGCTCACTCTCGTTTACCGTGCATTTACTTATACGAAAAACATACGTTACCTCGTTGACGACAAGGTCAATTACGTTGGGCTGTCGCTTTACAGTATTTTGCTGTACATCGACGGAAACGCGAAGGATATCAAGAATATCGGCGAGCTTTCGAAAACGCTCGGCTACAGCTCCTGCTATCTCTCACACGTTTTCAAAAGCAGGATGGGTATGACTCTTCAGCAATACCTATGCCAAAAGAAGATCGAGGAGAGCATCTCGCTCATTGAGACGAAGAAGCAGACGATAACCTCCGTTTCGCAGCTTCTCGGGTTTTCCTCTCCGCAATCATTCTCGAAGGCGTTCAAGCGAGTTAAGGGCGTTTGTCCGCAACAATATTTCAGCAAAGAGATGATCGAAAAGCGTTATGAGGAATATCGCAACGAGATGATCGCGATCGGTGTTGAGGTCGATTAAAGGAGATGTATATGAAAACTCTTAGAATTATTTGTTTGGTGATAAGCTTGATGCTTTTTATGGGTGTATTGGCGGGATGCGATGCGCAAAGCACCGAAAGCAACGCCCCCGAGACATCAAGCGAGATATCCGAGGAGCAATCGATGGATGAAGAGATAAAATTGCCATTCACGGCAGACGAGCTTAATGCTCACAAGGAGCTTCCGATTTGGGAAGAAGGCAACGTGCCGTACGCTATGGACGAGACTGTGCCCGTTATCGTGCCTTATCTCGTCGAAGGCTCGAGGAGCTGTGTCGTGATCTTCCCCGGCGGAGGATATTTCCAGCGCACAGACAAGGAGGAGGGCTCGATGGTAGCAGAAGGCTACAATGCAAAGGGCATCTCCGCATTCGTGGTACATTACAGATACAAGCCGTATGAGGGTGATGCGATCCTATCGGATGCTACCCGCGCGATCCAATACGTTCGCTATTATTCAGAGGCGTTCGGGATCGACGACGACAAGATCGCCGTTATCGGCTTTTCGGCAGGCGGTCACCTTGCCGTTATGACCTGTCAACACGATTCCGATCACTCGATCGACGACGAGATATCGCTTGAAAGCTCGAGGCCTAACGCTTGTATGCTCCTTTATGCCGTAACGACGCTTGGTGACGGAACGTTTATGGGTGCGGGCAACAGCTCGATGCCGGAGATCTTTTTGGGCGAAAACAAGGGCAACAAAAATCTAATTGACAAATATTCATATTATAACGATATAAATTCCATGCCAGACACGTTTATTGCATACACAAACAAGGACACGTTCGTTGATTACAAGAAAAACTCCATTGCTCTTGCCGACGCGCTTGAGGCTGCGGGAAAGAACGTTGTTATCAAGGAATATACCGACGGAACTCACGGACTTGGGCTCGGCGCGGTTTATGCCGACTATTCAAAATGGCACGATGAATCGATAAGATTTCTCGAGGATGCTTTCAAATAATAACACCAAACATATACAAAAAGATCGACTTTCGAAAAATGAAGGTCGATCTTATTTTTTATGGATGACAGTTTCCGCAAGGCTTATATCCCTCGGCGATCAGCTCGTCACGAGTCCCGTTATAGAATTCCCTGTTGGCTTCGCTCATACTCGCAACGCTATTACAGGATGGGTAGTGGAACTTTTTTGTGTTTTTGTTAAGCACGTAATCGTATTTCTCGGTCGGCTCGGAAGGTAAAGAGGAGCTCGTGTCGTTTTCCGTCTGTTCGTTTTTCGACGTTGTCACGCTCACGTTTTCGCCGTCGCTTTTCACGATCAGATCTCCCGAAAGGTCCGTTCTGTATATCTTTGCGTCGGCATCCTCGAGGATAGAGAGTGTTTTTTCTGTCGGATGGCCGTAGGAATTATCTTTCCCGACCGATATTATCGCTATTTCGGGGAGTATCTCACGCAGGAAACGATAGGAGGTCGACGTATCTGCGCCGTGGTGCCCGACCTTCAAAACGGTTGCGCTGAGGTCATAGCCGCTGTTTACTATCTTTTCTTCCGCAGAAGCTTCGGCGTCTCCTGTGAACAAGAACGACGTTTCTTTATAGGTTATTTTCAAGACTATCGAGGTGTTATTCGGATCTTCCGCTGCGGGATCGCAACCGACTATCAGCACCTCCGCGCTGCCGAGCATAAATTTTTCGCCGACGGTTGGAACGGTCAAGGTCTTCCCTTTCGCCTCAACATATTTTTTGAAGTCTGCGAACGCATTGCTGTCAAACTCTGTCACGGGGCAATACACCTTTCCGACGGAGCTGACGAGGTTGAGCGCACCCGGGATGCCGCCGATATGGTCCTCGTGAGCGTGGGTGCCGACGATGTAATCGAGGTGAGTTACGCCCTGATTTTTTAGGTAGGTATAAATTTTACTTGAATCACCCTTATTGCCGCCGTCGATGAGCATCGTTTTGCCGTCACAAATAACGAGTGCCGCATCCGCTTGTCCAACGTCGATGAAATGCACCTCGAAGGTGGAATCTTCGGGCGGTATTACCGCTTCGCCATTCGACTCGTCGTCCGAGCTTTCATCTATGCTTTCATCTACGCTTTCGTCCGAATCTATTTGTAAAGACACGTCGCCCGACTCAAAAATCGAAGAGGGCGTCGAAGCGTCATCACTCGTGTCGATCGACAGCATACAAGAAGACAGAATGAAAAGCATTACGATCAAAAGAAAGCAAACGGCTTTTGAAAAACGAGATGCTATTTTCATTTTATTATTTGTCATTATTTTTCCCTTAATCTATATATTTAAAATACTCGAGTCCCATCGTTATTTCGGCGACCGTCCACCCGCTTTCGACGCTGCAAGGTCCCCAACCCACGTCGTGCGGAACGCCGTAGTTTTCCTTGCGGTCAAGGTCGTACCCTCTCGCCCACGAGCCGTCTATCAGCTCGTTTTCGCTGAGAGTTTGTGAACAGATGAAGAACTCGGCGACAGAATGCCATTTCGCCTTATATTTTTCATCACGGGTAGCTTCATATGCAAAGGCAAAGCCGAGAGGCAGCCAATTGACAGAATAGAGCAGGTCGGCGACGGGATCGCCGTTTTTCGCAAGAAGCGAGCATTCGCTGTCGATCTTTTTCGAGCAGTTTGCTTTATAGCCTGTATCCCACTCGCGATATGCTCCGCCGTACGCCATTCGCTCAAGATCCGTTACTACTCGTTCAAGCATTTCCTTGTGAGCTTCCTTTTTTGTAGCCATATACATTACGGAAAGCGGGAGCACGAGGCGGCAAAGCTCACTCGTTTCGCTCTGCTCTCTCGTCGTTTCGGGATAGAGCGACATCAAGGTCTCAAGTCCGCGAACACCCATTTCGAGCATATCCTCCCTGCCTGTCACGAGGTAGCAAAGGATCAATGCGGCACTGTAATATGAATTGTAATGCGAGCAAGGGTATCCGTGCTCCTCCTCGGACAACGATGCGATATCCGTGCCGCTTTGCAAATAGACAAGGTTATCGGTCCTGCGAGTGCGCAATCCGTCCTTTGCGGTCGTTCGCATCAAGAATTCGAGAGCACGGGTTACGGACGGAACGTGTTTGTCTGTGATGCCGAGCTTTGCTGAGATCAGCGTTGGGATCAATGCACGTGCGACGTCGTCCTGATAACACACGCCCCACGCTTCCTCGGTCCAACGTAGCATTCCGTCGAACATCGTGCCCTTTATCATCATTGACCCATAGCAAAAATCGCTGAGGTTATCGGCATATCTTCTATGGTCCGCTTCGCCGGAAAGGAAGAATGCTCCTGCCGCCTCACCGCTGCAATCGGTGCGTACACTGTTTGCGCGAAGCTGCGTTCCGTCGGGCAATATCTCGTGGCTGAGTCCCTCAAGGATGCCGCCATTACCGTCGTCGATCAAATAACGTTCGAGCCAAGCGAGGCTTTTTTTGATACAATCCGAGAGGTCGCACTCGAAATTTGTCACATCACGGTGCTTTACTGTTTCGGGGATATCTATCTCTATCGTTTCGTTTGTGAGAAATTTTACGATATATGACACCAAAGAGTCGAACCGCTCTTTCGGGGCAAGTCTCGCCTTTCTGAAGTCGCATATTTTGAATGCGCAGGAGAGGACGTTTTCACATCTCCAAAATGCGACTTCACCGCTTTCGATCTGTTCGCGCGACATAGGCGTTCTGTCGTGCGCGGGAACATAGGGATGGTAATAGAGCAAGGGCTTTGTGTTCGGCATCAAAAAATGAGGTCTTGAATAGGAGTTGGCGTGTGTGTCGAGCAATTCGCCCTGCTCAAGTCCGTTTATCTCATCATCGGCGACGACGAGTCGGTGGTGGCTGATGCGCTTTGCCGATGCCGAATAGACGTAGCGAAAGCTATTGACAAACTCCAAAAACAGCTTTTTGCCGCTATCAGCATATGCTTCAAGCTTCGTTCGCAGCTCGTGGTGGAAGACCACAGCGCCTCTTTCCGTTCCGCCAAGCACGGCGACGGAGTCGAACTCATCAAGTCGCACCGCCTTTGCCTTCTCCATATCTACCGTAGTTGCACCGAAATGCTTCACAAGGAGAGATGAAAGGTCGCTTTCTCTGTTGGTGATTATCAATAGCTTCATATTTTACTCCATTATTATATTTTTATGACTTTACTATCTTCATTTTCTTCCAAGCACCGCTGAAATAGAGGACGAGCGCTATTGCGGTCGCAACGAGCGATGCGAGAGGTGCACCAAGTCCCATTCCCATCAAACCCCAATCGAGAGCTATTCCGAAAATATAGGATGCGGGTATACGAACGAGGATGCTGCTCGTTACGCCCGTGATGAACGAATAGGTCGTGTGTCCGGCGCCGATAAACAGACCGGTGAGGCAGAACATTATCGGCACGATGAGATAATCAAGGCTGAAGGTGCTGATATACTCAAGTCCGTATTTTATCATCGTGGGATCATCGTCGAACATTTTTATTATCTGCTCGGGGAAGAGTCTGACGACTATGAATATCATAACGCTGATGACCATTGCTATCGCCATACCAACGTACATTGTCTTTTTCGCACGCTTATATTCACCTGCGCCGAGGTTTTGGGCACTCATTGCGGAAACGGAGTTGCTCATTGCCAATGCGGGAAGGATCGCAAATCCGTTGAATTTTCCGACGACGCCGACTGCCGCCGACGCTTCCATACCGACTGTGTTAACAAGTGCGGTCAAGAACATAAACGAAACGGTCGTTAACACGTTTTGAACGGACGAGGGAACGCCGATCTTCAAGATCATTTTGAGGCTTTCTTTATCGATGCCGAAGGATCTGAATTTAAAGTCAAAGCAAAAATCGATCCTTTTCAAATAAACGATACAAAGGATCGCACTTACCGCTTGGGAGATGACCGTTGCTATTGCCGCGCCGAGCGCACCCAATCCAAAGGCGCCGACGAGCAAAAAGTCAAGAACTATATTAACACCGCAAGCGATCGTGACGAACACAAGAGGCACCGTGCTATTACCCATACCGCGCATTACCGCGCTGAGTGCGTTATATATAAATATAAAGATCAATCCGAGGATAGTTACGAAATAGTATTGCTCTGTTTCCTTGAAGGATTCCGCAGGTGTTTGGATCAATTTCAAAAGCGGAACCTCGAGAAACACCATTATCACGCTCAATATTACGCCAAGGTAGACGAGCGTTGTAAAAAGAGTTGCAACCGTTTTCTTGAGCTTTTCCTTTTCGCCCGAGCCGATATACTGACCGATCAAAACGGTCGCTCCGACGCTGAGTCCGAAGACCATATTGGTCAAAAGGAACGTTGCTTGGCTACCTATGTTTACCGCCGAGATACCCGACGGGCCCGAATACTGACCGACTATCATCATATCGGCTACGCTATAGATCGATTGGACGATGTTCGAGATGAGCATCGGTATCGAGAACATTATGAGCTGCTTGACTACGTTGCCGCTCACCAGATTTTTTTCAAAATTTTCTTTTGCCATTGTGTTTTTCCATTTCTTTGCGCTTAGATTACTATTGCTCCGCCGTAGTCATACAGCTCGTTATTACCGAGGCTCACGACGGAGACGTTTATATTTTTCAGGAAGCTTATTATATCAGTTCCGTTTTTATGTTTTTTCACGTTGCCGAAGGTAAATAGGATATCGTCGTCGAAAAAGCTTGCGCCGCCGATAAAGCCGCAGGAAAATCCACGAAGCGAAACGTAGCCACAGTCGATCTTCAAGTGATCGATACCGTTAATTTTCAATTTTTCGGCGATGCCGTCGTCAGCGGTAATAACGCTGTTCTTTGCCACTGCGCACGAGCATTTTGCATACCCTTGCTTCACGGTTATGATCTTTTTTGAATTCGAAGAGATCTCGTCACATATATATTTTGAAGCGATGAGCGTTTCACCGACGAATGCGCCGTTGAAGACCACGTCGTTAGGATAAGTTTCTCTCGGAGTCGATTTTGAGATCAGCACGTTTTTTTCATCAAAATACGATCTGTTTTTTTCAAAAAAGGGTTTCGAGGTGACCAATCCAAAGGGCGTTTTACACACGTTGACGTCGGCGTGGTATCCAAGCTCCGATGAAAAACCGTTCGTGCTCGAGATGGTTTTTGGGATATATCCGTTTTTTTCGAGTTCTGCTCGGATGTCGCTCGTTATGAGGCTCGATATTAATAATTTTTTCATTTTCATTACATTTTTTGCTTTTTTCAAATATGAATAAATTATGAACTATTTGAACAAAATATGAACAAACGAACAAAGGAACGATGATTTTTGATATATTGCGACAAAAACTGCGTTCACAAAGCAAACGGTGAATGTCAAAAAAACGACTGCTCTGTTGTCTCGTTCGGCACAGACGGATGTCCTTATTATATTCGATCACACACCGAGAAATCCGAGAAGGTCAAAGATGCCTTGCACCTTGATCAGCTCGACTCCATCGGGAACGTTTTTTACGGTGCAACGCTTCGGTAACACTATTTTGCTAAATCCCATTCTCGCTGCCTCTGAGATACGTTGCTCGATATTCGGCACACTTCGACACTCTCCCGCAAGGCCGATCTCGCCAAACGCGACAGCATCCTCGGGTACGGCTACGTTTTTATAGCTCGAGATCAACGAAAGCGCGAGTGCGAGGTCAACGGCAGGCTCTTCGATACGAAGACCGCCCGCAACGTTGATATATACGTCATTTGCGGAAAAGCGATAGCCGAGTCTTTTTTCCAAAACGGCAAGTATCAATGCCAAGCGGTTAAAATCGATGCCTTGGCTTGTCCGCTTCGGTGAGGGATAGACTGTTGACGAGGACAACGCTTGGACCTCGGCGAGAAGCGGACGGCTTCCCTCCATCACGCAGACGGCACAGCTTCCCGAAACACCTCTCGGTCGTTGGGACAAAAGCACTGCCGACGGGTTTTCGACCTGGATCAGACCAACGCTACCCATTTCAAACACTCCGATCTCGTTGGTCGATCCGAACCTGTTCTTTGCGGCGTGGATCATTCGATAGGCGTGTTGCCTATCGCCGTCGAAATACAAGACGGCATCGACGATATGCTCGAGCACCTTCGGTCCCGCTATCGCACCGTCCTTGTTGACGTGACCGACGATAAGGATCGATACGTTTTCCGTTTTTGCCTCCTGCATCAGCATCATCGCCGATTGCTTGACCTGTGTCACGCTTCCGGGGGCAGATGCCACGTCATCGTCATACATCGTTTGTATCGAATCGATGATGACTATTTTCGGACGCAACGCATTTATTTCGGGAATTATCTTATTCATATTCGTTTCGCTGAGAATGTACAGCTCTTCGGCTTCAACGCCGAGGCGCTTTGCTCTCAGCTTTATTTGTGCGCTCGATTCCTCGCCCGAAACGTAGAGGATCGTTCCGAACCTTGCGATCTCGTTACATATTTGCAGAAGAAGCGTCGATTTTCCGATCCCCGGCTCGCCTGCAAGAAGCGTTACCGAGCCCTCCACGATGCCGCCACCGAGGACGCGGTCGAACTCCTCAAGTCCCGTCGAAAATCGCATCCTTGAGGAGACCTCTATTCTGTTGAGCGGTGTTGCGCTGATCGTTTTCGCTGCCGAGAAGGTCTTGTGCTTTTTCTCGGTCTTTATCTCGTTTTCGCGCTCCTCTAAGGTGTTCCATTCTCCGCAATCGGGACATTTTCCATACCATTTTTGTTGGACGCTCCCACAATTATTGCAGACGTAAAAGCTTTTTTTAGCCACTTTCTTTTTCCTGTTCTTCGATAAATTTATTTATTCCGCAAAATAATGCGAAGGCAAGCTTCGTTTGTTCCTTTTCGTCGGTTATTCTCGACGCATCATAGCTATTCGACAGAAAACAGCATTCCACGAGCACTGCGGGACATTCGAGTCGATCGAGAACATAGATATTCTTGCCCGACGGCTTGATCACTCTTCCGTTCTTGTCGTCGGTCTGCAATGCATACGCACGCAACGTTTCCGCGAGCGAACGGCTTTTTTCGTTGTTTTCCGAATAGAATACCTGCAGTCCGTGGCACTCCTCAAGCGGAAATTTATTCATATGGATGCTGACGAAGATGCACTTGTCATATTGCTTCGCTATCTTCACCCGCGTCAAAAGGTCGTGGAGCTTCTTTCGCTCGGTCGCTCCGTCCGAAAGCAGAACGTCTTCACTTCTCGTCATCACGACGTCGACGTCACTCATTTGAAGCATTGCCTCAAGCTTTTTTGCGACTTCAAGGTTCAGCTCCTTTTCAACGAGCCCGTTGGCGACGGCACCCGAGTCCTCTCCGCCGTGGCCTGCATCGATGACGACGGTCACGCGCTCAGCTTCCCGCGTTGTCTCGTCCTTCGAGGCGAAGAGCGATTGCTTATAGCCGAACGACGAAAATATCGCGGCGAGGCAAAAAAATACGGTCAGAAGCGCGAAGGTCACGACGACAACGACGAAATTTCGTTTTGTTATTCTGTTCTTTTCCCTGTCAAAGCTATTCATACACATATCTCCGAAGTTATTCTCATAAAAAGATATATGTATTCTTTTCTATTTATATACTTATTTCTTTTCCTTCTTTTCGGGAAGGTCTATTCCTCCGAGTCCGAAATAGGAGCGAAGCGTTTTGTTCGTCAAGCCGACAATATATGATAAAGACGGCAAAAGTATTGAAACGAGCACCTCGCCGATGAGAACGAGCGGCAGAAAATAGGTGTGGTTGGCGATGCTCGTTATTCCGTAGTACATTCCCTCAAGGAAATAGTAGAGCGGCATTGCCGAGATGATATATATCGTGTTGGCAACGACGCTTTCCGTCATAAGACTGATGAGTGAGGAGACGGATGCTATTGCTGTGAGGATGATCACGGGAGCAAGAGAGCAAGCGGCGACCTTCGCGCCCTTGAGGTTATCTCTTTTGATCCTTCCGCCATCTGCCTTGATCCTATCCTTTGCGCCCTCTTGCCAGAAAAAGTCGTGGGCTACGAAGGCGAAGATGATAACACAAATGACACTTGCGAGGATCGCGCCCGTCGTGTCGCTTTCGAAATGATGGATCGCAAACACTCTGACCGATAACGTCAAAACGAGCGATAGTGCGCTGATAGCGACCTGTGTCACAAAATATCTCAATATCAGCCTCATATTCTTTTTATAAAAATCGATCATTTTCTTGTTTTACTCCTTGAAGCTCAAATATATACATTATATATTATAATTCACATCGGTCGATAAATCAATAGCTTCAAAAAAATAATTTGTTAATACTTGTAATACTTATCAAAATGTGCTAAAATGATAATATATTGGTGAAATTTCGAAAAAGGAAGGTTTGGTCTATGGAAACAAAGCGTATTTTGGTCGTTGGCAGTGCTAATATGGATTTTATTATGAATTGCGATCGTTTGCCATCTGTCGGCGAGACTATTCTGTCCTATGAAAACTATGGATATGCGGCAGGCGGAAAGGGTGCAAACTGTGCTGTTGCGGCGGCTCTGCTCGGCGCGGACGTGCTGTTTTGCAGCCGTGTTGGAAATGACAATCACGGGCAAAGGCTTCGCAAACTTTATACCGATTGCAACATCGATCCTCGGTTCATCACGATCGACACCACCGCTCAAACGGGACTTGCTGTCGTTATGGTCGAAAAAAGCGGCAATAACAGGATAATCGTTTATCCCGGCGCGAACTTCAAGCTTTGCGAACGCGACGTTGACGACGCGATCGATGCTATTCCCGACGCTATTTTGACTCAATTTGAGATCGGTGAGGACATCGTTATACACACAGCAAAAAAGGCAAGGTCGATGGATATTCCGTTTTTTGTTGACGCCGGCCCTGCAAGGCGGGATTATCCGCTCGAAAAGCTCGAAAAGATAGAGATACTTTCACCAAACGAATCGGAAACGGAGCTTCTTACGGGAATACGTCCGACCGACGTTGAATCGTGTTTGCGTGCTTCCTCGGCACTCTTCAACCGTGCTGAGATAAAATACGTCGTTTTGAAGCTCGGTGAAAGAGGATGCTTTATCTACGACGGAAAATATTGTGATTTTGCGATGCCTTATGACGTTGATGCTATCGATACCACTGCGGCAGGCGATGCTTTCACGTCGGCTTTGACATACAGATATATGAGCAACGGCAAGAACATCTCCGATGCTTGTAATTTTGCAAACGCTGTCGGAGCCTTGACTACGACGAAGCGCGGTGCTGCGCCCGCACTCCCCGAGCTTGACACAGTTGAAGAATTTATGAGGAAATGCGGTCGTGCATAGCGGTGAGCTTTTTGAGCATCTCAACGCCTTAACGGATTGGACGACGCGGCTTCGCGAGGAAAAGCTGCCGATCCTTTTATACGGTATGGGTGACGGTGCGGAAAAGATCTTTTCGGTGCTTGGATCACGCGGGATCGGTATTGACGGAGTGATGGCGAGCGACGAGTTTTTGAGAGGTCAAGTCTTTCTCGGTCACAAGGTGATCGGTGAAGCTGAGGCGGTGGCTCGATTCGGCGATTTTGTTGCGGTGCTTTGCTTTGCGCTTCGCAAAGAGTTGACAAAAATTGCTCTCGAATTTTCAAAAAGGCACACTCTTATTTCTCCCAACATAGCGGTCTGTGGCGAGGAGATCTGCGACAAGGACTATATTCTGAAGAATTTCGACAGGTTTTCATACATATACGATCGTTTTGAGGATGACGAATCGCGAAACGTATTCCGATCTATTATGGAATACAACGTGACGGGTGACGTTTCATACCTTTTTAACGTGAAGGGGGACAGACTTTCCGTTGATCCGCACGGGAAGGCATACGTTGACGTTGGCGCATACGACGGCGACACGGTGGCAGAGTTTTTCTCCGAAAAGCTTCCGTACAGCAGGATATATGCATTTGAACCCGACGCGCACAGCTTCAAAAAGCTGAAGCAAAATACCGCTCACATCGAAAACGTCGTTTCGATAAACGCCGCGGTAGGAGAAAAGGCGGGACTAGCGAGGTTTTCGGGTGAAGGAAGTATGAATTCACACGTCGGCGAGGGCGAAAACGAGATCGAGGTCGTTACGATAGACGGGCTTGGCGACGAGATCGGTGCGATCAAGATCGATGCCGAGGGGCTCGACAGAGAGGTGCTTTACGGTGCGGTAAACACGATCTGCGACTCTCACCCGGAGATATCCGTCGCGGTATATCACAGAGCGGGTGATATTTATGATCTTTCACGGCTTCTGCTATATTACGATCCGAGCTACAGGCTTTATCTTCGGAAGATAGATTATATTCCCGCTTGGGATATTTTTGTGACGGCAAAATAGTGTTATTGAGAGTGCTTCGGCACTCTTTTTTATTTTTTACACAAACGAAGTATTTCGTTTGAAATAATATTTATTAAAAAAATCGTTGATTTAGGAGGAGAATGATGGTATAATTAAACTTTGTGGGCTTCACAAAAAAGGAGAAAAAACGAGCTATGGCAAGAGTAAAAAAGGTTATCAAGGGCAACGTCGTTTTGACGGTCGCTATTATTGTGGCGGTGATCACCGGATTCATCATTCCGCCCGACAGCTCTTATGCGGATTATTTTGATATGAGGACGCTCAGTTGTCTTTTCTGCACGCTCGCTGTTATTTGCGCACTCAAGGACGTCGACTTTTTCTATATTCTCGCGAAAAAGCTGATCATTCTTTGCGGCAACACTCGATCCGTTATGATAGCATTGATATACATCACGTTTATCGGCTCGATGATAATCGCAAACGATATGGCACTCATCACGTTTTTGCCGCTCGGATACTATATTCTCGAGACAACGGGTAAAACGCATCTTATGGCATACACGTTCATTCTCCAAAATATTGCCGCCAACCTCGGCGGTATGCTCACTCCGTTCGGAAACCCGCAAAACCTTTTCTTATATTCGAAATTCAACATTCCCAACGGGGAATTTATGGCGATCTTGGCTTTGCCGTTTTCCGTTGCGATCTTGATGATAACAGTTTGCTGTCTTCTCGTTAAGAAGGAGCCTCTTACCATCACGGAGGAGGTGCATTTCAAGTCTCCGAGAAGGATCGAGCTTTATTTACTTTTATTCCTTTTCTCGATACTCATCGTTTTCCGTGTCATTCCCTATTTTATCGGACTTATCATCGTTCCGCTCGTGCTTCTTTTCGCTGACAGGCACGCGCTTAAGACGGTCGATTATCCGCTTCTTTTGACGTTTTGTGCGTTCTTCGTTTTCTCGGGAAATATGAGCCGCATTGAAGTCGTTCGCGACTTTTTCAGCACGATACTCGAAAAGAACACGCTTCTCGTTTCGGCGATATCGTGTCAATTCATCAGCAACGTGCCGTCTGCGGTGCTTCTTTCTCAATTCACCGAAAACTATCCGCAGCTTCTCGTTGGCGTCAACATCGGCGGTGTCGGAACACTTATTTCCTCGCTTGCGAGTCTTATTACTTTTAGAGAATATACGAAGCGAGATCCATCGGGCACGAAGCGTTATCTTTTGATGTTCACGGGAATGAATCTCATTTTCCTCATCGTGCTTTATATTGTCGGCGCTTTGCAATTCAACTTATTTTAGGTGATTGAAGGGGGTTATTTGATGAAAGAAAAATTTCTCGAAAACGTTACGAAAAGCGTTACCAGATGTGTCCTCAGCGAGCCGATCGACAAGAGCTCGGCGATAAAAAAGATCAACGTTTCCAAGTGGAACGATCAATACAAGCTCACACACAACGAAAACAACAAGGATATTCACAAAAACATTCCCGAAAGCGAGCTTCGCGGTTATCTTTCCGAAATTTTAGGGAGTGAGTTTCGCAGTCTTGTGTTTTGGGACGAGGAAAAGGAATATTCCATCCGTATCACGAAAAGCGGACGAGTTTTGACACGCTCTTGTGCATCCGACATTGGAAGAGCGGCACAAAAAACGCACAACAGAGAGAAGAACTATCTCATTCCCGAGGGTACGGTCGTTGCTCCGCTCGTTGATATGGGGATCTTCACTCGCGAGGGGCGTATCGTTTCGACGATGCACGACAAATACAGGCAGATAAACCGTTTCTTAGAGCTGTTTTGTGACGAGCTTGACCGATTTCCGAAGGAAAAGGAGCTGAACGTTATCGATTTCGGCTGTGGAAAATCGTATTTGACGTTTATCGTATATTATTATCTTCACGAGGTTTTGGGATATAACGTGCACATCACGGGGCTTGACCTCAAGCGTGACGTTATCGAAGGCTGCAACGCCGCGGCAAAGCGATACGGCTACACTGACCTTTCTTTTGAGGTCGGTGACATTAACGGATACAAGCCGAGCTTCTCACCCGACATCGTATTTACGCTTCACGCCTGTGACACGGCGACGGACTTTGCGCTTTATAACGCGGTGACGTGGGGCGCAAGGCTCATTATGTCGGTTCCCTGCTGTCAACACGAGGTATGTGGCAAGATGAAAGCGGGTGAATTGAAGATACTCGAACGTTACGGGCTTATCAAGGAACGTGCATCGGCGCTTTTCACCGACGCTATACGTGCCAATATGCTGATAACCAAGGGGTACAGCACGAAGGTGTTGGAATTCGTTGATATGAGCCACACACCGAAAAACGTGCTTATACGTGCTGTGAAGGCATCGATCCCCGAAAAAGCAAAAAAAGAAGCTCGCGAGGAGGTCGAGGTGCTTTTGGGGCACATCGGATGCGAGCCCACTATTTACAGATTATTGAAATAAAGAAAAGATCTTACTTCAGTGTGAAAGTAAGATCTTTTTTGTTTAGCTTTCGGGGAAATCGTAGCCTGTTTCACACGCGATGCGCGCACATTCTCTAAGCTTTGCGGCAACGTCAGGCTCTAAGTTAGCGTTATAGGTGATATCATCCTCGTCGATATCAAGGAAGGTCATTGCCATTACACACGCGGAGAGGTATGCACCCACTGCGCTATGGTGCGAATTATCGGTATGATAAAGGTTGATCGACGGATATTTTTGGTTGCAGATAAGGAACGCGTCGGCAACGGGTGCGTTCATATCTATGTTGAAATCTTTTGCGAGTTTATTATAGTTTTTATGG
This sequence comes from Clostridia bacterium, assembly GCA_017436675.1. Taxonomy (GTDB): domain Bacteria; phylum Bacillota; class Clostridia; order Oscillospirales; family CAG-382; genus UMGS1307. The sequence continues at coordinate 59,687 of JAFSCS010000014.1, read as the reverse complement.
TGGCGGAGTGCGCTTGACGGTCTTTGGGCGGGATCATCGTTGGACGAATAGCGTTTGTAAAGCACGGGCTTTGCACCGTTTTCTTTGACCATCGGGATCAATTTATCCATTGCGGGTTTTGAATCGGAATACTCTGCGTTTCCGTTGTCCTGCAAAACGATGAAGTCGTATTTTGTTGCGGCGAGCTTTTCCTTTAGCAGCTTGCCCATCGTCGTAGTGCCGTCGGCGAATTGAGAAAGGTATGCGCCGCCATACGTACAAAGGGTGACGTCGGTATTGACGCCTGCCGACTCCGTAATTTTCATAAACTCGTATGGGATATTAAAGTAATACGTCGTGCTGTTTCCGATAAACAAGAACGAGAGCTCGTTTTCCGCCTTATAGAACGGGATGGACTCGTCGCCCGTCACACCGTACGCCTCGACCTCGGCGATCATCATCCAGTTGAGGTTTCCGATAAATCGGTATTGAACGTATTGACCGCTGACTGCATATTCTGTTTCCAAAACGAATCTTCCGAGCTTTGAGCCGTCTTCACATTCGTATTTGCTCTCGCCGAGCTTATTCCAAGCGACGCCGTCCTCGGAAACGTATACGACAACCATTGCGGGAGCACTGATGCCGACGCTCTCAAATGCATCGCTTCCCGTGTATGAAACGAATTTATCAAGGTGATGAAGCTCACCGAGATCTACTGTTATCGATGAATAGCCGTTGAGCACGTAATCCTCGCTGTTTTTATTGAAGCCTATATATGAGCCATCGGAATAGCTTGCCGTTGCGGACGGGAGCTTGCCGTCGGTCATCTCTTTTCCGTTCACGTCGGGATAGGATGGTGAATCGTCGTTCGGGTAGAGCGACGTTCTTTTGTAGCTTTTTTCAAGGGCGACGTTTTTGTAGTCTGCGTTATCCTTAATTGTTATCATTACCCTACTCTCCTCAGGTTCACTTTCTTCCGACGAGGTCTCTTCAAGCTTTGAAACGATCTCGCTATTATCGACGCTCAAGCTGTTCGACACGTTATCGTTCGGGGTGCAGGAGCAAAGAAAGATCGATATTGTCAGCATTAATACAAAAAATGCAAATATAGTCTTTTTCATAATTGCTCTCCGTTCAAAATTTTATTTTAATATCTTTTTTAGTGGTGGCACAAGTGTTGGAAGAAGGATGCACGAGATCAGCATCCGAAATCCGCTGTTGATGAGTCGCGGTGCGGCAAGTCCGATCAGCCATTTGAACGACATTTCGAAAACGACGTAGCCCGTCAACATCAAAACGACTGTGTTGCCAAATGTCAAAATGAGCTCTGAGATGATTATTATTACATAGGTCCAAAGCTTTCTTTTCGAATTTCTCGTCAAGTGGAACGCTACTCCCGCGAAAGCAGCCATCAAAATGATCGGCATCATCCAAAGCGGTGTTGTCGGCATAAGTCCATAGGGCGAGACGGCTTGCTCGAGAAAGCTTCCTATCGTTGCGATCACGAGGACGTCACCGATGCCGAAAAGCTTCGCACAAAGAAGGATCGGCAGGCTGATTATCGATATCTCTACGATCGGTGTCGGGATCACAAGGAAACGGGCAAGGACGACGTAGATCGCGATCATCATCGCATCGAAAACTATTCGGGCGATGAGCTTTTTTGTTTTTTCTCTTTTTTGCATAAAAAAATACCTCCTAACTGTATTCGCTACAAGCATAGGAGATACCTATGTATGTAGCAGCGGGATGCGAGACCTAGACCGCAAGATATCTTTTCGTCCGCACGGCAACTCCCCGTCCGTGTGGCACTTAACGCATAGGCCTCTACTCTGCTTTGTTATTTTTTTACATTATACTACCGTATTAATTATTTGTCAATCGTTTTCTCTGTGTTTTATGAATTACTTTTTATGATCCCCTTATGCTTCAAAACGCGAAGTGCTTTCGGACGGTTATAGCGTTGGACGAGAATAAACTGTCCGTCGAACGCCATTGCCACAACGGCTTGGATCACGAAAAGCCACCAATTTCCCCAAAGCAGCGCAAACAGGATCGTCGTCAACGACAAAAGCTCGTTTACCCAATGGTCGACCTCCACCTTTGCCATCGTTATTGCGACCTCGTCAAGCGTGCGGGTTTTCATATCAAACAGCTCGGGGTTATAAGTTAGCACCTTATCCTTCCATTTTTGGACACGGAATAGCTTTAAAATCTTTTTCTCGAATTTACGTTCACGAAACCACGGCTGAGAATAGTGGATCGGGAAAAGCTTCGTTATATTTCCAAGTATCAGTCTTCCCCAAAAATGATAGATTATCATAAAAAAGACGATACCTATCCACAAAACGACTTTGCTGTCGGTATAGCTGCTGTAATAAAGCACGAAGCACACGGCTGATATCAGCAGACCGAGAGCGATCACGCTATACATAAATATTGCCGGTCCGCTCTTTTTCGCTTTAGCCATTCTTTTTCTCCTTTTTTGCCGCCAATTTTTTTATTCCTATTGCGGCGAGCAGGATAAGATATGCGATAAGCGTGAAGCAAACGAAATATATCACAAGGCATACCGGATAGGGCAATATTCCCTGAAGGATCGAATACACGGGAAGCGTTCCCTCACAATGCGGGCTGATATAGAACATATTGAAATCTTCCCTTTCGAGAAGTCCCGTCCACTTCGCTATCTCGTTCATAAGCATTGCCAAAGCGATCGAAACTACAAACACGGGGAACGCCTTCAATATCGTTTTATGCTCGGCCTTAACGTAGTTTGTGTATAGCAAATAGATGCCAACGACTATCATTGAGGCGTGGCAGAACATCGTTTGGATATTGACGCCTATCTCACCGATGAACACTTGGGGCGGATATGCCATTACCGTGAGTCCGCCGAATATTGAATAGGTGGCAAGAAACGCCATTAGAGAATTATGTATTCTTCCCTTTCTGAAGATGCCGGTCAAAAGACCGACGTAGAGCGGCATCGAGCAGAATTGGAACGGGAACGCATACCAAAGGTAGTCAAACACGATCTCGTCGTCAACCACCGTGAAGCTGAAGCATATTTGCTTATATATCTCAAATACAGTAACCAGCACGGCTGTTACGAACACGACTCTTCTGACTCTTTTATCGTCGCCATTCTTGTGGGTGCGGCATAATACTACGGCAGCTATTATCATCAACGCTATCCACAGCAAATGAAACCATCCGAACATTTGAGGCTCGGGCATCTTTTTGTCGAATATTTCGATCAATGTTTTAAAAAATTCCATTTTTACTTCCTTTTTTTGCTATAAGATATTTTCTTCGATATATTTCGCGACACCGTCGTTGTCGTTCGATTCGGTTATCACATCGGCACAGGCGAGAACGGGTGATATTGCGTTTTTCACCGCCACACCGATGCCGCAATTCTTTATCGGCTCTATATCGTCGTTGTCGTCACCGAAATATACCGCATCGCTTTGTGAGATGTCGAAGTGGTTGAGCATCGCTTTAACGCCGTTCCATTTCGTTGCACCCTTTTTCATTATTTGTATCAAGTCACCCTTCGCCAAGGAATAATAGACGTCCTCGGTCAAGATGTCCTCTATCCCTTCATACAACGGTCGCTTTGAGCTGCTTATGAGTATTTTGATGAGCTCCGTTTCGTTTGGGAGAAGCGGGAATCCGTCGTAGACTACGGGCTTCCATTCGGGGATATCTCGGTTTGAGTATATTCCGTCGCTCATTTCGATCGACAAAAATACGTCGGGATATTTCAAGGCTTTTTCTATTATTCTCTCTCCGCTTTCCTTCGGTATTGCAAAGGTCAGCGTTTTATCGGGCAAAAGCACGACGGCACCGTTGGCAGCCGTCACCGCAACAGGCTCGAGCATTTTCTCAAATTGCAAAATATCTCTCGGCGGTCTTGCCGTCGCCGCCATTATCAATATACCTTTTTTGCGACATTCCTCAAGAGCTCTTTTCGTTCTTTCGGAGATGCTTTTATCGGTCCGCAAAAGCGTTCTGTCAAGGTCGGTGATGATGGCTTTTGTTTTGTTGTTCATTTATCTTACCTCGGCAAGCCGTTTATATTGGTCTTCCTTCCCATTCCTTTTCAGGCTCAAATCCCATTATTTTTGCGACTGTCGGGGCGATATCGGTTATCGAAACGCCGTCGATCTCCTTTCCCTTTTCGAACTCATCTCCGATAAAGAACATCGGGATCGTCGTGTCCTCGGGAAGAGATGAGCCGTGCATTCTGTCGTGACCGCCGTGGTCGGCTGTGATTATATATGAATATTCATCACCGAAGGCTTCGATTACGCGGAGCGCGTTATCGAGCGCTGTTTTCGCTCTTTGAAGATAGCCCTCGCTCATCCATCCGTTGTCGTGACCGCCCTTTTCGTCGGTATCGACTTGGTAAAGGAACACGAAGTCGGGCTTCTTCTCCGCTATCAGTTCGATCGCCTTATCGGTCAGGAGCGTATCGACGCTTTCGTCTGTATATGCATTGATATAAGTCGCATATCTGCAAGTTCCCGCGGGTGCGACGTCACGAAGCGGCTCCCAGCCGTAGAATATTGCATTCGTTTTTCCGAGCGCAGCGGTTTTTTCAAAGATACCCTTTATCGTATGCACCTGCGGAACGAATGTGTTCGAAAGAATTCCGTGGCGCGTTGGCTCGACTCCGTAGAAAAGCGACATATGGCACGGCAGCGTTATTGACGGCATCACCGTTTTTGCGCAAAACGTGTAGGTAGACATCTCCATCAGCTTTTCAAGTGATCCGCTTCCGCAAGCCTTCGCTCCGTCGGGGCGAAGTCCGTCGATTGAAAACAGTATCAATTTTTTGTTCATTTTGGTTGTCCTTTCTTTTGAGAAAAAACGATTGTTTTTTATTTGTTATTTATATGTTTTGAGTTTTTCGAGATATATGATCTTATATTTTTTATATCATCGGAGGTTAATTTTTCTTTTAGCATATAGCTGTTGAAATGATATCCGCATATCCAAATTAAAAGTCTTCCGAAAAAGCCCGCTGTGATCTCGCTTTTTTTCACTCTTATATACAAATTACCATTTTCCTCATCTATATAGGTCACCGAGCTCCAAGGGATATATTTTATTCTTGCCGTGAAAACAAATGCAAGAACGTTTACTATTATCAATGGATCGTGCAATCCGTTATTATCGAATATAAAAGCAACGCTGTTTTGCTTTAACACCTTCCACAAAAGCATCACAACGGTATACGCATACGTACTGCAAACAAGAATGATCATAAAACACAAAATCAATCTCATTGCGAAAGGCACGGGCAAGTTTGATTCATAAACGACTTGATTTGCTGCCAGCATATATACCACTCGTGCCGCAAGCAGAAGAACGCTGCCAAATAATATGATCATAAACCATATCTTCCAATTATACCTTTTTTCTTTCATTTTAGTTCCTTTCTCTTTAACAAGCTAACGAACGTCACGGTAGAAGAATATATTCGATTTTTCCGATTGGTTCGTTCCTCTGTAGCTTCGGTTATCAAATCCGCCTATCTCAAATCCGCACTGCTGATAGAACAGACACGCGCTGAGGTTATTATCTTGGGCTATTGCATATACTCCCGTTTTCCCTCTCGACTCCGCCTCACTCATACAAGCGTCGATGAGCATTCGACCGATCCCTTTTTTTCGATACTCACGGCAGACCTTCAGGTCGTCGAGGCAAAGATATGAAAACATATCGTCTCGCAAAACTGCAAGTCCGACACATTCATTTTCATCATATGCACCGAAAAATGTCGAATCGTCGCTCATTTCATAGTGAAAGTCGGGAAAGCACATTTCGTAGCTTTCGTCAAAAACGGTGAGCTTGCTGCTCCAGCTTTCGCCGTCAAAAATCGGCGTCATCCGTCCCCAAACGGTAAACGGCTCGTTGGGGATATTCGCATCGTCAATATCGAGGCTTGTCAGCTTTTTTATTGTTATCATACACTACCTCACTATCCCTAATCTATGGTACACGTATATCGGCACGGCGCTCCAGCCGTGGCAAAGGCTGCCTGCGTTTCCGAACGCTTTCGAACCGTCGAGCGTTTCCCACACTGTTGTTGATCCGCTTTCAAGCATTATTTTATAACTATTTCTTATTTCCGTCAAGATATATTCGCGATATTTTTCCTCGTCCGTTTTCATCAGCGCATCGTATTTCCAGACGTTCATACTGAGCGACGACGGTGTCGTGTTGCCTTTTACGATATGGTCACACACCGCTTTCGCGTGCTCGCCGCCGACTGCACCGCAAAGCACGGCAAGCGAGTTGCCGAGAGCCGTATATTCACGTTTTCCTTTATGTAGCGTCAGCATTCCGCTATCGTCCGCAAACGTCTCGGGGATGCGGCGTCTTATTTCATCTGCGGTATTTTTATATTTATCGTTTCCGCACATTTCCGCGAATGCGTCGAGCGCCATCACGAAAAGGCAATTTATCACGAGGTCACACTCCGCTGCTTCGCTTTTGTGCAGACTTCCCTCGAGATGCTCCGACCAATCGTAGAAGTTCCACATCTCATTTCCCGAGAATTTTGCGACGAGTCCGTTTTTCGTATTTTTCAAAAACTCGTCGAGCACAGACTCCATTTTCTCTTTATATTCGTTCACGAGCGTGCCATCACCCGTATATCTTGCATATTCGCTCATTGCCAAGATATAGTAGAGCGAAAACGAGGGGATCGCAAGCTCCGTTCCGCAAGGATAACATATCGAAAGAAGTCCGTCGTCACGCTTATCCTCGCCGATGAGCTTCAGGTTCGCTCTTGCATAGTCACGGTTGCCGTTTTCGAACGCAAGGTATCCGCAAAGCATTTGGTTACGCGAATCGAACGCATAGAGACACTGCTCACGCCAAGGTGTATCGACGTAGTGCTCCATCATACAGAGCTTCAGCGTATTGACACAGATATCGTATATATCTCTATCAAGCTTATTATCTATTATTTTTTCGACCGTTTTTGTTTCAAAAATTTGGGGGACTATACCTATATATTTTATCTCTATCGGACTTTCCGCTCTCAGCTCGAGGTATCTTGCGCTGAGGCGGAGCATATAGTCGCAAAAGTCGTTTTCGCCTTCCTTCGCGATATATTCGACACTGAAATTTCTGTTATGTATTTTTTCACGCACTCTGCCGTTATCGAGGCTTTCGCCGTATGCTATTTTCAGCTTTTGGGCGGTATTGGAATATAGGTGCAGCTTGCAAAAGCCGACGGTCTCTTCTCCGAGGTCGATCAGATACGTGTTTTCAGCTATCATTTTCACCGACTTCATTGCTTTTGGCGGGAGCACCTTTTGCTTTTCTATCGGGCGCGGGAAGAAATTTACGGTCTTTTCGACGATCTTCGACTTGCGGTATCCGTCCTCGTTCTCCTTTGTGGAATCATAGGCGAACGTAAACCCGAGCTGTGTGCTAACGAACACCTTTCTGCCGCTAATATACGTCGGACTTAGGCGCGAGAGCGTATTTTTGCCGCTCGATGCAATAGTCTTACCGTTTTCGGTGATCTCATAAATAAGCCCCGCCTGCGCTCGTCTGTAGCGTTGGGTATTGACACCGCAATAATAGAGCAATATTTTCATTTCGTTCACGGGCTCGCGAAGAAACGGAGTGACGTTTATCGTGTCGTATATTTTATAATGCTCGAAGTCACCGTATTGGTTCGACGCAACATAGCTTCCGTTTATAAAAACCGTATAGTCGGTATCGCACGAGAGATAGAGCGTTGCTTCATCGGTCGGTTTATTTATCGTAGCGATATATTCTGTATATTGGTCGTCGGACTCTGTGCAATCGGCATAGATCCAACTGCTTTTTTGGAAGATTTCGTTTGTGTTCATAATAATCTCCTTTGTCCGCTAACGCGGAATCAACGGCGTTCTATATCACGTCGCTTTGGCTGAGCGCGTCAGATAAACGACGCTTCCAATGTGGGGCATAAGGTCAAAAGGTATATTTGGAGTTACAAAAGAATCTTGACTATTTCAATTTTCCCGATAATATGACTGTTGAAATTTTCAAGCTCTTCTGCAGGTATCCAAAGTTCTTGATGATAAGAGGCTCCAACGGTTTGCGTCTCATATGCAGAAATATAATCATCATCAACTTCAAATCGAGTTACATATCCCTTGTAGCCCGAGTCAGAATCTTTCGTGTTCCATTTTTTTGCTATTTCTTCGGCATAGCGTTGATTCAAAACGGGATAAAAAATTGGTTGCCAATCAAGTCTAGGTGGAAATTTTGTGTAACCGCTTTCTTCGATTAACTCCTTTTCTTTCTCTCCTACGGGTCGATATAAAATCATTTTATCTCCTTTCGATATGTTAACCATTACTGCTGTAAAATGAACTTTCGAGCTTTGTTCAAAACTCACATTTGTCCCTGACTTTTGGTGAAGTTACTCGCTCTCGCTCGTAGTGAAGTTGTTCGCTTCGCTCACAGTGAAGTTTTGTTCCTTCGTCGCAAAGTGAAGTTAAGTTCGCCCCACTTCGCCGTCAGGCGAAACTTCACTCACACAGTGAACTTCACTGCCGAAGGCAACTTCACTTGCCCGCAAGGGCAAACTTAGTTGTCGAGTCGTCGTGTGAGACACACGACAGTCTCGACGAAAAGGTATATTTTATGCCAGCATTGCTGCGACGATAACAGACAAGAATGCGATTATAAAAGTACTTATTTCAAAAACCTCCCAATAATCGATTATCGTTTGTTCGTCCTTTGTGAGACGAATATGATCAAGCACGATGCTGGATATAATAAAATGAATTGCAAGCGGCAAAATGCCTATGCAAAGAATGCCATCCATCAAAATTCCAAAAACAATATTTAAAACGGCATAAACCACATGAATGATCGAGGTAATCCGAAAGTATTTCAGAATAAACCTTGCTTTGCGATTTTCTATTGCGATTGAATGCTTTGAAGGGTGTATAGCTTTCTGCGTTTTTCGATACTCTTTCCGTTTTTCAAGAAAAATGATAGTTCCCATTCCAATAGCACCGACAAACGATACACACCAGCAAACACCAAAATTAAATACCCAGTACCACCACGGACGTGCAACGACTGTAGTCAGTGATCCATCTTCTTGCGCCTTGTAGACTTGATATGTATCAAAATAAAATTCGCCGTTTTGGAAATCGTCCGTATATTCGTTTTCCCAATCGTAACTCAAATCAATATCATCTGATTTTTTCTTTTCAACAAAAGTTCCGTTTGATGAATCATAAATGTAAGCATCAGCAGAATTATATACAATGAGTTGATTATTGGAAAGCTCAAAGTACACATTTCTTAAATAAGGTGTCGATACCGCCCAAAGAAATCGGCCTTCTTCAGAATAGACATTTACATAGGAGGCATCATTATAGCATACATAAATTTGATGTAGATCTTCATCATGTAAAACAGTAGCAATTTCGTCCGGAGCAAACAGTTCTACCTGCACATTTTGATAGTTTTCGTTATCTCGTGTGCATATTGATCTACCTATCAAACCGATAGCAATCCCAGTGAAAAATATCAGTATGAAAACAACAAATAAAATTCTTTTGGTACTTGTCATAGGCCTTACTCCTCCTTTATAGGAACTTCGATATGTTATACTAAACTGCTGTAAAACGAACTTTCAAGTTTCGCTCGAAAGTAACATTTGTCCCCTAAAAACACGGAATATTATTGTTTTTAGCTAGTAATAGGAAACATATCAATTACCAATTCTTCCATCGATATCCCAAAGTTTTGCGCCCTTGTATGTGAAGTAGTCAGGACCACAAACACCGTTATCTTTTCCAAGACATTTTTTTGCAACACCAGTTAAATACATTGTCTCGCCGTTAAACTTTACTTTTCTTTCGTCAACAACCTCACAGGTTACGGAGGGATCAAGGCGATATTGTAAAATTGCTCCAACAGGAATCTGCCATTCTGAAAATGTAAAATTATTAGAGCGTGTTCTGCTTTCCTTTTCAATATCTTGAGCTTCTCGTTCCTCTACTTGCTCTGCGCTTGTAGGACACCAAAGCCTTAGTCTGTCGGTAAATCCGTGCATTTCTGCAATAGCTTCAAGAATTTTGTACGCTTTTTCTGGCTCCATAGCGTAAAATTCGCGTTCGCGCTTTTTTCCGTTTACATTTTCTACAGTGCGCAAATCGGGGTTTAATCTGTCAATGATTGAATGTACATTCTTATCAGATAATCTTGAAGTTACGGCATACGTAGCATATATGCGGAAAGAGAAAGGGACACACTCGCTTCGGTTGAGTTCTTGCAAACGTCTTTCAACATCATCAGCATATCCAATTTTTACATATTCTTTGAAAGATGGATTTGTCAAAATATAAATTACACCTTTGATATTCGTGGCAGAAGCTGTTTCCATTGTAAGTATTTTATCGGTTGCTTCGGGTGCTTTTAACAAATCATCAGTCGAACAATTTAAAACTTTAGCAAAAAGAAGAAGTGTGTCAAAATCGCATTCTCTTCTCTCAGTTTCGTAGCAAGCAATTGTGTTTCTTTTTAAACCCGTGGCTTGAGCAAATGTTTCTTGGGTAAATCCATTATTCTCTCTGAGTCTTTTCAGATTGATAGAAAAATTATGATTCATTTTATTCTCCTTATTGATTTTCTTTTGCTGTGGTTATAGATTTCACAAGCATACGGCGAATGACACCACACTCCTGCAAAAGGTCTTTTGCAGTTTGTTCGCTTATCGCATTTGAACCAACGAGCATTTCAATCCAATATTCCGTCTCGCCACATTCTTTGAGTGCGATATGGAGCTTGTTTATAAAATCGGCTTTGCTTGCTGCATAGTTTGCTTCGTGAATGTTTGCACCGATGGAAGTGGCGCTCCTAACTATTTGATTGACAAGTACACCTCTGCCCTTACGAGTATCTACCTCATCGCAGACGGTGATTATATGTAAGGCAAGAGCTTTTGCTCTTGTGCGCAATTCGGAATCTTTCATAGGTTTTCTCCTTTTTGGTGTTTGGTGAAGTTTTTGCTTCGCAAAAGTGAAGTTACTCACTTCGTTCGTAGTGAAGTTTTGTTCCTTCGTCGCAAAGTGAAGTTAAGTTTGCCCCACTTCGCCGTCAGGCGAAACTTCACTCACGCAGTGAACTTCACTGCCGAAGGCAACTTCACTTGCCCGCAAGGGCAAACTTAGTTGTTGAAACTATTGTTTGTTGAGACAAACAATAGTTTCAACGTGTCCTGTTCGGGGGAAAAGGTCGAAGGCGGAGGCTGATTCACAGATATAGCCGTTTTTTTCGTATATTTCGACGTCTCTTGCGAGTGTTGCCGGGTTACACGAGACATAGACGATGCGCTTTGGCTGTGCGCGGAGCGTTTCGTTGATGACCTCCTCGCTGAGCCCTTTTCTTGGCGGATCGACGATGATGACGTCACATTTTCCGAATTTCTTCGTTACTGTATTTACACCAACTGATGCATCACCGCAGACAAAGACTGTATTCTCTTCGTTTCTGCCGTTGAGTGCCGCGTTATACTCTGCGTTTTTCACTGCATCGGGAATTATTTCGACTCCGACGAGGGTATTATCGTTATTTGCGACACAGAGTCCTATCGTTCCGATACCGCAATAGAGGTCGAGGAGTGTTTCTCCCTTTTCGAGCTTTGCATACTCTTTTACTTTATTATAGAGCTTTTCGGTCATTTTTCGATTGACCTGATAGAAAGACATTGGCGAGATACTGAACCTTTTTCCGCACAATTCTTCAACGATACCGCATTCTCCCCACATCACCTCGGCGCGCTCGCCCACTATGACGTTGGTATTTTTCATATTACTGTTGACGGAAAACGACACGACATCCACTCCGCTATTTCTTACTGCGTCGAGCAAAACGTTCCAATTTTCGAGCTTTTTGGCGTTCACGACCACCATAAACGACATTTTCCCATCGTGTGTTCGTCTCATAACGAGGTGCCTTAGAAGTCCTTTTCCCGTTTTTTCGTCATACGCGGTCATACCCAATTCCTTTGCTTTTTCGATGAACGCAGATGCTGCTCTTGAAAAATCGTCGCTTTGGAGCTTACAGCTCGTATGCGGGACGACCTCGTGGGTATGGTTTGCATAATAGCCGAAGACGAGTTCTTCGTTTTTATTGGTGGATATGGGGTACTGCACCTTATTACGATAGTCAAACTCGCTGTCACTCGTTATCCCCTCGAGCTGTGCGTTTGTTTTTCCGATACGCTTCAATGCGTTTTTCACGATATTATATTTCAGCTCGAGCTCCTTTTCATAGCTGATATTACGGTAGACACAGCCGCCGCAACGGTTAAATGCGGGGCAATCGCAATCCACTCGCCACTCGGACGGGGTGACGATATTCTCCACTGTCGCGACGTCATAGTTTTTCGATTCCTTTATTATACCAACCTCTACTACATCGCCGACGACGGCACCTTTAACAAATATTGTTTTTCCGCACTCACGCTTTCCGACGCCTACGCCGTCGGAATTTATATCGTTTATCGTTATTAATTCATCTAAAAGTATTTTTTTCATATATTTCCTTTATTTAAAACAAAAATCGGGACAGCTGTGCCGTCCCGACTGCGACACGAAACAAAAATACGATGCTCACATCAACCGAAGAGATCGACGATATAGTCGGGCAAAAACTCCTCGGGTATTGTTTTTTCAAATCGCTTGAGTATATTTTCATAGGTAAACCTATCCGATGCGGAGAATTTCGGATCGTCCTTTCTATGACATCCGTGCTCCTTCGCGAGCTCCTCGCTATAGTCCTCCAAGAAGTAGATCTGGAAGTCGCGGTATCCCGTATCTCTGCTCGTTGTTGCTTCGCCTTGGGTGAAATGTGTCACCGTTGGGATGAGCATCGGGTTTTCGATATACACCTTGTCGCCATCCTTGACGATATCGAGCGAAAGGAGTGCGCCCGGTGCGTTACGTCCGTAGTTCATTCCGGAGATAAAGTTTCCGAGTGAATAGGTTATAAAGGTTTGTTTTCCGTCGGCGCGTGTTCGCCACTCACAAGTTTCGAGTACGTGCGAGTGCATACCGAGGATGAGGTCAACGTTTTGGCTGAGCAAAAAGTCGACGTGGTCTTCGTTGGAATAATAGTTATCCTTGAATTGTTGGCCCGTTGCCGTTTCGTTATCCTCGTCGCCCCAATGCATTACGACGAAAACGAGGTCTGCTTTTTCCTTTGCGAGCTTTATTTGGCGCTTCATCAAGGAATAGCTCATATATGGGATGACGGTCTTATCGCTTGAATGCTTCGTATATCCGTTAGTATGCTCGGTATACGTCAAGAAGGCTATTTTTACGCCCTCGTGCTCATAGATAACGATATCCTCCTCGTTCGGATAGTAGCCGATCGGTGTTACGCCGAGGTTTTTGAAGAATTTATCGCAATATTTGAGATAGGTAGAATCTGCCGAATCGAGCATATGGTTATGCGCGAGGTTCATTATATCAAATCCGAGGTCAACGAGCTTTTCTCCCGATGCAGCGGGTGCATTAAATCCGACTGAAGCCGAGCCGCTGACTGCTTGGGACTGACCGCCTATCATCGTTTCGACGTTTATGAAGGATATATCCGCTTCCTTGATCAGCTTTGCGACGTTTTTATACATCAAGTCGAAATCATAGCCTTGGTTATGAAGGTCGCTGTATTTCACGGAGGTCCCGTTCTTTTCGGCATATTTTTCGAGCGCATCGTGGAGCGTTGAGGTATGCATTATATTATCGGGACAAGCCAAGAAGCTGATTACCTTTTTTCCGCTCGTGTTGCTCTCGTCCTTACTCTCGTCCTTACTCTCGTCCTTGCTTTCATCTTTGCTTTCCGCTTTGCTTTCATCCTTGCTTTGCTCGGGCGGAAGGGACGGAGACTCGGATCGATCCGAGCTTTCGGTCGATGCCTCGTCTGAGGTTTCGGGAGTACTGTTAGCATCATTGGACGTATCTTGGGTGCTGACATCCGTTATCGGTGCAGACACGTCACCGTATGAGTTATCCGGTGTTTCGTTTTTAACGACGAACGCTATTGCTATCGTCAACACGACGACGACAAAGAGCGTCATCAACAGGGTTACTACTTTTTTCATTATTTTATCAACCTTTTATGAGTTTATATTTTCGTATCTCAGCGCAAAGCCGTCGAATGCGCTGAACGCCATCGCAACTATTGCAACACAGACGAGAGTCAAAAGTGCTTTTCCGAGGAATTTCGGAGGTCGCGCGAACCTTACGTTTTCTTCGATGCAATTCATCAACACGCTCGAGAGCATCAAGCCAACGCCGTGGCTCAAGCCGATGACGAGTGCTTTGGAAAGAGAGTCTACCGAGCTCATCGAAAAAACGAGTCCGAGGATGGCGGTATTCATCGAAAGTGCGACCGCGAAGGTGCGTGACGCTTTCGTTTTGGAAAACGAGAGGTCGAAGATCGCGCCGAAGATGACTGCCACTATTATGAAAAGTGCGGCACAAACGAGCTGATCAAAGCTGTTTTTTTCGAAATACCATGCTCCGACCGACATCAATGCCGTGAGGACTACGCTTGACGCCCAAAAGATAGGTGTTAATGCTTTTTCCTTTCTAAGCACCAACGCAAACTCGAGTCCGAGCATTTTTTTGAACAATATATTATCTGCGAAGATCAAGGACAGAAATATCAAGATATATTCTTTCATTCGGATCTCCTTTCTTTCGTTAGCATTATTGCTACCGTTTTATACACGATCGCAACGAGCACAAGCACGAAAATCGAGCCGTAGAAGGTCTCAAAAAACGCTATTCCTTCAAAAAGCTTTGCTCCGAGGATGCTTCCGTTTGCCAAAAGCTCACGAGCGAACGCAAACGGGATCACGGAAACGGAATACGTAAGCGAAAAGCGGAGCGACGAACGTATCTCGGATCTCAGATCGTCGGAGGGCTCTTTGTTTGCGACCGCATATGCGACCGTTATTCCGACAACCAAGAAAAGAACGGAGGATTCGGGGTTTTGGATGATGCCGAGCAAATATGTCAGCGGGAACGATACGACCGCCCCCGAAAGCATCGTTGACCAAAAGGTGAGCGTTTCGCTGAGCTTTTTCGAGACGAGCTTTGAAAGTATTGAAAGGCTGAGTGCGAGTATCGTTGCGAAAACGCAGAGCACTGCACCGCTTTGGAGAGTTCTCGCACACAAAAGTGCACCGCTCAACCCGAGAAACGAATCGAAAAGCGGGGACGATGATGCTATATCAAAGTAGACGTCTTTATTTTGTTTCATCAGCATTCACCCTCACTTCACGTTGTTTGAAAAATTGACCGAAATATGCCATTCTCGTTTTGCGCTCCAAGGCAGGAACGAGGGCGTTCGTTATCAAAACGGCAAAGACTGCGCCGTCGGGAATATCACAAAACACGCGGAGCACGGTCGTCAGCATTGCGCAGATCACTCCGAAGAAGATCGCGCCGTTAGAGGTGGTCGGTGTTGTTGAATAGTCGTTACACAAGAATACGGCGACGAAGACAGTGCTTCCGCTGAAAAGATGCGCCGCCGCATATTCGAACGGCTCGGGCATAGCGACGAGGTAGCAATACAATGCGACGAAGAACACCATTCCGCCGATATAGGAGAGTGTTTTTTCGAGCTTGACGGTGCCTCTGACAAAGAGGTACAAAAACGCAAGCACGATCATTATCTTCGACATCTCGCCGATGTTTCCGCAGATCATTCCATATATTTTTTCCCAAATATTCGAAACGTCCATCATTCCGTTTTTCAACGTCACGAGCGGGTTTTCCATCAGCTCTGCCGTCGTCGGTGCTAATGCGAAGGCAGGCAGCTTTTCGAACGGTGCGACAAACGTATTCATTTTTTCGCCAAATGCTACGTTCAAAAACACTACTCCGAGCGCGGCGGGGTTAAAGAGGTTTCTTCCGACACCGCCGAAGATAAGCTTTCCGACGAGGATGCCAAAAGCCGATCCAAGCGGTGCTAACCAAAGCGGAGCTGACACCGGACAAAGAAGCGCAACGATGATCCCCGTTATTACTGACGAGAGGTCAAAAAGCTTTGTTTTTATCGATGCGCTCCAAATCAGCTGAGTCAATACTGCACCCAAAACGGAAAGGAGCGTTATTACTATTGAACGAGCGCCATAGATATACACGCCCCAGGCGAGCGGCGGTAAAAGCGCAACTATAACGTCGAGATAAAGCGTTTCGGCTTTTGCTTTATCCTTGATAAACGGTGCGGTAAAGGTTCCTAACTTACTCATTTTCCGCCTCCATTATTATTTTTTCTCTCAATTCCTCAACTCTGTCCTTCAATGGCAGGTCGGAGGGACAAACGTAGGTACACACTCCGCAGCCAACGCAGATGTGCGCCATATTTATCTTTGCTTCGGAGATATCGTCTATCTCCCATAATCTATTCAAAAGCGGCACGGGGATATGCATCGGACACACATCCTCACATCTGCCGCAACGGATACAATCCTCACCCTTATGCTCAGGCGGGTTTTTGAAGCAGGTGATGCTCGACGTTGTTTTTGTTACGTAGGTATCGAACGGGTTGACAGCATCTCCCATCATCGAGCCGCCGACAACGACGCATTTACAGTTATCCTTCAAGCCGCCGCAAAACTTGATGACGTCGGCTATGCTCGTTCCCAATGGGACGAGGATGTTTTGCGGTGTTTCGATGCCGTCGCCGTCGACACTGATCAACGATCTTGTTATCGGAGTTCCTTTTGAGAGGCAATCGTATATTTGGAAGCAGGTCTCCACGTTGAAGACTACGCTGAAGGTATCGGGCGGGAGTCTGTCGTAGGGGATCTCGGTCTTGTAGACTGCGGCGATCAATTGACGCTCGTCACCTTGGGGGTATTTATCGTCGCAAAGGTTTACGTCGATAAACGATCTGTCCTTCAAATAGTTCAAGAAATTATATCCCTGCTCGAGCATTTGCTCGCCGACGAAGACGTCTGCTTTTTTTATTTGCAATATCTTCATCATAATTTTTATTCCGCTGACGATATCGGCGGGATATTCGCGAAGGAGTGCGGCATCCTTCGTCATAAACGGCTCGCTCTCAACGCAGTTGATCAAGAACTTATTGACGTTGCCGAGTGTATTTTTCAGCTTTGTATGTGTTGGAAATCCGGCACCGCCGCGTCCGACGATCCCGTATTTCGATATTTCTTCGACAAGCTGCTCGGGAGTCGACGTGAGAAGCGAGGCGGTATAGGGCGTCGGATCGGAAGCGGTGTTGCTTCCGTCGTTTTCTATCTTTATACAATAGATGCCGTTTTCATCGAGCTCGATAGCACACACGATACCGCTGACGCTCGAATGGACGTTGGCGCTATAATCTCCGTCTGCTTCGCCGATGAGCTGACCGACGGTGACGTATTCGCCAAGCGAGACGACGCATTTCGCAGGCGTTCCAATATGCTGCTTCAATGATATTACCACTGTTTCGGGTGGAGTCATTTCTTTTATCTTGCTGTCGAGTGAATTCAGACTTCTATATACTTTTTTTCCGCCAACGAACGCTACAGGCATCAGATCATCTCCATAATAATATTATAATTCATTTTATTATATCAAATATCTGCCGATTATTCAAGAGGAAGGATATTGTTTTTGACACGATCGAACGGAATTTTTTGGTCGACGGACGAAATAATTGTTGAAAAAAAGATGTAAATATGGTAATATAACCTTAATAAAGTATGCGGTGGTGACAAAGATGGACAGAGAGATAAAGACTAATTGCGAGTCATGTGTAAACTATGTGCTTGACGAGGAATATGGCGAATATTATTGCAAGATCGATCTCGACGAGGACGAAATGGAGCGATACGCCGCCGGAAGATATAAAAGCTGTCCGCATTATCGCTTTTATGACGAGTATTTGAGCGTAAGAAAACAGAATTAGGAGGAAGCAAGTTTGAAAAAGACAGATATTTTCCAATATATCGACCATACCGAGCTTAGACGTGATGCAACGACCGACGACATTGTGCGCCTTATTGATGATGCGAAGGAGTTCGGTACTGCCTCGGTCTGTATTCCGCCCTATTTTGTTGAGGAGGCATATTTATACGCGAAGGACACGATACCGATCTGCACGGTCGTTGGGTTTCCGAACGGATACGTTACGACCGGTTCGAAATGCTTTGAGACGCTTGACGCGGTGAAGCAGGGAGCTGTTGAGATCGATATGGTGATCAATATGGCACTTTTGAAGGAGCGCAAGGAAAAGGAGCTTCTTTTGGAGATCAACGCTGTCAAGAGTGCTTGTCGCGGTGCGCTTTTGAAGGTCATCGTTGAGGCTTGTATGCTCACTCACGAAGAAAAGATATTCATCAGCGAGGTCGTTTCAAATTCGGGTGCCGAATACATAAAGACGTCTACGGGATTCTCAACGGGCGGTGCAACGCTCGAGGACGTTGAGCTTTTTGCAAAGCATTGCAAGGGCAAGAAGGTCAAGGCGGCGGGAGGCATCAAGTCGCCCGAGGATGCGGTCAGATTCATTAATGCGGGTGCATCAAGACTGGGCTCGAGCTCACTTTTGAAGATGCTTCGCGATGCGGAGGATGAGATATTATGACAGAACGCGAATTGATCGCACTTGCGTTTGAGGCAAAGAAGCGTTCATATTCACCATATTCGCATTTTCAGGTCGGGGCGGCTCTGCTTTGCGAGGACGGAAGCGTATATTTGGGATGTAATATTGAGAATGCATCGTACGGTGCAACGAATTGTGCCGAGCGTACTGCAATATTCAAGGCGGTCAGCGAAGGAAAAACGAAGTTTTTGATGCTCGCCGTTGCGGCAGACGAGCTGCCGTTGCCGTGCGGGATTTGCCGTCAGGTCATTTCCGAGTTTTGCGGATGTGAGTTTCCGATCATCGTTGCGACGGATAGTGAAGAAAAACGATTTACGCTTGGCGACCTTTTGCCAAACGCGTTCACTTCGGAAAGCTTGAATTGAGGTGTTGTTATGCAAGAGATGGAATTACAATATCATTTGAAGATACATTACGGTGACGTCGGCAAATATTGTATTTTGCCGGGGGATCCGGGGAGATGTGAGCTGATCGCGCGGTATTTCGACGACGCGAGATTCGTCAGTTCAAACAGAGAGTACGTCATCTATACGGGAACGCTTCTCGGAGAAAAGGTCTCGGTCTGCTCTACGGGTATCGGCGGTCCGTCATCTGCTATTGCGATGGAAGAATTATTCCTTTGCGGTGCGGACACGTTCGTTCGAGTCGGTACGGCAGGTGGGATAGACACGAGGGTTTGTGCAGGTGATTGTATCATCGCGACGAGTGCCGTGCGTCAAGACGGAACGAGCTATGAATATGCGCCGTTCCAATTCCCCGCTACTGCTGATTTCGAGGTGGTTGCCGCACTTAAGAGTGCCGCCGAGAAGCTCGGTCATTCGCATCACGTCGGTATCGTACAGAGCAAGGACTCGTTCTACGGTCAGCATTCGCCCGAACGAATGGCGACTTCATATCAGCTTGAGGCACAATGGGAGGCTTGGAAGCGGCTCGGTGTGCTTTGCAGCGAGATGGAGGCGGCGACTCAGTTCGTTGTCGGCTCAACGCTCGGAGCACGTTGCGGCGGTGTGTTCCACATCGTTTGGAACCAAGAAAGAGAAAAGCTCGGACTGATCCAAAAGCCCGACGAGGATACTGACAAAGCGATCCGCATCGGTGTTGAAGCGATAAAGCTTCTCATCGAAAGCGACAAAAAGAAAGGAATTTCAAAATGATCTTATACGTTATCAGACACGCTGACCCCGATTACAGCATTGACTCGCTCACAGAGTTCGGCTGGAAGGAAGCGGAAGCGCTCGGCGAAAGAATGGCCAAAAGCAAGCTTGACCTTATCTATACGTCACCGCGCGGAAGAGCTATTGCGACGAGCGAGCCGACCTGCAGAAGAACGGGGATCAAGGGCAGCATCGAGCAATGGATGAACGAGGATATGCACTATATGCGCACACCTCAATTTTCAGAGGCTGACCAAAGAGCAACGAGATATGAATTCTCGTTCGACAAGGGCGTTCAAGGATTTACGGAATATCACCACGAAAACCCGAGAGAAGAGTTTTTGGCGAAGATGATCGCGTCGTCCGACGAGTTTTTCGAGCGTCACGGTTATAAGCGTGAGGGCGGTCTTTACAAGATCATTGACGGCGGATGTCACAAGAGAGTTGCTTGCTTCTGTCACGGCGGATTCGGCAGTGCGTGGATGGCGCATCTTATGGGTTATCCGCCTGCTTTCGGTTGGATGAAATTCCAAGTCAGAACGACCTCCGTTTCGAAATTCGTATTCAGCGACTACAACAAGAGCGGATATGCGCAGGTCCAATGCGAATACCTTGGCGATACGTCGCACATACATTATATCGGCGGACTCAAAAACAATCTCAGATAACACAAAACGACATCCTGCGGGATGTCGTTTCTTTTTAGGAACAAGCGGTAAATATGAGCGCTTTTGCATTATAAACAAAATTATGAACAACGACAAAGACGGCAAAAAATTGCCGTCTTTTTAATTCGTGAAATATGGTCGCCATAAGGCGACGCCTTGACTGAAAATGGTTTCAAAGCCGTGGCGTATCAAGGCTGTCGCTTCTTAGTGGGCACACACTATTTGCCTTGCAAATAGTGTTGGATTTTGGCTTCGCCAAAAAAGCCCTTGACCCGCACAACCTTTGAAAAGGTTGACGAAACTTTAGATTCTATGGTGATGAAACCGTTTCGATACCGAAAAAGCTTCATGGAATACGGCGCTGCCGCCGGCAGAAAAGGTTGACGAAACTTTTAATTCTTTGGTGACGAATATGTTTCAACACAAATAATCTCGACTAAAACTTTTGGTTGTATGTCCTTTGTAGCTGTTTATATTTCTCCTGCGATTAAGGAAAACCTTTCTATAGAAAGTTTCCCCTAAGTCGCCGAAGGCATATAGACAGATATAAAAGCCAAACACCCAAAATCTTAGCCGAGCATCACTCGTTCGGCGGCGGCAACGGCAAGTCTGTCGCAGCGTTCGTTTTTCGGGTGGCCGTTATGACCTTTTATCCAATTGAGGATGACATTATGACGTTCGAGCTGAACGATAAGGCGTTCCCAGAGATCTACGTTGAGCACGGGTGATTTATCCGATTTACGCCAATTATTACGGCGCCAATTAGCCAACCATCCCTTTTCGATCGCATCAACGAGGTATTTGCTGTCGCTATAGAGCATCACCTCGCACGGCTCCTTCAACGTTTCGAGCCCTACTATCGCCGCCATCAGCTCCATACGGTTGTTAGTCGTCGATCTGTTACCGTCGCTGATCTCTTTTTCGTTTCCCTTGTATTCCAATATTACACCGTATCCGCCCGGTCCGGGGTTGCCTTTGCAAGCGCCGTCGGTGTATAAATTTACTCTTTTCATTATTTACCGTTGAGTGCGAAATATTTTCGCATATCCTCGCCAAAAAATCTTACTATTTTAAAGATGCCGAAGATCCGACTGCAGATACGTGCTCCGTATCGTTTTTCAAATTCTCGCGCATCGAGGTTCGAGTTGATCAGGATCGACTTCTCCTCGAGCATACGTGTGTTTATTATATTATATATCACGGATACACTATGTTGAGTTGAGAACTCCGTTCCGAAATCGTCTATCGCAAGAAGGTCGCAATTCATATACTTCGCATATGCCGAATCGGCATCGTTCCAAAAAGCATGGACGATATTTTGGATGCTGTCGTAGATGACCGATGCCCCGTTATTGATCGCTTCCTTACACGTCGCCGCGGTGACGTGAGTTTTGCCGAGCCCCGTTCCGCCGTACATCAAAAGATATTGCGGCTTAGTCTTTACGTTTTGGGCAAATCGTTTGCAAATCTCGACTATTTCGGCGAGGTTTTCGCGCGGAGTTACTCCGTTTTCACTCTTTCCGTAGGCAAGCTCGACGTTTAGAGTTTCAAAGCTCTTATCAGCCATTGAGTTACCGAGTCCGCTTTCCGTATATTGCTCGGCATAGAGCGCTTTTTTGAAGCAATCGCACATTTTCAAGCCTACGTAACCGCTGTCCTCACATTTCTCACATTCGTATTTCTCGCGCGAGAAATCGGCAGGATATCCGTTTTCAACGAGGAGCTTTGCGCGTTTTTCGTTAAGCGCGAGGTTCTCAACCTTTATCGCCTCGAGGCGTTCATCGATGTGATCCTTGCCCTTCGTTATCTCCGCTATGATACGTGAGCCCGTTTTCATCAGCTGATCGTCGATCACTTTTATTTCGGGAAGCTCTCGCCAAAGTCGACGTCTTCTCGCGTCGGCGTTTATTTTTGCGGCTTCTCTTTTTTCTGCGAACATTTCGTTCACACGTTCAAATGCAGTGCTCACTTTTTTGCTCCTTTATTTATCAGATATCTCGGTTTTTCGCTATTGCCAGGAATTCATCGAAATCGAACGTATCGTTGTTTTCGCCTTCGGTTTCCTTCTTATAGCTTTCGCGATCCTTCTCGGCGTGTTCAACGGTGAGAATGCCTTGGCTGAACCAACGCTCAAGGATCGTGTCCATATATTTCAAATTGGGCTTATCTATCTTATCGACGGTTATCTCATACGCATATCTCACAAGCTCAAAGGTATGCTGACGCTCCTCGAACCAACGGGTGAAATATTGCTTTTGTGTCGTTGTGAGTGCGCGGCCTCCGATCCCGAGAAGCTGACGCATTTTGTTGACGTTTTCATCAGCAACCTCGCGAAGAGAGAGATATTCCCTGAACTTTTCCGTTGTGTCAAGCTCACTGTCCTCATAGAAGCCGAGCGAGGTCTTCACGAGGTACTGTGTTCCGCGCTTTCCGTTTTTCGCACAATAGTCTATATATTCGCAAATGAGCTCACAAGGGATCCCAACGTATTGATAGAGATAGTAGAGCGAATTGAGGTCTGCTCTCGTTAGCGTTGCTTTGTTGAATTGTGACGAGAAAAACTCGCAAACGGTCGCAAACGCGCTGTCGTTCGTTTTCGCTTCAGCGAGCTCCTTCGCGTCGTATTCCTGCATTGTGTCCATCTTTGATTGCGACGCTTTTTTCGGGATCTCCTTCGCATCGCCGATGCGCAACACCTTCGCCCCGCGCCAAAATCCGAGCGCTGACGAAAGCTCACTTTCGGTGACATTCAATGCTTCGCATACGTCTTCGTTTTCAAAAACGCCGTTTTGTGAGGATATATATATCAAGACCTTCAGCTCGATCGCACTTGCTTCCTTCAAAAACTCCAACGCGGATCTCGGGAGAAGCATTACGTCGTTGATCGAGCTCGAATATTTTCTTTTTTCTTCCATTATTTTGACCTTACCTATTTCAATTTGTAGGTTATGATGCTGCGGTCACACATATTGCCGCCAAAGTCTATTTCGTAGTCTATCGTCAAAGTCTTTTCGGGTGAATTCAGGTTATTGGTGATCTTGTAGGCATACGTCGTGACCTGCAAAGCTCCCTCGGTGATCGAATATTCACCGTTGCAATGCTTTCCTTCAGCGAACACGAGCGATGATCTTGCGGCTCCGCTTGCGTATACGGTCACGAGCTTTTGCGATGCGGTTATCACCGTTTTTAAGCTATCGTCGGTATACTCGATCCGAGCCTCATCCTCGCCAAGCTCAACGTCGGCAAGCACTGTTGCGGAATATATATTAACGTCATCGCTTCCCTTTTCGACCTCGGTGCGCTTCGTTTCTATATCGATTATGTACTTCATCGGCTTTACTCCGCTTCTGCCATAATGAGTCTTGTTATCAGCTCGCTGTAGGGGATGCCGCATTCAGCCATCAGCTTCGGATACATACTTATCGCAGTAAAGCCGGGGATGGTATTGATCTCGTTGAAAAGCACGTCGCCGCTTTCGGTCACGAAGAAATCAACACGAGAAAATCCTTTACAGTCGAGTGCTTTATACACCTCAACGGCGTTTTTGCGAACTGTTTGTGCGACAACGTCATCGAGACGCGCAGGGATATAATACTCTGCGGTGTCGTCCTTATATTTATTTTCGTAATCGTAAAATTCTGCTCCCGCAACGATCTCGCCGCAGACGGATGCCAAAACGTCATCCTTGCCGAGCACGGCTACCTCGATCTCTTTTCCGACAACGCCCTCCTCGATGATGACGAGGTCATCGGTCTCAAACGCGACGTCGAGTGCTTCCTCGAGTGCATCGAGTGATTTCACCTTAGTGATACCGACCGACGAGCCGCCGTTTACGGGCTTTACGAAAATAGGCAGCTTCAAGCTCTTCACTGCATCGACTGCGGTGTCACGCTCGCATTTTCTCAAGCGAACGAACGGAGTCGTTCTTACACCGACAGTTTCTGCGATTATTTTTGCGGCGCATTTATGCATCGATACTGCCGAAGAATAGGTATCACAGCCGACACAAGGGATGCCTGCGAGCTTCATCAAGCCTTGCATAGTGCCATCCTCACCGTTTTTTCCGTGAAGAACGGGGAACGCAACGTCAACGCGGATGATCTCATACGTTTTCGTTGCTTTATTGAGCACCATTATTCCGTGGTGTGCGCTACAGGGCGAAACAACGGCGGGAACGAGGTTTTCGGTGTCATATTCCCAGCTTCCGTCAGCCATTTTGTCCTCGCTTCCGTTATATACCCACCAAACACCTTTTTTGGTTATTCCGAGCTTTATATATTCGAATTTTTCTTTGTCGATATTTTTACAAACGTTGGATGCGCTCACGCACGATACCTCGTGCTCAGTCGATACGCCTCCAAAAAGGATCAATACCTTCAACATAATAACCCTTTCCCGCGCCGATGCGAGTTGCTTTTATTCGGCACGAAACGGTCAACGGACGTATTCAGTCCGCTGACCGTAAAAAAATATATTCTAAATTTATTATTTTCCCAAGAACTTTTTGATCTTTTCGGCTACTGCGGCACCGTTAAGCTCAAATTGGTTGATGAGCTCACCTGCAGGACCGCTATGACCGAACTCGTCGTTGATACCGATGCGAAGCACTCTTGCATCGCAAGACTCTGCAACTGCTTCACACACTGCACTTCCGAGACCGCCGATTATCGAATGCTCCTCTGCGGTAACGACGTACTTGCATTTTTCGGCATACTTTACTATCGTATCCTTGTCAAGCGGTTTAATGGTATGAACGTTGATAACTGCGGCATCGATGCCCTCTTCCTTCAAGAGCCTTCTTGCCTCAAGCGCTTCAGCAACCATAATTCCCGTTGCCATAATAGCTACGTCGCTTCCATCCTCGAGCACTACTGCTTCGCCGGGACGGAATTCATAGGTCTCTTTATCAAATACCGTCGGAACAGCATATCTGCCGAGGCGAAGATACACGGGACCGTCGATCTTCAATGCTGCTTCAACAGCCGCATATGCCTCTACGGCATCAGCGGGGTTGATTATCGTTACGCCCGGGAGCGAACGTATAAGTGCGATATCCTCGTTACATTGGTGTGTTGCACCGTCTTCGCCGACTGTGATGCCTGCGTGGGACGCGCCGATCTTCACGTTGAGGTGAGGATATGCAACGGAGTTTCTGATCTGCTCGAATGCACGTTCACAAACGAACATTGCAAACGAAGACACGAAGACGGGTGTTCCCGTTGAAGCCATACCTGCCGCTACGGACATCATATTTGCTTCCGCAATACCGCTGTTGAAAAATCTATCGGGATGCTTTTGTCTGAACAAGTCGGTCATCGTCGATTTCGAGAGGTCCGCATCCATTACAAAAAAGTCATATTTACTTCCAAGGTCAGCGAGTGCCTCGCCGTAGCCCATTCTTGTTGCTTTCTTTTCAGCCATTTCTTTTTCCCTGCCTTTCAACTATTAGAGCACCAACTCACCGAGTTCAAGCATCGCTTGTTCATAGAGCTCTTTTCCGGGTGCTTTACCGTGCCAGCCTGCTTCGTTTTCCATATAGGACACGCCTTTACCCTTTATCGTCTTACATACGATAGCGGTCGGACGTTCGTCTTTTTCGGCTGCGGTAACTGCCGCATCGATAGCGTCGAAATCATGGCCGTCGATCTCGATAACGTGCCAACCGAACGCCTTGAACTTCTCGCCGATGGGATGAACGTTCATTACGTCTCTGACGTTACCGTCGATCTGGAGGTCGTTATTATCTGCAAAGACTGTGAGTGAGCCGAGCTTATAGTGAGCGGCAAACATCGCTGCCTCCCAAACCTGTCCCTCCTGCATTTCACCGTCGCCGATGACACAGTAGGTCTTATAGCTCTTACCCTTTGTTTTTCCTGCGAGTGCCATACCGCAAGCTGCCGAGATGCCTTGACCGAGTGAGCCTGTCGTCATATCAACACCGTTTATTTTATTCATATCGGGGTGACCTTGGAGATAGCTGTTTTTCTCTCTGAGAAGCTTCATATCTTCAATGGGAAAATATCCGTTGAGTGCCAAAGCGCTGTAGAGTGCAGGTGCACCGTGTCCCTTCGACAAAACGAATCTGTCTCTGTCGGGGTCCTTCGGATCGCTTGACGATTGGTTCATCTTATAGAAATAGAGATATGCCATAATATCAGCGATGGAAAGTGATCCGCCCGGGTGTCCCGATTTTGCGTGATATACGCCCTCTATTGATAATATACGTATGTTATTGGCTGCTGTTTCAAGCTTTTTTTGCAAGTTCTGTTCCATTTTGACAGTGTTCCCTCTCACGTCTTTATTTTATACTGTTTTTCGAGCTTATCCAACGTTTTTGTGAAGAATTCGGGCATTTTTGCCTCGAACTCAAGCGTTTCGTTCGTTATCGGATGGACAAACTTGATATATTTAGCTGTCAGGCACTGACCCTTCAGACCAAATTCATTTTTTTCGCTTCCATAGACGGCGTCGCCGACTACAGGGTGACCGATATGCTTCATATGCACTCTTATCTGGTGGGTACGTCCCGTTTCAAGTGTCAGCTCAAGACGAGTATATCCGCGATAGCGTTCTATCACACGGTAATGTGTCACGGCGTTTCTTGAATTATCGGATCTCACACACATCTTTTTTCGGTCGGTCTTATGGCGTCCGATCGGTGCATCTATCGTTCCCGTGTCGTCCTTGATGTTGCCGACGACTATCGTTTCATATCGCCTCGTGAAGCTATGCTCGGCGATCTGCTCGGCGAGAGATGAATGCGACTCGTCACATTTAGCGACGATGAGCAAGCCCGAGGTATCTTTATCGATACGATGGACGATCCCCGGACGGATGACTCCGTTTATTGACGAAAGCCTTCCTTCGCATTTATAGAGCAACGCGTTGACAAGCGTTCCGTCCTCGTTGCCTGCGGCGGGGTGTACGACCATACCCTGCGGTTTATCAACAACGAGCAGCCATTCGTCCTCATAGACGATATCAACGGGGATATCCTGCGGGACAGCCTCGAGCTGCTTCGGCTCGGGGATATCAACGGTCAGCTCGTCGCCATTTCGCAATTTATAATTTTTTGAAAGAACCGTACCGTTTTTGTCACACGTCACCAACGACTGTGCGGCACTTCTGCTCATCTCCAACGCTTCGCTCAAATACACATCGAGGCGTTTTCCGACGTTTTCATCAGTTATCGGAAGCAATACTTTCATCCGTTTCGCCTTTTTTCTTCATTGTTGCGACTATCTCATCCTTGATAACGTACAAGACGAAGATAACTGCACCGATCGATATAAACGAATCGGCAACGTTGAACACCGCAAACTCCATAAATTGAAAATCGATGAAGTCAACGACAAACCGTTCTCCTGCCTCGCCGACGCGGAAGAGGCGGTCGATCATATTTCCGATACCGCCACCGACGATAAAGGAGATCGACCATCGCATCAATGCGCTTTCTTTTCCATATTTATACAAAACGTAACACATTCCGATTATTCCGACCGTGCTCAGCACGAGGAACACCCATCTCTGATCGGAGAGCATTCCGAACGCCGCGCCCTCGTTTCGAACGTAGGTGAAGCGAACAAATCCCTCCAGAAACGGAACGTGTCCGTGAAGCGGTATCGTTTCAACGACGATCCACTTTGTTATCTGATCGAGCAAGACGATGCCAACGATCAAGCATACGGATAGGATCATTATTTCAAAGCCTCGCGGCATTTCGGGCAAAGCACTTGGCCGTCCTCGTCCGCTACTCCTTCTGTCGTATACATCCAGCATCTTACGCACTTCTCGCCTTCTGCGGCCGCTACCTCAACGGAGATACCGCATTCTGTTTCGCTGTGCGCTGTCTCGGGTGCGCTGCCGTTTGACAATTCGACCTTCGACACGATAAATATTGTTTCAAGGATATCCTTATTTTCTTCGAAAAGCTTCATCGCTTCGTTCTTTTCGTCGCCGTAGATAACTACCTTTGCATCGAGCGATTTTCCGATCGTTTTTTCCGCTCTCGCAAGCTCGAGTGCTTTCATTACGTCGTCACGCACGTTGAAGAGCTTTTCATATTTTTCTTCCTCTGCTTCAAAGTTGAGGCTTTCGTCATAGCTTGGCATATCATTGAGGAATACGCTGCGCTTGTCGTCGCCGTCGGTCAGGTTGAGGAATTGCCACGTTTCTTCGCAGGTGTACGCCAATATCGGAGCAAGGAGCTTAACGAGTCCTTTTACGATGATATAGATGGCTGTTTGTGCGCTGAGACGTTCTTTGGATTTTCTCTTTGCCGTATAGAGTCTATCCTTTGTGATATCGATATAGAGCTTCGAGAGCTCGATCGAGCAAAAGTTATGGATATCGTGATAGATCTCGTGGAAGGAATATCCTTCGTATGATTCATTAACGCTCTTCGCGAGTTTATTGAAGCGGGAGAGTATCCATTTATCGATAGGCTCGAGGTCGGAAAGCGCGACCATATCACGATTCGGATCGAAGTCGTTTCCGTCACCGAGGTTCGCAAGGAGGATACGAAGTGTATTTCTGATCTTGCGGTAGCTTTCGGAAAGCTGCTTGAATATTGATTCAGACGCTCTTACGTCAACGTGGTAGTCACTTGATGCTACCCAAAGACGAAGCATATCTGCGCCGTACTTTTTGATTATCTCCTCGGGTGCGATCGTATTTCCGAGGGATTTATGCATTGCTTTACCCTCGCCGTCAACTACCCAGCCGTGTGTGAGCACTGCCTTATAGGGTGCGCCCTCGCCGAGTGCGCCTACTGCGGTCAAGAGTGAGCTTTGGAACCAGCCTCTGTATTGGTCAGCGCCTTCGAGATAAACGTCAGCGGGCCAAGCCTGGTCGGGATTATTTTTCAACACGTCGATGTGAGTCGATCCGCTGTCGAACCAACCGTCGAGTGTATCGGTCTCTTTTTTGAAGTGTGTTTTTCCGCATTTCGGACAAACGTAGCCTTCGGGGAGAAGATCCTTTTCGTCGAGGTCGAACCAAGCGTTAGAGCCTTTTTCGGCGAAAACCGTCGAAACAGACTCGATGGTATCATCGTTACAGATGATCTCGCCGCAATCCTCACAATAGAAGACAGGTATCGGAAGTCCCCAATGACGTTGACGGGAAATACACCAGTCGCTTCTTTCCTTGAGCATCGACACCATTCTGTCGCCGCCCCATTTGGGAAGCCAAGTTACAGGCTCGCAAGCCTTTGCTGCATCTTCCTTGAACGCTTCAACGGAAACGAACCATTGAGGAGTTGCGCGGAAGATTATCGGGTTTTTACATCTCCAGCAGTGCGGATATTGGTGGACCATTTCCTCGGAAGCGAACAATGCGCCCGTTTCCTTCAAGTCCTCGAGGATAGCCGCGTTGGATTGGTCATATCTGAGACCTGCAAATTTTCCTGCAAGCTCGGTCTGATATCCTCTGTCATCAACGGGAACGATGATATCCATTTTATATCTCATACCCGTGAAATAGTCATCCACACCGAAGCCGGGTGCGGTATGTACGCATCCCGTACCGCTTTCTGCGGTTACGTAATCTGCGTTTACGACAAGGCTGTCACGCTCCAAGAACGGATGTGCGGCGGTCATAAGCTCGAGCTCGCTACCCTTGAAGGTCTTCAGGATCTCATATTCATCGACTCCGCCTGCCTTCATCGTTTTTTCAACGAGGGCTTCCATCACGATATAGCATTCGCCGTTTCCTGCCTTTACGACTGCATAATCCTCTCTCGGATGGAGCGCGATGGCTACGTTTCCGGGGAGAGTCCAAGTCGTTGTCGTCCAGATTATATAGTATGTATTATTCTTGTCGCATACGCCGTCAAGCACGCCCTTATCGTCGTTTACCTTGAACTTAACGTAGATAGACGTACATTTATCGTCTTTATATTCAATCTCCGCTTCTGCGAGAGCGGTCTCGTCGGAGGCGCACCAATAAACAGGCTTCAAGCCTTTATAGATATAGCCTTTTTTGAACATTTCGCCAAAGACCTTGACCTCGGTAGCTTCAAACTCAGGAGCCATTGTGAGATAGGGATTTTCCCAATCTGCCGTTACGCCGAGACGCTTGAAGGATGCCATTTGAAGATCAACGAAGTCCATCGCAAACGCTTCACAAGCACTTCTGAACTCGGACACGGACATATTTTTTCTGTTGAGCTTATTCTTTTTGATGATCGCACTTTCGATCGGCATACCGTGGTTATCCCAACCCGGTGTGAACGGTGTTCTGTAGCCTGTCATCGCTCTGTGCTTCAAGATGAAATCCTTCAAAAGCTTATTGAGCGCGTGGCCCATATGTATATTACCGTTGGAGAAGGGAGGGCCATCGTGCAACAAGAAGACGGGCTTTTCGGCAGACGTCTCCTGCATCAATTTATAGAGGTCTATCTCTTCCCAATATTTTTGTGTTTCGGGTTCTTTTTGCGGCAAATTAGCACGCATCGGGAACGCGGTAGTTGGTAGGTTCAAAGTATTCGCATAATCCGCGGGCATGATTTTTTTCCATTTCTCCGACAAGAATTTTCTTTTTTGTTTTATTTTCTTTTATTTTATAACACCTTCGTCGGTAAAGGCATTAGTCGTTTTCTTCCTTTATCTCGCTTTCGGATGCTTCGAGCTGCTCGATGAAATCGATCTCCTCGGCAGGAGCGTCGTTAGCATCCTCTAAAGCCGTTTCCTTCAGCTGATCCATCTCTACTACGGGTTCATATTTAATTTCCTCGAACTGCATCGTCTGAGTTTCGATCATTACTGCGTCCTTGACGTCGGATATGATATCCGAAACGATCTTATCCTCGTCAGGCAAAACGATGTCCTCGATCTCGTTGACGGAAAGCTCTTGGAGCGATTTTATGTGTTCACGATATGCATCAAAGAGAGATTTTTTGAAGTCGAGGATACGGGTACGTATCTCCCACATCTCATCCTTCTCCTCGCTGAGCTCTGCACGGAATTTTGCAATAATGCCGTCGCACCGCTCCTTTATTGATGCTGTTATGGCATCTGCTCTTGTGTTGGCATCGGTAACGATCTTTTCAGCCATTTTTTGAGCGTTAAGGAGAGTCGAACGGATCGATTCCTCTTCGTCGCGCATTTGGTCAAGCTTTGAGCCGACTGATTTGAGCTTACGCTCCAGCTCATTATTTTCACGATACAGCTCTGTATACTTCTCAATAAGCAATTCGATATATTCGTCTACTTCGGCGGGGTTATATCCACGTACGCTTTTTGAAAAGGGTTTATTCTTCAATTCGTGCGGTGCAAGCATTTTTCATTTCCTTTCTCTTCGTGTGTTTAATTTATTTTTCGTGTTATACGATTATATTCAAAATACTGAACGCCAGATACACGACCATCATAGCCATAAAGAACGCTATGTCGATCGGTGACGATGCGGCAAGCTCGCTTCTTTCGAGCATCTTACGAAACGGCATCACAAACGGCTCCGTCATTGTGAACAGAAATCTGTCGATGCTTGTCTCGTCGCCTGAAAACCAGCTTCTTATCGCTCTGCCGAACATACAGATCGTCACGGCAAACAGAAAAAACGAAACTGTTTTTGCAAAAATATATACTATTACTTCCATTCCTGATTTATCCTTGGTATTTGGGTATTAATGTGCAAAAACCGAAGCGTTTTCACAGGGTCATCCCTGTGAAAACACTCTTTCGGCTAAAGCTCAAATCTATTCGATCAGAAAAGCTCTTTTGCATTTGTGGTCTTTTCCACTGTTTCTGCCATCTGATCACCCGACACGTTTACTCCGCTCGGTGTTACGATATAGGTCGAGTTTGCAACTCTCTTAATATCGCCTCTGATCGCGAATACTACGCCGGAAAGGAAATCGATAATACGCTTTATCGTATCCTTGTTGGTATCTTCGAGATTAAGTACTACTGTGTGACGTTGGAGAAGGTATTCTGCGATCTGAGTAACCTCTTCATATTTTACAGGCTTAACGACCTTCATTTCCAAAGCGGAAGAGCTCATTGAAACGCTGCTGCGTTGTGCTTGTGCAGGCTTCTCCTGCGGCTCAACACGGCGAATCTCTTCTTCCTCTTCTTCATCGATCTCGTTTTCGTAATCGTCTACATACTCATCTTGGTCTTCAGTAAACTCTTTGAAAAATCTCTTGAACACTCCCATTATTTTATCCTCCGTTTTTATTATTTATTATTTGATATCATAATTTCTTTTCCCGAACAAAGCTGTTCCGGGACGGATCATCGTCGCTCCGCACTCGACGGCTTCGAGGTAATCCGCGGACATACCCATCGACAGTATATCCATATTACTATTATCTACATTTTTGGTCGATATGTCAATAAAAATTTCACTCATTTTTGAAAAAAAGTGAGATTTATTTTCAACATTTTCAATTTTTGGGCCGATAGTCATCAATCCGCGCACTTTTACGTGCTCCAAGGAGCGAATATGGTCCAAGATCTCGTCGAGATCCTCGGGCATTACTCCGCCCTTTGACGCCTCTCTTCCGATGTTGACCTCGACCAAAACGTCCATCACGATGCCGTGCTTTCGCGCCTGCTTCTCGATCTCGTCGGCAAGCGGGATGCTGTCGACCGAATGTATCAAGCACACCTTATCGATGATATACTTGACCTTATTCCGTTGGAGCTGACCGATAAAATGCACTCTCGCTCGTTTATCGTAATGCTCATACTTTTCGAGCAGCTCGCCGACACGGTTTTCTCCGACGTCTCTAAGTCCGCATTCTATCGCGTAGTTGATCCGCTCTACGTCGACCGTTTTCGTGGCGGCGACGACGGTCACGTTTTTATCCTTCACCGCATTAAAGATGCGATCGAGGTTTTCCTTTATTTCCGTTCTTTCAAGCTCCGTCATCAGCTTAGCACCCTTCCCTCGTAGATCTGGTTACCCTCGACGATGATTATATCATAGAGCGAGAGCTTCTCCTCGTCGATATAAGCGACGTTATAATCGTCGGGCAATTTGCAGACGTATTTTCCCGTTTGCTCGAACAATATCTCGACTTCCTTGAATTTTACGACGTTTCCGTCGAGGACGTATACGCCCTCCTTGCCGTCCTTGACACGTATTGCCGCCTTCGGGACGCTGAGTCCTTTATAGGTCTTATGTTTCAGCTCAACGGGCTGATAACGCAAGAAGCTGAAATCGGGGTAATTGGTTCTCGACGAGAATACCAAAAGAGCGTCGTCGCTATCCGTTTGGGTGATCTTTTTCTCAAGCTTCATCTCAAGCTCTGTATCGAGCGAATACGGAAAGACGATATCATACGCTTCGCCGAGCACGAAATCGTTCGCCATACGCTTTGTCACGCGGATGACGGAATACCACGTCGAGTCGTTATAGAATTTTCCGATGCCGCGGTTCAGGATATCGTTATCGTATTCCGTTTTCAGCAGCTCGTCAAACGATCTTATCGTGAGCCCTTCGAGCTTATCGATGCTGAACACGTTTTCATATCCGTCGACGTTATAGACGAAGTTTGACGCCTCGTTCGAGCGGATAGTATTTTTCGTCCCTTTTATTCCCGATTCGAGACGGGATATTTCGTTGTTCATCGCAACTATCTGCTTATCAAAGCCCTCGACGAGCTTCAATACAGCCATTCGGCGATTCATATAGATCAATATCTCATCTTTTTTTCGCAGCGTTGAAGAGATAACTCCGTCGTCGGTATTTCTGACGCATTCCATTATCATCGCCGAGATGCCCGAATCGAGAAATTTCAAGTCGCTCGTTGATGCCGCGGCGGATGATTTCGTCAATATTTCTATTTTATCGCGAAGTGCTTTTATTCGCGTTTGGATGCCTGCATCGTCCGCAACGTCGTATATATCGACGACCGCTTGGTGTGCACCGACCTTCTCTCCGTCGTCAACAAGATAGCAGACGGTTCCGTTCGTATTGTTATATACTACCGTTTCATCGCGAAATATTGCCGCTTCAAGCGGAACAAGGTCGGCTATCTCAACGTATTCGGCTACCTGTGTCGTGACAATATCACCAACTGACAGGACGAACTGAAGGATGATGTATGCTATTATCAAAAGAGCTATCACCGACATTGCGAATTGACGCATGGTCATTTTAAGCCTTAGATTCATTATTAAAGTTCCTTATAAATTCCGAAAATCCCTCGTCGGCGAGAAGCTCTTCGAAAAGCTCGTCGGACGATCTTTTATCGGGGTCAAGTTTTTTGTCAAATCTCATTCTGGTGAAATAGGTCACCTGTCGTTTTGCAAGATTTCGGGTGCTTTGCTTCAATGCATCGATGCATTCGTCAAGCTCACACGCTCCCTTCAAATATGGGAGAAGCTCCTTATATCCGATCGCCTTCGAGGCTGTCGGAGTCGATTCGAGCCCGTTTTCATAGAGCGTTCTTGCTTCGTCGAGGAGTCCGTTTTTGACGAACTCGTCAACTCGCTCGTTTATTCTCGAATAGAGCTTTTCGCGATCCCAATCGAGATATACGCAATACGGCTCAAATTCGTTTTCGTTCATTTTTGAGCGACGGTTCCATTCGCTCATCGTTACGCCCGTTCCGCGATAGACCTCTATCGCACGGACGACTCGCTTCACGTTGTTGAAGTGTATCGCTTCAGCCGATTCGGGATCGATCTCGCCGAGCATCGAATGGAGATATTCGTTTCCCTTTTCCCTTGCGATCCCATACAGCTCATCGCGCAGCTTATCGGACGAGCTTATCTCGGGGAGTGAAAAATCGTTCACAACAAGCTCAACGTAGAGCCCCGAGCCACCGACGAGTATCGGCAGTTTTCCTCTCGAGAAGATCTCGCGTGCGGCTGATTTCGCGGCATCCTTGAAGTCTCCCGAGGAATAGCCCTCGGAAATTTCTATCACGTCGACGAGATGATGCTTCACCTCGGCTTGCTCCGCCTTCGTCGGCTTTGCCGTTCCGATATCCATACCCTTATAGATCTGCATCGAATCTCCCGAGATCAATTCTCCGCAAAGCTTTTTTGCACATTTGAACGCAAGTGCGCTTTTTCCCGATGCGGTCGGCCCCGCGATCACAAGAAGTGGTATTTTGTTCACGTTTCACCCTGTAATTGATATTTTGATGAATGATGGATAATATCGGGCTCAGCTTTTTAGCGATCGCTCAACAATTATCATTATTCATTTTCGCTTATATAATAAGCATCGCATCATCGAAGTTTATAGCATATAAGATGCAAAACTTCGATGAGAGAAAAGTGAAGAGTGAAAAGTGAAAAGAAACGGTTGCTTTTTGCGAAGCAAAAAGCTTCCTTTTCTCTTATCTATTCTCTCTTATCTCTTCTCTGCTGATAGTATAAATCTTTTATACTATCAGCATCGCGTCGCCGAACGAAAAGAAGCGATACCGTTCGCTGACGGCGTGCTCGTACGCCTTCATCACGTTATCATAGCCGCCGAACGCCGATACAAGCATCAAGAGTGAGCTTTCGGGGAGATGGAAATTCGTTATCAGCGCATCCATAGCCTTGAACTTATAGGACGGATAGATAAATATTCCCGTTTCGCCCTCGAATTCGTGGACCACTCCATTCTCATCGGCGACGCTCTCTATCGTTCTGCACGAGGTCGTGCCGACGCAGACCAATCTTCCGCCGCGTCTTTTCGCTTCGTTGATGGTGTCTGCGGTCTCTTTCGTTACTTTTATATATTCGCGGTGCATATTATGGTCTGTGATGTTCTCGCACTTTACGGGGCGGAAGGTTCCGATCCCGACGTGGAGAAGCACCTTTGCGATGATGACTCCCTTTTTCTTCAAGGCATCAAGAAGCTCGTTCGTGAAGTGGAGCCCTGCGGTTGGCGCTGCCGCGCTGCCCTCGGTCTTGGAATACACGGTCTGGTATCTTTCCTTATCCTCGAGGCGTTCCTTTATATACGGCGGCAACGGCATTATTCCGATACGATCGAGCACCTCATTAAACACGCCCTCGTACTCGAATCTGATCAGACGAAGTCCGTCGTCAAGCACCTTCTCAACGTGTCCCTTCATTTCGCCGAAATCAACGCTCTCACCGACTTTCGTTTTTTTGCCCGGACGAGTCATACATTTCCAAACGTCGCCCTCTTCACGAGAAAGCAACACGACCTCGACTTGTCCGCTATGGTTCATACTGTTACCGTAGAGGCGCGCCGGGATGACGCGAGTCTCGTTCAGCACGAGGCAATCGCCCTCGTTGAAAAAGCTTAATATATCAGAAAAATGCAAGTCGGTATATTCACCGCTCGATCTGTCTATTTTCAAAAGTCTTGAGCTGTCACGCTGTTTTATCGGCGTTTGAGCTATCAGCTCCTCGGGAAGATGATAATCATACGCCGAGAGCTTCAAAAGGTCTTTCATAATTTATCTTTATTCCTTTATTTTTCGGTAACAAAACCGCTCTTTTCTCAATAAAATAATATTACTCCATATTTTATCATCTTATTATACAACGATTTGCTCAGCTTTTCAACAGTGTTTTTGATTTTTTAAAAATATTTCACAAAAAATAGAAAGGGTTTACACTTTATGACAAAAAAACTCATATTCGAGGGCGTTTGCACTGCGCTCGTGACTCCTTTTTGCAATGGAGAGATAGATTATTTTGCCGCGGCGACGATGATCGACCGCCAGATCGAGTCGGGTGTTGATGCGCTTCTCTTTTGCGGGACCACGGGCGAGAGCTGTACGCTCACTCACGAGGAGAGGTGCGAGTTCCTTCGATTCTGCCACGCCTACGTCGACGGCAGAGTGACGGTCGTCGCGGGGACGGGCGGGAACAACACCGCTTACGCGATCGAGATGTCTCGCATTGCCGAGGAGATCGGTTATGATGCGCTTTTGGTCGTCACACCCTACTACAACAAGGCGACAAGGACGGGGCTTATTCGCCACTACACCGCCATAGCCGAATCCGTTCGAACACCTATCATACTTTATAACGTTCCGACTCGAACGTGTGTTGATATCGACGTGGATGCCGTTTTGGAGCTATCGAAGCTCAAAAACGTCGTTGGAATAAAGGAAGCGAGTCCTTCTTTTTCGAAGATACAAGAGATGATCTCAAAGCTTCCGAGCGGGGTTGCCGTCTACACGGGCAACGACGAGCACGCTTTTCCCACGCTTTGCTGCGGTGGGCGTGGGGTGATATCGGTCGTATCGAACGCCGTACCGAAAAGGATGGCGGATATGTGCCATTTGGTGATTGCTAAAAAATATGATGAGGCGAGGCTGATTTCCCACGAATTGCTCCCGCTGATGAGCGCGATGTTTTGCGAGGTGAGTCCGGTCCCGATAAAATACGCGTTATCGTTACTCGGGTTATGCTCGGCGGAGGTGAGGCTGCCTCTCGTTGAAATTGAAAATAAAAATGCCGAACGTGTCGGCGAAGCATTGACAAAGTCGGAAATTTAGTTTACTATATATTATTGACAGTATTACAGTTGCAATATATAGCTTGGAGAATGATATGGTAGCTTTACTTTCGAAATTTTTTATAAAAGACCGCTTTGACTATGCGAACAGCAAGGTCAGGCTTGCATACGGTACGCTTTGCAGTGTTCTCGGGATATTTCTCAACGTCGTTCTGTTTGCGATCAAGATGATCGCCGGCACTATTTCGGGATCGATCGCCGTAACCGCCGATGCGTTCAACAACCTTTCAGACGCTTTTTCGTCGTTTATCACGCTTATCGGCTTCAAGCTTGCCGACCAGAAGCCCGACGCTGACCATCCGTTCGGTCACGGCAGATTTGAATATATTTCGGGGTTTATCGTTTCGGGGGTGATACTCCTTATGGGATTTGAGCTTATCAAAAGCTCGATCGGAAAGATCATCTCGCCCGAAAGTGTTGAGTTTGGGCTCGTTCCCGCGGTGATACTTTTGGTTTCCGTTATGATAAAGCTATATATGTTTTTCTACAACAGGGGTGTTGGGAAAAAGATAGATTCCGCATCGATGAAGGCGGTCGCAACGGACAGCGTGAGTGATGCGATCGCGACGTCAGTCGTATTCATCTCGATGATCGTCGGTCATTTCACGTCTCTCGCCATTGACGGATATTGCGGCATTGCGGTTGCTATATTCATTTTTATTGCAGGATTTCGCACTGCGAAGGAAACGATCGACCTGCTTCTCGGTCAGCCTCCCGAAAAGGAATTCGTTGAGCAGATCGAGGCTATCGTTCGCTCGTCGCCGAACGTAGTCGGTATTCACGACCTTATCGTACACAACTATGGGCCCGGCAGAGTTATTATCTCGCTTCACGCGGAGGTGCCTGCGGACGGAAACATTCTCGAGCTGCACGACGAGATCGACAACGTTGAACGCACGCTCGGCAAGTCGCTCGGATGCGAGGCGGTAATACATATGGATCCGATCGACACTCGCGACGAGAAGACGCTTGAGGCAAAGGAGGCGGCGCTTTCGGCGATCAGGTCGATCGACGAGCGGATCACTCTCCACGATTTTCGTATCGTCAGCGGGCCGACACACACGAATCTCATTTTTGACGTCGTTATTCCGTTTGATTGGAAGCTCGGGGTAAGCGAAACGAAAAAGCTCATTGATGATGCGGTGAAAAAGGAAAACGAAAAATATTTCACGGTCGTCAACATCGACAGATCGTATATTTCATAAAAATGCTATTGACAAGTCATCTTCGCGGTGATATAATGATTAAAAATATAGTTTAAACCGTTGACGCGGAGATAAAGCCTTTTAAGACTACACAGAGAGCCCTCGGTGCTGAGAGTAGGGTTAGAAACTGTTTGGCAAATGGACCGCTGAGGGTGCGGATGAACGTTTTTATCAGTAGTTCGCAACGTTTGGGCATACGTCAGTTGCCGAGGATATGTTGGTATCCTTATTAAGCGCACCGTTTAGGTGAATTCAAGGTGGCACCGCGGATAGACTTTTTGGTTATTCGTCCTTGACAGATACTATAGTTCTGTCAAGGATTTTTTTCTTGACGCGAAAGGATGGACACTATGACGCTCTTAACTAAACGATGGCGAAATTGAGCTTTTTTCGACACAAACCAAATATCAAATATAATATATAGATCATTAATTATGGAGAAAAGAAAATGAAATTTAACGACGTTGATTTTGAAACATATTTTAAACACCATCCCGACAAAAACGGTTATTTCGGTAAATACGGCGGTTCGTTCATTGCGCCCGAGCTTCAAGCGGCTATGGACGAGATAACGGAGGCGTATTTCACGATCTGTAAATCGAGCAAGTTCATCAGCGAGCTTCGCCGCATTCGCAAGGAGTTCCAAGGAAGACCGACTCCCGTTTCGCACCTCGAACGTCTTTCCGCGTCGCTCGGTAACGTTCAGCTTTATGCGAAGCGCGAGGACCTCAACCACACGGGCGCACACAAGCTCAATCACTGCATGGGCGAAGGTCTACTTGCTAAATATATGGGCAAAAAGAAGGTCATCGCCGAGACGGGCGCAGGTCAGCACGGTGTTGCGCTCGCTACAGCGGCGGCTTACTATGGTCTCGAATGCGACATCTATATGGGCTCTGTCGATATCAAAAAGCAGGCGCCCAACGTCGCTCGTATGAAGATACTCGGTGCGAACGTTATCGAGGTAACGCACGGACTCGCTACTCTTAAAGAGGCGGTCGACGCGGCGTTTGATGCATACGCACGTGAATACAAGGATGCCATCTACTGCATCGGCTCCGTACTCGGACCGCATCCGTTCCCGATGATGGTTCGTGATTTCCAAAGTGTTGTCGGTATCGAGGCGCGTGAGCAGTTTCTCGATATGACAGGTGAGCTCCCCGACGCCGTTGTCGCTTGTGTCGGCGGTGGCTCCAACTCGATGGGTATGTTCTCGGGATTCCTCAACGATCCCGTTGATATCTATGGCGTTGAGCCGCTCGGCAAGGGCTCAAAGCTCGGCGATCACGCTGCCAGCCTTACATACGGTACGGAAGGTATTATGCACGGATTTAACAGTATTATGCTCAAGGACGAAAACGGCGATCCCGCGCCCGTTTACTCTATCGCAAGCGGACTCGACTACCCCTCTTCAGGACCTGAACACGCCTACCTCCGTGACCTCGGAAGAGTTAAATATGACGTTATCTCCGATGAAGAAGCCATCGAAGCATTCTTCACACTCTCGCGCCTCGAGGGTATCATCCCCGCTATCGAAAGCTCCCACGCCGTCGCTTACGGTATGAAGCTCGCAAAAACTATGGGTAGAGGCTCAGTGCTCATCACACTCTCCGGTAGAGGCGATAAGGATATGGACTTCGTACTCGAACAGTACGGCATGAGATAACATCCCCGACGGAGTTTAGTATGTCTCCGACGGGTTTGATATGTCTCCGACGGCCTAAGGGAAACTTTTGAGGAAAGTTTCCCTTAGGAATCCTTTCAAACCTTTTTGATTGACTTTTTTCGATGAGGGACTCCCGATAATTATTCGGGAGTTCTTTTTTTGTGCTTCTTTGAGTCCCTCATCGAAAAAAGTAGTTAAGAGGCTTAAAGACTCTAAGGAAGCTTCTCAAGAGTTCTCTTAAACTGTCGGAAATATATTAGATCGTCAGAGATATAATAAATTCGTTGGAGATAATATATCCGCTCTTTCCCCTGCTGCCTATATTCCCTTGCGGTTTTGTTATGCCTCCTACAGCTTTGTTATACCTCCTGCGATCAAGGATAACTCTCTTTAGAAAATTCTCTTTAGAGCCTCTCAGCGACTTTTCTAACCATTTTTTCGAGGAGATGCCCTAAAGCGCAAAAAATAACACCCTTGTTTATAAACAACAAGGGTGTCTCCTCGAAAAAATAATTAAAAAATCTTTGAAAGATTCCAAAGAAAACTTTCTATAGAAAGTTGTCTTTGGTCGCCGAAGGCATAATACAGCTGTCGGGGGTATATCAAACCGTCGGGGATATACGTAACAGGCAAAAGAGGAGATAGGCGGCGAGGTTAGTACAGACGACGGTAGCGCCTGCGGGTGTTGAGAACAAGAACGAGAGTGAGATACCGACGACGAAGCAGACGATGGAGACGACTGCGGAGCTGATCACTACGGCTTTAAAGCTTTTAAACAGTCGCATAGATGTGAGAGCAGGGAATATCACGAGTGAGGAGATCAAAAGCGAGCCCATCAACCGCATACCAACGACGATCGTTACTGCGGTCAAGAGTGCGAGGAGCATATTATACAGCCCTGCTTTTGTACCCGTTGCTTTTGCGAAGGTTTCGTCGAAGGTAACGGCGAACAGCTTCGTGTAAAACACCACGTAGAGCACAATAACGAACAAGGAGAGCAATACGCTTATTATCACGTCGTTTCTGGTTACGGCGAGTATAGATCCGAACATATAGTTATAAACGTCTATGTTCATCCCGTTTGAGAACGACATCACCATAACACCGATCGCGAGCGCGCTTGAGGAGAGCATCGCAACGGCACTGTCACCCTTCAGCTTTCCGTTTTCGCTCATTCTCAAGAGGAAGAACGCAGTCAGTATTACAACGGGCATCGCGATAGCCATCGGTGCGCGGTTAAGTGCCGTTGCAACGGCAAGCGCGCCGAACCCGACGTGGCTGAGTCCATCACCGATCATCGAATATCGCTTCAGCACGAGGCTCACACCGAGCAGCGCGGCGCAGGTGCATACGAGTATTCCGACAACGAAGGTTCGAACGAGGAACGGATATGAGAGCATCTCCTTTATCAATGACAGCATTTTTCTTCACCTCCGATGAACTCCTTGCAGCACTCGCATTTCGAATAGTCGTGCTTCGTCCCGAAAAACGGCTTTTCCGAATGGAGATGAAGCACGTGGGAGGCGTATTTGAGTGATGCGGATATATCGTGAGTGACCATAATTACAGTCAACCCGTTTTTGTTAAGCTCGCTGATCAGCTTGTAAAACTCGTTCGTGACAACGGGATCAAGCCCCGAGACCGGCTCGTCGAGAAGTATCAGCCTCGACGTAGCAAGGAGCGCGCGAGAGAGCAGAACACGTTGCATTTGTCCGCCCGACAACTCGCGAAAACACTTTTTTCGAAGCTCCCATATCCCAAGCTGCTCCATAGATGATCGTGCAGCTTTTTTGTCCTCGCTGCTGTAGAACGGACGGAGCCCGCGCTTGTTCAAGCGTCCCGAGAGCACGACCTCTCCGACGGAAGCGGGAAAGTCCTTTCTTGCGCCATCCTGCTGAGGCAAGTATCCTATCTCGGTCTTTTTCAAGCCGTCGCCAAAGGTGATGCTTCCGCCGTCGACCGATTTCAACGAAAGCAACGCCTTCACAAGTGTGCTTTTTCCTGAGCCGTTCTCACCGATGATGCAAAGATAATCACCGCTTTGCACCTCGAAATCGAGTCCCTCGAGCACGACTTTGTTTTCGTATGACAGCTTTACGTTTTCACATTTTATCAATGCCACTACCCGAGCACCTCCTTCAGTGTTTCCAAATTCTTTTTCATCAATGATACGTATCCCTCGCCCGACTCGAATTGCTCCAAGGTGACGTTGTGACAAGTGTTAAAGAGCGCCGTCCTTGCACCGGTCGCCTCTGCGATGGTATCGGCGACCTTGTGGTTCGATAGCTCGATGTAGAATACGGCAGGGATATTTTCCGTTTTCACCTTGTCGATGAGCGATGCGACGACCTGCGCGGACGGCTCGGACTCACTTGAGCAGCCGTGGAACGCCGAATAGTGATCGATCCCGTACTCGTGCGCAAAATAGGAAAGCGGGAATCGGTCGCCGAACACGAGCGTCGGCTTTTCAAACGTGGCGAAAAACTCTCTAAATCCGTTGTCGAGCACCTCTATCTCGGACCTGTATTTCTTGTAATTACTTTCAAACGCTTCTTTTTTCGTGGCGTCGATCTCTGTCAGCGCATCATTGACCGCATCAAGAAGCTTCAGTGTGTTTTTTGGCGAGGTCCAAACGTGCTCGTCATAAGCTGTTTTACCGATATCGTGGTCGTGGTCGTGGTCGTGCTCCTCGGTGAGCAGCTCAACAAGGTCCATCATCTTTATCATCATTTTCGGCTTGATATCGTCATTCAAAAGCTCATCCACCCAGCTCTCCGACTCACCGCCGACATAGATGAAGAGGTCGCATTTTGAGATGTTGATAATATCTCTCGGCGTCGGCTCGTAGGTGTGCGATTCGGCGCCGACGGGCAAAAGCAGGCTGACGTTGACATCGTCACCACCGACCTGACGCGCAAGGTCATAGCCAACGAAAGCGGTCGTGATGACCTTTATTCCGTCAAGTTCGT
Organism: Clostridia bacterium; assembly: GCA_017436675.1. Taxonomy (GTDB): domain Bacteria; phylum Bacillota; class Clostridia; order Oscillospirales; family CAG-382; genus UMGS1307. The sequence continues at coordinate 15,938 of JAFSCS010000014.1, read as the reverse complement.
CCTCGGGAAGAGTGCATCCAACAAGAGCGCACGAAATCAACATTATCAAAGCGAGTATAAGAGACAGCTTTTTCATCGGCTCACTTCCCTCGCGTTCGTTTTTTTGCATTTATCACAGTAGCCGTCGATGACGGTGGTCTCGACGAGCGGTACGAATCCGTGCTCTTTGATAATATGGTGACGCATCCCACTCATCGTCTCGCAACGAAGGTGTAACACGTTGCCGCATCCGACACAATGCAAATGGAACCCGCATCCGCAATCGCCGTGATGATCGACGTAGGAATAGACGGCACCATCGCTCGTCAAGCGGCGTTCGACCGTTCCGTCCTCGGAAAGCGTGTTCAAAAGTCGATACACCGTCGCTTCGCCGACGTTGCCGCGAGTCAGCTCGATCACGTCACGTGAGGTGAGCTCCTTCCCCTCGTTCTCGGAAAAAATATTCTTTATTATCGTTTTCGATCTTGTATTGTACTCTTTTTTCATCTTTTCTCCGCCTAAATTGATAGTGACTATTAATTTATAACACATTATCTCGCAAAAATCAAGTGGTGTCGTAGTATTTGCGAGGTGGATTTATTGACCGAGGGAGGTTTTTTTGATATAATTTAAAAAAGTTTTATAAAGATACCGAACTGATCCTTTCTTTTTGACACTATATTAGTGTCCGATCGGAAAACAATGAAACGGAGGTGGAGAAAAATGGATATGAAGCTCGACGGCGAGCTTTTGGAGTCAACGTACCGATTCTGTTTAAAGCACGTAAGCGACCCAAACGATGCCGAGGACCTCACGCAAGAGATATTGCTCGAGGCGTTGGCGACTCGCGGCAAAAAGATCGATAGCTTTTATGCTTGGTTTTGGCAAATGGCAAGAAACAAGATCAGTGCCTTCTACCGAATGAAGAAAAACGGCGCGCTTCTCATCGATGAATTCGTCGATATTTCATCAGGTGAGCCCGAACTCGACAGCGAGCTGCTCAAGTCGGAGGAGATCAGTGAGCTCAATTATCATATCTCACGGCTCTCGCACCTGCACCGAAACGTAATTATAATGTATTATCTGCAAAAGATGTCTGTCGAGGAGATAGCGCGTCAACTTGACGTTCCCGAGGGGACGGTCAAGCGCAGGCTCTTCGACGCTCGAAAGGATATCAAGAAAGGATTTGAAGAAATGAACAACTATGGAAGATCATCATATGCGCCCGCCCAAGTCGGTATGTGGGGCGGATACGGGATACCTGATTATTGGAATAATATAAGCGATCAGATGACGAAGCAGATCTTCGTTTGCTGTCGAGCAGAAGGAAAGACGATCAAGGAGATCGCCGACGAGATCGGATGTGCGCCCGTATATTTCGAGGAAAAGCTCCAATATCTCGTTGATAACAAGTTTCTCAAGGAAACGACGAACGGAAAATATATCACCGATTTTTGTGTGCTTCCCGCAGAGGTTTGGAACAACAACGGGTACGAGGTGGCGAAGATCTATAAGGATCTCGGCCGCGAGGTGACCGAGTTGATCAAGGAAAACGAGAGAAAATTCAGAGAGTTTGAATTCTACGGCAACGATATGCCGTTTGGGGAGCTTCTTTGGTATTTGTACTTTGTTTTCAGTGATGCGCTCCAGATAAAAATGAACGAGAAAAACTCACACCGTTGGAAAGATAAGGTCCCCGCAGACAACGGAAAAGGTTATCGCCTCTGCTGTTCCTATATCTTGCCCGACGAGAATTATGAGCCGAAGGAGACCGAAACGCCGAAGGCAGGCTGGTCGAATCTGCACAAGACCTTCTCGACGACGAATTATAAATGGGTAATGTACGGCAATATTTTTGAGTGTAAGCCGTTTGGTGAGCGCGACAACGTATTTGGCGAGGGGAATATCGACCTCTTTATGAGACTTTTCGATGATCCCAAGCTCGAGCTGACGGAAACGGAGAAATATAAGGCTGCGGAATTCATCAAGCGCGGATACCTCAAGGAAAAGGACGGCGGACTTTATCCGACTATGCCGATCGTGCCGTGGGGAATAAATCGCGGAATAACGAACCTTGCGATAGAGCTTTGCGACGGTATCGCCGAAAAATATGTTGACAAGATCAACGAGCTCAGCGAGCATACGCTTTTGCCGTATATCAGGAAGGATCTTCTTGAGGAATATGTGAATTGGGTATTGCCGGGCAACTTTTTCACGATACAATACCTCTACGGATATGGTATGAGTGATAATACAAGCGATTTAGCGATCCCCGAGGATTATGACAACACCGCACTCGCAACATATTTGACATATAACCAATAACATAATTTCCCTTTCGTTACTTTTTATATAGCTTATTCAAAAGGAGCTCCCGATTTAGCGTGTTATCCTTAACGGAGAACACGCTAAAACTAAGTTTGCCCTTCGGGTAAGTGAAGTTATCTTCGATAGTGAAGTTCACTTCGTGAGTGAAGTTTCGCCTCGCGGCGAAGTTATGGCAAACTTAACTTCACTGTGAGCCCGTGGCGAACAACATCACTGTGCACAGCACAACTTCACTTTTGCAACGGCAAAAACTTCACAAAGCAGAAAAAGAGAGTTAATGGCTGAAAAGCCGTTAACTCTCTTTCTTCATTTATCGCAAGTTTCGCATTTGTTTTACAAATGCATCGGACTATGCGCATGCCCTCATTTCTCCGCTAAGAACATCGCCCTTTCTCGGGAGCTCCTTTTGAGTTGTAATATTGATTTTTGTACGTTTATTATTTTGATCAGCTATTAAAAGCGGCTTTTAGTTTATTGAGGTCGACCTCGATCGCACCTTGGATGCCCTGCCACTCGGACGTTATATTGGTATTACCCGTTGCGGCAAATTTGCCGTGGAAGCCCGAGAGCTTACCGATATCATAGATAACACCGATATCGAAGCTTCTTGTTCTCAAAACAAGCTCGAGCATTTTTACGTCGCGCTCGTCTTGGAGCTTTTTGAGCTTCAACGTCGTTTCGATATATGCGGGGGTGATGAGCTCTTGTCCTTTATATGCAAGCGCTTCCATAACAACTCGAGTCATCTCCGCGTCCTCTGTGTTGGTCGTCGGGATACCGATCGTTGAGAAGTGGAGACAAGCTACGGAGTTATAATATCCGTCCTGATCATCGGTATACTTCGGGATCGGCAACACGCCGAAATCCACGTCGAAATTGGACGCATAGGACGACACGCTGTTGACCTTACATATTTGCGAGAACGATCTGTTTTCGCCAAACATACGCTCTGCCGCAGCATAATATTGTCCGTCGGACGCTACGATACGCTCGGCATATTTGCTGCTCTCCGCACGATTGAGGACTTCTGATACTGCGTTAAATACGTTCACGGCGTTCTCGTCAAGCGGGTTGACGATAAGCTCACCGTCACCGTCAAAGCCGATCGTCTTATAGCCGCTTCCCGCCATCATAACGTAGACACATCCTGTGTCGGAGACGATACCCCAGCGGTCTGATTCGTGGCTCATGCCCGAAACACCGTCGATATCGGCGGCAGCAGCCTTCGAAAGCTTTCCATATACGTCATACGTCCATTTTCCCTCGTCAACAACGGTATATACGTCCTTGCCGTCGGTTTCGGAGTTGAGCGCGAGATCTTGGAACATCGTCTTATTATAAAGAACGCAATACGTATATTCGTCATCGGTGATGAAGGCATCTCCTGCGAGAAAATACACGTTGTCGCCGATCGTGAGCGCATCTGTGCAACGGGTGTCCCAATAGGGTGCTTCAACGTTGATATATTCTGTGTCGTTAAGAGGATCGAGCGCACCTTGGATCGCAAGTGAGCCCATTGTCGTCAAGCCGTCGCAAACGAGATCGTACTCGTCGAAATCGGCATTCTTATTTTGGATCACGGTATCGAGGATAAAGTATTCGGTGTCGGCGGTATATTCGATCGTAACACCGAAAGTTTCTTTTATCCATTCGTTACGGATGAAAACGTTGTCGTTGATGATCTCACCATCAAGCTCCTCGTTATATATCCATTGACGCTCGGAATAGAAATGTGCGCCCTCGCGTTTGCCGAGGATACTGAGCGTTCTGTCCTTATAAAACTTGTCCGGCTTCTTATATATCTCCTCGCTAACGTCAGAGGAGACGTCGGTGGAAGTAGCGGTGCTCTCCGTCGCAGGCGTGCTGTTGGTTTCGTTCGGAGTACACGCAACGATAGTAAGAAGCATCAACGCTGTCAATAAAGCTGATAAAATGCGTTTCATATCTTTTCTCCTTTGGATTTTTAAGGCAAACCGCCTCTATGTTATTTTTAGGATAACACAGAAGCGGCTGATTGTCAACTGAATTCTATTACACCTCGGTGACGATGAAGTAATCTTCGTCGAAGACGCAGGTGGCTTTGAGAGTTATATAATGGATGCCATCGGTCATAGTGTCGCCACCGTAATGGTAGTGACCTTGATAAACCGTTTTGACGCCATACTCTTTGAATATTTCGACGAGCTCGTCGAGGTTTTTTACGTGGTGGTGGCCGTCGAGCGTTTTGTCGACGTTTTGGTGGATGAAGACGATGCTCTCGCCCTTTTTCAACGTATCTTTCAGCCATTCGATCTGCTCGGGCGGTACATTGGCGTCCTTCCAATTGACCTTATGGCGTTCGTAGGGCTTATATTCGCTCGTATAGTTCGCATCCAAGAACACGAGCTGTTTTCCGTTTTCATATTCGATCACACACGGTGCAAGCTCAAATCCGCTGAGTCTTTCAAACGTATCGCGCGTCACGACCTCGCCGTCGTGGTTACCCATACAGCATACGCATCTCACACCGCATTCGCGAAGCACGTCGGCTGCGGTCTTGATATTTATTTTATCCTGTTCCTCGCTTCCCTCCATATTGACGAAGTCGCCGAGGCAAATTAGCAGCTCGATGTTCTCCGATCTAACTCGTTCGACGATCGTTTTCATCTTTTCAAGTGAACGAAGCGGATATCTGTCGGACTGACCGATGCGCTCCATTGTACAATAATGCGGATCACTGAATATTCCTATTTTCATTATTTAACCTCTTCATACTTTTTGACGGTCACGTCGCCGCTTATTCCGAGCGGTGCTATTTGCATATATCTCGAGAAGTTATCGGGGAACGCGAATGCGAGCGTTGTCGAGCAAATAAGTTCAAGCTCGTTTTTGCCGTCCTTCAATGCTTTAGTTATATCGAAGCGATACGGCGGGCACACGCGAAGGCCGCATTCAACGCCGTTACAGAGAAGCTTTCCGTTCTCGCCGAGGCTATCGAACTCAACGATGGTCTTTTCATCTTTCTTTGCCTCAAGCTCGAATTCGTATTTTATCTTTCCCGCAAATCTGCCGAGCTCGGTGCTTATTTCGGGTGAAGCGGAGTCCTTCATATATGTGAACGAATCCATATCGTTATACTTCGAGGTGCTTATTTTGTAGTTTCCTTCATATTTTTCGGAGGATGTCTCCTTATATTCGAGAGTGTGGCACACATCCGCAACGTCGCCGATAACGTATATTGCCGATTGATACGGCTTCAAGCTGATATTGAGCGAGCCTTCGCATTTTCCTTTTTTGATCGTGTCGCCCAAAAGGTCGAGCTCTACGCAGTCGCCCGATGCATCGAGCTTCACGGTCGTTTCGGCAATTTCGGTCATCGATTCGTTGAAGAGCATCAAAACGGTCGTTTCTCCGCGGCGAACGAGGTAATGGCGAAGGAGCGGGCATCCGTCGATAGAAACGTGTGTTCCGAGCTTTTTCATCTCATCTGCGAGGTCGGAGAGAGGCACGATATCGAATTCTTCGTTTTCGGGTGAAGCATCGACGAAGACTATCTTCGCGCCGAGCGAGACGAGTTTTTTCATTGTGTCACAATGCTTTTTCGGATATTTTGGCGAGAACGGAATGACGAGTGCTTTATATTTCTCCTCGTTAAGCAATATTTCACCGTTTTCAACCTTCATCTTTATGAGGTAGTCACAAGAAACGATGTCAAAATCGATATGTTTATCCCACAGTGCGCGGGCGCAAACTTGGGTGCGCATTATATTACCGTCGCCGTTCATCCATTCGCTCTCGGCATCGTACATCAACAATACATCACATTGGTGAACGCTATCTTCAAAAAGATGGGCTGCTTTATTAAGATAGTCCATAACCTTTCCGAAGCCTTCATATTGCGGGTCGTTACCCTCTGCGCCAAAGTGAGGCGGGCAATCGTAGTCGGGGAAGGTTGGCGAGAATGCGTGTTGAACGAAACGGTTCGAGCCTCTTACAAGCGCGAAGTCGGCGAGCCATTTCATCGTTCTTGTGCCTTCTGCCCATCCATATGCGCCGAAAAGCTCACACATCGTTCTGTTTTTCATATTGGGTTCAAAATGAGAAAGCGACGAGCCGAGCTTTCCGAGAACATAATGGAAAAACTCCGTCTCCATCTCGCCCTCGTAACAGCTGCCGACGTTGGGCATTGTCGCGTATCCCGGCATTACTTGGTGCAAAACGATATCGTATCCGCTCATATCTTGTCCCGTGAGCGCGCGGAAATAGTGACCGCTGCCGTATCCGAAGCGGCTGCTTACGTTCATATCCTCAACGACGTGGCCGATATAATCGACTCCGTGGACGTGACACCAACGAGCAAGACGGCGGGTGAAATGTTTATTATATAATTCGGTTACGACATCCATATATGCAAAACGGGCTTCCTCGGTCATCGTTTCGCCCTCGAACCACAAAAGCGGGAGGTATGGTATCGAATTTTTACCGAGTGAAGAATCGAGCATTTCCTTCAACTCGTTGCTCCACGGAAGCGCGAGTCCGTTCATTCCGAGCGTATAGTCATAGATGCCTCTATCGGGCATTGCGGTATTGAAGCGGCCGTTAGCGAATGCGGGTTCATCGCTGAAGAATCCGCGGAAGGTCTTTCCGAATTTATCCTTATAATGTTCGTAGTGCGTTTCATATACTGTATCGATAAGAAGGTCAACAGACTCGGGGTTGATCATATCGATATAGTTCGGGAAAAGGTCAGCTCCGTATGCGGCGAAAAGGAAAAATACTCTCCAATATCCCGCGCCGACGTCAACGGTCAAGACCTCGTCCTTTATTTTATCGGTAACCTCAATAAATTCTTCGGTAAGTTTTCCCGAATCGGAGCGTTTATACATATATGCACCGACAAGGCGCGGATACTCACCAACGTAGCGGACGATACAAGTTGCGTTTTTCATCGGGCCGATGAAGTCAACGTGCGTTTCCATTAGGTGAAGCTTACGTTTGTCGGGGTTTGATTTTACGGCGCCATTTGAAAATCCCGTCGGAAAATGGCTATCGTCGAGCAACCAGACCTCCATACCCTCTTCCTCGCAAGTGCCAAGGATAAGGTCCATATCGCGCCACCACGTTTCACCGCAAAAATCTCCGTGCGGACGTGACTCAACACAAAGTGCTCTTGCTCCGCTTGATCTTATTCTTCTTACCTGTTCGGGAATGCGTTCTGTATGATTTCCGTGTTGCCAATAGAACGGGAAAATATAGTTTTCCTCGTGTCCGTTTAATACTTCAAACAGCTTCTTATCCATAGTCATAGCTCCTTTAGACTTATTGTGCTCATTATAACCCATATTTGCTTATTTTTCAACAGTAAGCTTTATATTCTTCAATAAATCTAAAATCGGGACAAGTGATAACACAAATAAACACTGTCGTTTTGTATCAATACCCGTTACTGTTATCTTCCGTTCGGAAGGCTCGGGACTCCATTTTCGATATTTATGTATATAAAAAACACGATGAGCGGTCAAGCACCCATCGTGTAAAAAAGAATTATCGTTAATTTATCCCATTATTTGCAAAGATGATACGTATTGGTTCTGCCGTTCCGTTGCACTTTGACAGCACCTACCGTTTCCAGCACCAAGAGTGCTTGGTAGGCGGCGTTTTGGCTCATTTTCGTCAGCTTTGCGAACTCCTTCGCGGAAAAAGACGTTGGCAGCTCGGGTGGCAACAGCTCGCGGTAGGAGTCGGCATCAAACAAAAGATGCTCATCCGTCAGCTCGCGCGGAACACGATCGTAGCGCGAAGACCCGCGCTTCCCGCCTCTGCCCCATCCGTTGAGGTTACGGTATTCATCCATTTTGAAAAGCAGCACCAACACCTCAAAATTCGCATCCGTCAAGTGCTCGCGTATCCCATACAGCTCGGGTAGAACGTCGGTCGCCCTGCCCTTGCGAGTGCTTTTTCGTCCGCCCGAAATCTCACCCGTTTGCTTGTCGAGCCAATACACGTGCTTTTCGGCGCTTATCGGGAACACCACCGTCACGTTATTCTCGGGCAACAGCCTGCCGAGCTTGGCGTTCAATTTATACAGCTGACGCGTCTGGATCTCAAAGATGCGCTCTCCGTTATATACGTCGCAGACAGACCGTCCGAGCTTTTGCTCGTGGTGGCTCTCGTCGGGATCGAGAAAATACTTTATTACCGCGTGGAGCGTACCCTCGGCGAGCGTTCCTATCCCCTCGCGGTGATGGTGCTCAAGCACCCTTGAGAGTGCGTTCTCAAATCGCTCACTCATTCGCTTTTTTCGAACGCCGCGGTGCGCGATACGATAGCACTGATGCGCTCGGGATCGAATTTCGGCTTGCGGTCATAGGTATAGAGTCCGTTTTGCTCTTGTTCAACGTCGGTAAGCTGGGTGTAGCAAAATCCGAAATACGCGGTGTTGTCGAGCAACGCGTTGCAAAGCCCTTCGAAACGCGCATAGAACTCCTCGATCGATGCGGGCACTCCGTAGCCCCATCCGTTTCCGTGCGTTGCCCATCCGATGCCGCCGAACTCACTCATAAATGTGTAGCGTGCGGGAACTCTTCGTGCATCTATCGAGCATTCTCCGTTCATACGGCGGTCGTGGTTCGCTTTGAACGATTCGGGGTTTTGGTCGTAGTCGTGACAATCGTATATTTCGCAAACGTCGTCAACGTGTTGCCAGCCCGAGCCATCGATAGCGGGACGGAGCGGATCGATGGTGCGAGTTATCATCATCAAGTCGCGTACGAATTCGTTGTTTTGGTTTTCCTGTGTTTCGTTTAGCGGACACCAGCCGATTATCGCGGGGTGGTTGAAATCGCGGCGCATTGCCTCTACCCATTCGGCAATAAAATCGGTATATCCGTTTTGTCCGCTGATATTCAAGCCCCAGTTGGCGTGCTCGCCCCAAACGATATATCCAAGCTTATCGCAATGGTAGAGGAAGCGAGGCTCGAATATCTTTTCGTGGAGTCTTGCGCCGTTGAATCCCATCGCCATCGAGCGAAGCACGTCGCCCTTCAGCTCCTCATCGGTCGATGCGGTGTATATTCCGTCGGGATAGAAGCCTTGGTCAAGCACGAGTCTTTGGAACACGGGGCGGTCGTTGATATACATCATTCCGTTTTTGAGCGATACGCTGCGCATTCCGAAATAGCTTTTTACAACGTCGTCACCAAGCGTCAAAACGAGGTCATAGAGTCGCCCGTCTCCGACCTCCCAAAGATGAAGCTCGGAAAGCTGTAGTGTCAATCTGTTATAGTTGTTGGCGTCGCATTCCGCTCTTCCCACTTCACGTCCGTCATAATATGCAACGGCGGTGAGCTTGCCATAGGGCGATACACACTCAATATCGGCGATGAGAGCTTTTGCGGCAACGTCGGGTTGGTATTTCGCAAATTTTATGTATGTGGGCGGAACGAATTCAAGCCATACCGTTTGCCAGATTCCCGTTGTACGAGTATAGTGACAACCGTACGATTCGAGCTTCGGGGATTGTTTTCCCGAGGGACTGCTGTCCGAACGTGTATCGTCGTCGGCGCAGATGACAAGCGTATTCTCGCCGAGGCGAACGAATTCGGTGATATCAAACGCAAACGAAACGTAGCCGCCGCGGTGAATTCCGACGTGGTTTCCGTTGACGTAGACGTTTGTTATATAGTCGCACGCACCGATATGAAGGATGGTGCGTCCTTTTATCTCGCTAAGCTCGAAGCCGCGGCTGTACCACACGCGAGTCATAAAGTTGGTGTATCCGACGCCCGAGAGCACGCTTTCGGGACAAAACGGCACGAGTATTTTTCCCGAAAGCTGTTTTTCGCCCTTCACGATCTCCTCTCCGAGTATATGGTCGTCATCTATTTGGAAGCTCCATTCACCGTTGAGGTTTTGCCAAGTATCACGGCAAAAATGCGGAAACGGATGCTCACTTCTCGGTATATTTTTCATATCATTATTCCTTTCGGTTTTATTCGAGGATATTTTATCATATCCCGATCGATTTTTCAAGCACAGAAGCAAATTAGTGAGAATAAAAGTTTCGTCGGGCAGCTTTTCGGAAGGGCTCAACCTATTTGCTTTGCAAATAGGTTTGGATTTTGGCCTCGCCAAAAACGCCCTCCACCCGCGATTTTTTAGAAAAAACCGAGTAAAACTTTTAATTCTATGGTAATAGAAACGTTTCGCCACCGAAAAAGCTTCACGGAATACGGCGCTGCCGCCGGCAGAAAAAGTTCGATCAAAACTTTTAATTCTATGGTGATGTAACTGTTTCAATTACCAACAAGTCATCCCCAAAATTTAAGTTTTTTTGGGGGAGTTTGAGGGGGGACTTTTTCGAAAAAAAGTCCCCCCTCAAAAAAGGTTCTCATAATAAAAATTCAGCGTTTTTTGATAGTTCGTGCTTTGATGAACTCGCGTGCGACACAATAGAGCACGGAGCAGACGGGAACGCCGAACAGCATTCCGATAAGTCCGAACGCGTTACCGCCGATCGTTACTGCGAGCAATACCCAGATGCCCGGGAGACCTACCGATTTTCCGACCACCTTCGGATAGATGAGGTTGCCCTCGATCTGTTGGAGCACTATTATGAACACGACGAACCAGACGGCTTTCATCGGATCCTCGAGCAGTATCAGTACTGCACCGACCGCTGTTCCGAAGAACGCGCCGAAAACGGGGATGAGTGCGGTGAACGCAACTACAATGGAGATGAGCCACGCATACGGCATATTGAAGATGAGCATCCCAAAAAAGCAGAGCACACCGATTATCACCGCTTCGATGAGCTGACCGTTGACGAAACGCGAGAGAGTATCGTTGCAAAGCGATGCAAAATCGATGAGCTCGGTCGCGTGTTTTTCGGAAAGGAGTGCTTTTACGACAGTTTTTGATTGGCTGATGAGCTTTTCCTTTCCTGCCAAAAGATAGACGGACACGACGAGCCCGAGCACAAGGTTGACGATACCGCTGACGATCTGTGTCGTGACGTTGACGGTCTTATCGAGGAACTGGCTGCCGTAGTTAGTCAAGAAGGTGTTGAGATATTTTCCGAGCTCAGAGGTGTTGATGCTGATCTCGGGGATATCGAAATTATACTGCTCGAGCCAATCGGAAAGCATTTCGTACCATTTATTTATCGTAGTCGCATAGCCGGGGAGACTGTCGGCGAACTTTTTGACGGTATTCATCAATTCGGGGATGAGCATAAAGAACACGGCAAAGATTATTCCGAGTACGATCAATATTGCAAGTATCAGACACACCGCACGGCGAAGACGCGGAAGCGGTTTTTTTCTCTTTTTGAAAACGAGGTCCCAAAGCCGCTCGAGCGGGTTCATTGCGGTATTGACGATATACGCGATGACGATCCCTATCGTGAACGGCGTTATTATTGATATAAAGTAATAAAAAGTACTTTTTACCGTTTCAAAATGCGTAAACACCCAGCATAAAACGACGGTAAACGTGATAATAAGCAATACTGATTTCAAAAGCTTCTTTGAAAGCGGGATCACTATTTTTTCATCCTCATTTTTTGCCGTTTCGGGAAGTGTATTGTTTTTCTTTTGTTCGATCTTTTTTTCTTTCATTTTTACCTGCTGATTTAAAATTTCACTTCTTTTCGCTCGAAGCTCAGAAATTCCGTTCCTCTGAAGGTCAAGCTTCCCTCGTCGCCCTCAACGAGAAGTCCGTAATCGGTGTCATACACGCTAAGCTCGAGACGGTCGCCGCTTTCGAACTCAAACGTTGCGAAATATTTCGTATAACCGTGGTGATGGTGGTTGGCTGTGTGTGTCCCGCCATGAACCTGCATTCGTTTTGCAACCACCTTCGCATTAACGCTTATTCGCGGCGAATTTCTATTCTTTTGTTTTCTTGATATCTCCGAAATGATATTATAAAACACCAAGCCGAAGACCGCAAAGAACATCAAGAAAAAAATTACAAAGAATACTTCCATTAATTCTACCTCCCTATTGTTTTTTCATCAAAGTATAAAACAGAAGCGCCAAAACGCTCGGTATTGCCGCAAAAAGCGGACTTGCTTCTCCGCCCGACGATGCGACGGCGACCACACCTATGACGGTCAATATCATCGAAATTATCGTTAAACAAAGAAATAATTTTTTCAAAGAAGACACCATCCTTTGTGGGATATTTTAACATACACTATTGCCGATGTCAAGCGAGTGAAAATGATATTTTGGCAAAAAATAATTTTGAAGGGAGATGAATTTTGATGAAGATAAGAAAAAGAAGAAAGCATCCGAGCGAGGATGCGATGTTCAAGACGCCGCCCGCTTCGGCAAACGATTTTACGGGATTCGTACAGCAGATGCCGTTTGAAAGCGAGGAGGCGGAGGCTTATTCGCATCTTTTTGACGTTCCCGTCGAAAAGAGCGAGAAAAAAGCAGAAAAAAGTTGTTTTAACGTGTTACAAGATTAGCAAAAATTGTTGAAATAGCATAAATTATATGATATAATAAAAGGTGACAAAATTTATTCTTATTTGTCACCTTTTGCATTTATTGATCTTTATATAAATTTGATTGGAGAGTAATATGGGAAAACGAATTCTTACCGGCAACAACGCTATTGCATTCGGTGCGCTCACCGCAGGAGTCAACGTTGTTTGCGGTTACCCCGGCACACCTTCCACCGAGATCTTGGAAACGATCGCTGATCACAAGGACAGCTCTGTTTACGTTGAATGGTCAGCCAACGGAAAAGCTGCGCTCGAGGTCGCCGCCGGTGCTTCGATAGCAGGTGCAAGAACTATGGTCGCGTTGAAGCAATCGGGACTCAACGATGCTTCCGACTCCGTTTTGACGCTCGCTTATATGGGTATCAAGGGCGGTATGGTCATCGTATCGGCTGACGATGCCGGCCCGCACGCATCACACACCGAGCAAGACACCCGCTCGTTCGCCGCGCTCTCAAGGATCCCGATATTCGATCCGTCATCGCCCGAGGAGGCGTATGAGATGATCGGCGAGGCTTTTCGCGTTTCGGAGCTTTACGGCACTCCCGTTATCCTCCGTCCGACAACTCGTGTTTGTCTCGGAAAAAGTGCTGTTTTCGTCAGAAGACGTGTTCCGCACGTTCCGACGGGATTCGAAAAAGACCCGAAAAAATGGGTACCCTATCCGAAGAACGCGCACATCAATCACATCAAGATAGAAAAACGCAATCCCATTATTGCGGATATGTTCTCCGAGCTAAAATATAATTCCATCTCCGGCAGAGGCAAGATCGGTGTTGCGGTCAGCGGCATCAGCTGCGGCTACGTTCGTGAGGCACTCGAGGGTGTCACCAACGTCCGCATCTTCACGGTCGGCACGCCATATCCGTTCCCCGAGAAGAAGGCACTCGAGTTTTTACGCTCCGTAAAAAAGGTGCTCGTTATTGAGGAGCTTGATCCCGTTATCGAGCGCGAGCTGACTTATCTTTGCGGAAAGCACGGTCTCAAAAAGCAGATCAGCGGTAAGCTCGACGGAGCTATGCCTATTGCCGGTGAATATACCCCGAAGATAGTCAGTGATGCTATCGGAAGGTTCGTTTTCGGGATCGAGCCCGAGGCGAAGCAAGAGGAAGCATTGCCCGTTCTCCCCGTTCGTACGCCGACGCTTTGCGCAGGTTGTCCGCACCGTGCATCACTTTATGCTGTAAAGCAAGCCCTCAAGGGCAAAAAATATGTTTGCGGCGGTGACGTCGGATGCTCGCTTCTCGGAAGCGCCGCACCGCTCGAGATGATCGACACTTGTCTGTCGCTCGGCGCGGGAATAACGCTTTCGCAAGGCATTCACCGAATCCAACCCGACACGCTCAACGTTGCTTTTATGGGCGACTCGTCGTTCTTTGCAACGGGTTTTTCGGGTATCGTCAACGCAACGCACAACGAAGCCGACCTGCTCGTTTGTATTCTCGACAACTCGGCATCCGCACTCACGGGGCAACAGCCACACCCCGGCTCAGGTATGACGATGATGGGCTCGGACAAGAGCGGTATCGATATCGAAGCCGTGCTCCGTTCGCTTGGGCTCTCATACGTCAAGACGATCGACCCGATGATGCTCGACGAGGCGATAGATGCAGTCCGTGCGGCAGCAGACGTCAAGGGAGTTCGCGCGATTGTGTTCAAGTCGCCCTGCGCGGCTATTGCGAAGCCGACGAAGAAGTTCTACGTCAGCGGCAGCTGTGTTGCTTGTAAAAAATGTATTCGCGAGCTCGGTTGCCCTGCGATATTGATATATGACGACGTCGTTCGTATCGACAGCAGCATTTGTAACGGCTGCGGTCTGTGTGCACAGATATGCCAGATACATACGATCAAGGAATACGTCTGATAGGTGCGAAAGGAGAAAAATAGTATGAAGACCAACTGTTTATTATGCGGCATCGGTGGGCAAGGCACTGTTTTGGCATCGACGCTCATTTCCACCGCAGCACTTTATCAGAAGCTGGAGGTCAAGGCAAGCGATACGATCGGTATGGCGCAACGCGGAGGAAGTGTTGTCAGCCACGTCAGATTCGGGAAAAAGATCCATTCATCGCTCATCTCGGACGGCGAGGCAGACGTTTTGATAGCGTTTGAGCCTGCCGAAGCGGTCAGGCATCTGCACTATCTCAAGAAGGGCGGAACGGTGATCGTTTGCACCCGTCCCGTTATTCCCGTTGCTTCGGCTCTCGCGCACAGCTATGAGACGAACGTTTTGCTCCATTATCTCCACGAAAACGCCGAAAACGTTATCGAGGTAGATATGAAAAAGGAAAGCAACAGAAACATCAACATAAAGCTTCTCGCAACGGCGGTCAAATCGGGGGGGCTCGGGTTGTCCGAGGAGAGCCTTCGCTATGCGGTCGAAAAGGCGATGCCCGAAAAGAGCAAAAAGGCGGCGCTCCACCTGCTCGACGAGTTCTTCGGAGCTTAGATATTGTTATTAAGGACGGCGTAAGCCGTCCTTTTTAAATTCGTGAAATTTGGTCGCCATAAGGCGACGGTTTGGTTGAAAATGGTTGCAAAGCCGAGGCGTATCTTGGCTGTTATATCCAAGGGGCTATGCGCCCCTTGACCCGCACAATTTTTTGAAAAAAATTGAGTAAAACTTTTGATTGTTGGTGATGTAACCGTTTCGACATCGACAACTGAAAGTTTCGTCAACCTTTTCTGCCGGCGGCAGCGCCGTATTCCGTGAAGCTTTTTCGGTGGCGAAACGGCTACGTCACCATAGAATTGAAAGTTTCGTCAACCTTTTCAAAGGTTGTGCGGGTCAAGGGGTGCAGAACCCCTTGAAAGCGACATCATACTCGAACTGCTTTTGTGTGGCGCAAAAAAACACCCATCTTAATATATTTCTGTCTTGATTAAAGCAACGGTACAGTCGTGCGCCTGATGGCGCACCCTAAAATCCGACAAACGAAAAGACGGCTTCCGCCGTCCTTTTTATTATTTTATTCAGGCAAAACGCTAATATTCACCGTTTTGTTCATAAATTGTTTACATTTGGAGTTGATAAAACCTATTGACATTTTGCGGGGGGGTGATATAATGTAATTGAAGAGTAAAGGGTGCTCTTCTTAAAGGAAAAACAAGCACTCGGTAAGTACGGTGCAGTAATATTTTT
>JAFSCS010000013.1 GCA_017436675.1 Clostridia bacterium | reverse complement strand
TTCCCTTAGGAATCCCTCAAAACTTTTTGTATTCTTTTTCCCCAACGGGCACTCTGTTGCTCCTTGGGGATTTCTTTTTTTGCAAAGGAAAGCACCCGTTGGGGAAAAAGTGTGCAAGAGGCTTTGGGAGACTCTAAAGAAAGCTTTCAAGAGTTCTCTTACACTGTCGGAAATATATTAAATCGTCAGAGATATATTAAGATCATCGGAAATAATATATTCCTACAGCTTTGTTATGCCTTCTACGGTTTTGTTATGCCTCCCGCAGCTTTGTTATGCCTTCTATGGTTTTGTTATACCTCCTGCGATCAAGGATAACTCTCTTTAGAAAATTCTCTTTAGAGCCTCTCAAGCATCTTTTCTAACCATTTTTTTGATGTGGGACTCCAAAAACGCACAAAAAAAGAGCTCCCGAATAATTATCGGGAGTCCCTCATCAAAAAAATAATTAAAAAATCTTTGAAAGATTCCAAAGAAAACTTTCTATAGAAAGTTGTCTTTGGTCGCCGAAGGCATATCACAGCCGTCGGAGACATAACAGAGCCGCAGGGGGTATATCAGCAATTGAAGCAATCGCCGTAATCGTTTATGGGCGGGTTACCGAACAGCTCGAAGTAATCGTCACCGAGGTAGCAACCGAACGCGGTGATGGAGTTGATACCGAGCGAGTGGTAGTATTTCACGTCGTCAGCCATAACGTCTTTAGCGAAGGGGAGCAACACGGGCGGTTTTTTGTAGCCTGAGAATAGGGAGTTGTCGATCCAGTATTCGAGTATGTGCGCTTCGCTCGGATCGAATATCTTCAAGAGCCCACCGAGCAGATCGACGTATTTCTTGTTGTTCGGCTCATCGGGGTTAGTGATCGGGGTTTTGTGGTTGCGCGTGATCGGCGCGAACTCAAGGAACATATCCTTGTGGGGCTTAACTGTCGGCACGTCGAGCGAGTCGGCGTATGCGAGGTACGCGAGCTTCGCCTCGGGGTCGTAGCGTTTCAATCCCTCGAGCACAGCGCCCATAATGATCATATTTTGGTCACTGCAGTTGTATTTTTTGCATTTTTCGCAGCAGCAGGATGATTCGTATGCATCGTCCATCCATAAATAGTAGTTGTGCGACGAGCATCTGAGCTTCGTTGCGAGCAAATGTGCGCGATCGCTGATGATCGCGAGCGCGTCGGGGTTAGAAGCGCAGCAGTTCAGCTCGCGAACGCGATTTCCGTTCTTGTCGATACGGAACAGCTCGGGGCGTGTGTCGAACAGCTCACGCGGCAAAAGCCACTCGAGCGCGTGGAGCTCAAACTCAACGCGGATCCCGTTCTGTTCAAATTTGTCGAGCAACGCGCGGTATTCGGGGTTTTCGAGACGGGAAAGCACCTTGTCAACACTGTTCGGCTTTTCGGTAACGATCTCGTGCACGCCGAGTACGTTCAAATTCGCCGCCTTCATCAGCTCGAGCCAACGCTCGCTCACCTCATCGACGAGTATTACGACACCTCTGTCTTTTATCATAACTTTGTCTCACTTTCATAACGCTGACGAACATATCCGTTCATCTTATTTTTAACAATAGTAACATATATTTATCATCTTGTCAAGAAAAAACTATTGACAAAAGTGTTAGTGTGTGTTAGAGTGGTGTTAGAATATTGGGAAAGGAGTGAGAGCTTGAAAGACAAAACAAAATACAACGGGTCGGTTGGCCGCGAAGGCGAGGTGTTGTCCTCGAACTTTGGCGGCGGCGGAAGCGGCAGCGAGAGCGATTTCGAGTCCGGACGAAGCGAAAACCAGTCGTTGACGTTCGAGCAGCTTCGTAATTGCGGCGTTCTGCTCGATTCGGACTTTTTCGAGCGATATGGGATGGTCCGAGGCGGTCGGATATATACGAATATCGCATATCTGCTCAGCGACCAGTGTGAATACACGGTGAAGCTCAACGTGTTCGGCGGTAGATCGAAGATCGATTTCATCGATCGTACAGAGTTTCGCGGCTCGGTGCTGAAGCAGTGCAGCGAGGTCTGTGCATATATCGGAAAACGGTTCAGCGGCGCGTATCCCGCGGTCGCGCTTTATGAAGCGGTCTCGAATTCGTTGATCCACCGAAATTATGACTATCGGGGAAGCGTTTTGATCAACGTCTATTCCGACAAGCTTGAGATCTCGTCGATCGGCGGGCTCGTCGGTGATATCACCGTTGACGATATACTCGTCGGGATCAGCCAGCCGAGAAACAGACTCCTGGCGGAGTTCTTCTATCGCTACGGAACGACAACGGTCTGCGGTGCCGGTATCGACAGGATCGTCGAGAGCTACCACAACAAAACGAAGAAGCCTGTTTTCAAGGTCACCGATAACGTATTTATGATGACGTTGCCGAGCTTGTCGTACGCCGATATCAGCACGACCGAGCACGAGCGGCGAGTTCTCGAGTATCTTGCAACTAACCCGTTTATAACCCGAAAGACGACCGAGGAGCTGCTCAGCGTTTCGCAAACGATGGCAGGACGAGTTTTGAAGGGACTCGTCGTTCGCGGAGTCTTGAAGCAAACGGGTGGAAGTGTCAACAGCAAATATTTCACAGATTTTTAATTTTATGAAAGGAAAAAGACACTATGAAAAAAATCTTAGCATTCTTATTAATGGCAGTAATGCTCATCTCCCTTATCGCTTGTGATACTACACCGAGCGAAAGCTTGCCGAGCGAGAGCACGCCTGCAACAGACGTTAGCGACGAAACGAGCACAGAGGTCAGCGAGGAGTTCAAGTATGAATATCCCGCAATCGACCTCGAAAAAGATGATATCATCTTCGTCGTTCCCAACAGTCAGTATTCCTACTATGAATCGTTCGAGATCTTTGCCGCTGAGCTTAAGGACGAAGTCATCAACGACGCGGTGTTCAACAGAAACGCTATCGTTGAATCGAAGCTCAACTGCTATATCCTCGAGGACAAACAATTCGCTATCCACGAGATAGTTAAGACCAACTTCAACAGCGGCATCGACGATTATGACGTATATATGCCGATGATGAACGACAGTATCGCGCTTGCGGCTGACGGACTTCTCGCCGACCTCACAACGCTCGAAGGGATCAACCTCGACGGCGAATGGTGGGATCAACGCGCGAACAAGGACCTCACACTCAACGGAAAGCTCTATTTCTCAACGGGCGACATCAGTATCCTCGACAACGAGTGCACGATGGTTATGTTCTTCAACAAAACGCTCATATCTCAAAACGACCTCGAAAACCCCTATGACCTCGTTAAGAGCCACAAATGGACCATCGACAAGGTTTATGAGATGTCAAAGGAGTTCACCGCCGATAACGGTGACGGAAAATGGAACAACCAAGACAAATACGGACTCCACGTTGCGTTCAACGCACCCCACTCGTTCTTCTTCGGTGGCGGCGGACGTATGTCCGAAAACGACGGCGAAAATATCACCATCACGCTCGGAAACGAAGCGTTCACCAATATGATCGACGATATCATGGAGATCTCCCTCTCGACAAGCGTCGTTACGAACAACCACGCAGGCTGCACGACTTTCGAGAGTATCTGCGATATGTTCACAAACAACCAGATCATCTTCACGACCTTCGCGCTCACCGATATGCGCCAATTCCGTAACGCAAAGAACTTCGATTTCGGTATCCTTCCCTATCCTCACTACTCGGAAGACCAAACGGAATATAACTGTCTCATCAGCACGAGCCTTGTTCCCGGCGTTTGCTTCTTAGACGGATTTGAAACAACAGACAACGCGGCTATCGTTGTTGACGCGATGGCGTACGAATCGATGGAGACGTTGACCGACGCATACTACGACAAGACCTTGACGCTCCGTGACCTCAGAGACGAGGAGAGCGGCGAGATGCTCGACATCATCTTCTCAAGCAGAGTTTACGACATCGGTTACATCTGTAACTGGGGCGGAATGGGCAAGATCTTCGAGGATATGTATTCCGCAAAGCAAAACAACTTCACATCGAAGTTCGACGGTATGAAGACCGCTATTGATTCCGCTATGGAAGACACGATGATGCGCTTCAAAGACTAAAAGCGAGGCTGTTATTATTAATATAATTGCAACTAATACCCCTCGCTAGCAAATTTAAATTAAAAATGGGACCCAACCCATTTTTGTTCGCTCACGCGAACACATTTAAATTTCAAGCTAAAAGGATATTACCCCACACAAAAGCACACCCACAAAAATTTATACCCCACACACATTTTTAGGAGAAAAGCGATGATTAACAGGATCAACAACAGTGTAGACAACTGTTTAAAATGGATAGAAACGCAGATGCTCAGCTTCAACCGCGGAAGCGTTGGCGTATATGAGCGTATTCGTATTGACGTCAACAGACGAGTTTGCTGGACTCGTCCCGACTGCAACACCGAGATCGCACGTGTTATTTTGAAGCGCGGCCGCGAGGACAACCAAGATATTTATGAGAACATAATCAACTGGGTGCTTTCCGTTCAGGACAACGACCCGATGTCCGCGTGGTACGGCTCTGTTCCGTTCTATCTTCACAACGGCGAGCTCGCCGACTTCTCCGGCAGAGCGCGTTTCCAAAACGACAACGGCAAGGTGCTCATCGGTCTTATGGATATCTACGACATCAACGGCGACGTTCGCTTGAAGGAAGCGGCGCTCAAGCTCGCTGACTACTGGGTACGTATCCAACGCGACGAGGGCTACTACTACCAAAACGACGGCGGTGTAACGCAAGGGCTCTATAAAGGTCCGTGCTTCATCTTCTGGCTCGCGGCAGGTATCGCACGCTGCTACAAGGAGACGGGCGACGAGAAATATCTCCGCTCCGTTGAAAAAGCGATGAAATATCTTCTTTCCGTTCAGCTCGACAACGGCAGATTTGCAACGACGTACGAGCTGATGCGCAGCGAGGATTGGAGACCTCCGTCCTCCGAGAACGCACTCGCGATGTTCTGTCTCGCTCGTATTTTGAAATATATCCCGCGCGACGATTGGAAAAAGAGCTTTGAGCGCGTCAGCGAATTCGTGCTCTCGCTTTGTCACAAGGACGGCGGTGTTCTCAATGCAGACGCCGACAGCCTTAATGCATCGCTCCAAGAAAACCCGATGATCTGCGACCTCGTTTATACCGAAGGCTTCGCTCTTATGGGCTTTAACGAGGCTTACGCGCTGACAGGCGACGAAAAATTCAAGAACGCGGCACTCAAGCTCGCTGATTTCTTGATGAATATTCAATGCAAAGACGAAAGTCCGCTTTGGGACGGCGCTTGGCGCGGTACTTACAACGCAGAGAAGAAATGCTGGGACGGTCGCGCTAACCAAAACAACAACATCGACGAGGGCGGTATGTACTCGATCTACACCGGTTGGTGCGCGTCGACGATCATGGACGGGCTCTTGGGTGTAAAAGCGATCCTTGAAAAATAATTTTATTACAGGAGAACGATATGAAAAAACGTATATTATTCTTTTTTCTTGCATTATTGATGCTCATCCCGCTCGTTGCCTGCAAGCCCGAGGATGAGGTGAGCAACGACGCCTCGGTCGAGGCTTCGACACCCGACGTTTCCGAGGACGTGTCCGCAGAACCGAAGGAAGAATCTAAAACTACTGCAACAGAGGCTATAACCGGTATGTATAACGTCAGAGAATTTGGTGCAAAAGCCAACGGTCAAGACGACTCGAAGGCTATTCAAACAGCAATAAACGTATGTGCTGCTAAGGGCGGCGGTATCGTATACCTCCCCTCCGGCACTTACACCATCAAGGAAACTATAGTTAAAAAAGCAAAGGTCAGCCTTAAGGGTGACGGAATGTATGCAACGTATCTTGCTTGGGACGGCGCAGAGGACGGCGTTATGATCGACACCTCCAACGAAGCGCTCTGGGGCACGTCTATTGAGCAGATGTTCTTCAGCAACCCGAAGAAGATCAAGGGCGTTGTCGGTATCCTCGGCGGCTCGACCTTGAAAAATTACAACTCCGCGATCGGTACGTTCAAGGATCTCGTTTTCTTTGGACTCGGAACGGGTATTTGCGGTAACGCTGAGCCCGAGGGCGTTGGTATCTTCGACTGTATGTTCGAAAACGTTTTCTGTTCTGACTGTGAGGTCGGTCTCCACCTCTACGGATCGGGCAATACTATCGTGCATCCGCGTATCGCGACCTGCGGTGTCGGACTCTGCCTCGATTTTCTCAACGGCGAGAGCTTCGACGGTATCCACGTTATCGGCGGTATCTTCGCGTCTAACACAAAAGACCTACTCGTCCCTAACGTTAGCGGACTCAGACCCTGCAACTTCGTCGGTACTTGGTTCGAAAACGCGAAGGAAGGCATCTTGACTATCAGCAACCCCAACACTCGCGTTATGAATATGACGTTCCGTGATTGTATGCTCAACTCCGCTGCCGACAACAAGAATTTCTTCTTGTTCGACGCAACTAACGCGCTCGGCGTCGTTACACTCGATTGCTGTACCGTCGTTGAAAATAAGGGTATCAAAGCACCCTCAAGCGCACAATCCGTTTTCGAGGTCAAAAACCTCCAAGTTTATAGCAGCGGCGGCACTTATCAGATCAAAGACGAAGACGGCGGTAAACGCTCGTTCACCGGCGATGGCAAAAAAACCGAGTTCCTCGTAGGCCATACCCTCAACCAAGACGCTAAAACAGTATCTATCGTGCCCGCGTCCGCTGATATGGCTAACGCTAAATACTTCGTTACCGTTAACGATAAACGGCTCACTATCACTTTCCTCGAGGCGCCTAAAAAAGACGCCGTGCTCGAGTTCTATTGGCACGTCGAAGCCTAATCACCGGCGACTCTATTATGTCTTTGACGGGGTTTAGTATGTCTCCGACGGCCTAAGGGAACTTTTGAAAAAGTTCCCTTAGGAATCCCTCAAAACTTTTTAATTGCTTTTTTCCCGATGGGTACACGTTACCTATCGGGAATTTTTTCGTTTTGTGCAGACGTACCCATCGGGAAAAAAGTAGTTAAGAGGCTTTGGGAGACTCTAAAGAAGCTTTCAAGAGTTCTCTTACACTGTCGGAAATATATTAAATCGTCAGAGATATAATAAATTCGCCTAGAAGATATAAAACCTGTGGTAACAGTATCAAGCTTCCATATACTGCTAACTTTTTGTTATTTATATACCCCCTGCGGTTTTGTTATTCCTCCTACAGCTTTGTTATACCTCCTGCGATTAAGGATAACTCTCTTTAGAAAATTCTCTTTAGAGCCTCTCAGCGACTTTTCTAACCATTTTTTCGAGGAGATGCCCTTTAAACGCAAAAAATAACACCCTTGTTTATAAGCAACAAGGGTGTCTCCTCGAAAAAATAATTATAAAATCTTTGAAAGATTCCAAAGAAAACTTTCTATAGAAAGTTGTCTTTGGTCGCCGAAGGCATAAACAGAGCCGTCGGGGGTATATCAGAGCCGCAGGGGGGGTATAGCAGCTCGCCGACGGCACCGCAGAGCTGTTCACCGCATTTAGCGTTTACGTCGGGCGCGCCGTCGGTGAACACACCGACGTAGATATTTTTGTTGTTGACTTGGAAGACACCGCAATCGTGCACGAGGTTGTCGAGCCCGCCGCTTTTGTGGTAAGCAGTGACATTGCGGTCGATATAGCGCAGGACGAGCGACTTGTCCTGTTGATCGGCGAGTATCGCTTTCGCATAGTTCGTGTAGCGCTCGTCGAGCAGCTCGCCGCGGAACAACGCGCTGTAGAGAGAGAGCATCTCGCGGTTGGTCGTCTCGTTTTCGAGCCCGTCAGCGACGGCATTCCAATCGAGCATCCGCCGTCTCAGGCAGGTTTTTTCGAGCCCGATCGAGCGGAAATATGAGTTTATGGCATCAAACCCCAGCTCACGAATGATAACGTTGGTTGCAGTGTTGTCGGACACGGTGACCATAAAATATAATATCTTCCAAAGCGACGCCTCGGCGTCACCGCGATCGAATATCCGCGAGTCCGAAAGCGGCTCGGTAATCTTTATCGATTCGTCGAGCGTGCGCTCACCATCCATACATTTGCGTAGCGCAAAGATCAGCATCGGCGTCTTTATCGTGCTGGCAGATCGAAACACAAGCTCGCTGTTGTAGTCGAATAACACCTCGCCGCTGTCAATGTCGGCAATAAGCACCGATTTTTTTGTCGAAGCACACGAGTCGATCAGTTCGTAAATTTTGTCCATAAGCATCAACCGTTTGCGAGTCCGTCGAGTGACGTGAACGCCGCAGCGATATCGGGCTTGCCGAGAACGGAGCTGCCCGCGACAAAGAGATCAGCACCTGCGAGTGAAACGTCAACGATGTTCTTCTCGCCGATACCGCCGTCGATCGAGATCAAGAACTCCGATTGCGTCCAAGCGCGAAGCTCCGCGAGCTGTCGAACCTTCGGGATCGAATCGGGCATAAACGATTGACCGCCGAACCCCGGCTCAACGCTCATAACGAGCACGAGATCGAACTCACCGACAAACGGCTTTACCGCATCAACGGGAGTTTTCGGCTTGATCGAAAGCCCTGCCTTGAGCCCGCGCGCACGGATCGCACGAAGCGTCTCGCGAACGTTGTGGCAGCTCTCGATGTGGATGGTTATCATATCCGAGCCACAGTCGGCAAAGGTGTCAACGTAGCGGATCGGATCGACTATCATAAGATGAGTGTCGAATTTCATATTTGTGCATTTACGGATCGATTTTATCAGCGGTTGCCCAAACGAGATGTTCGGAACGAAGATCCCGTCCATAACGTCAAGGTGAAGATATTCGCACCCCGCCGACTCCAAGATCTTCAATTGCTTTTCAACGTTTCCAAAATCACACGCCAAAAGCGACGGCGCGATCTGTTTTTTCGTCCATTCCATATCGTGTTCCTCTTCTATATCTGATGTAGATAGTTTACCATATTTTCGCTTGTATTTCAAGCATTTTTAACGTAGTGATCGCATAGCGCGGAAAACTCACCTCGGAAATGAATGTGGTTTTCGTTCTCGTCGATCGGTCGAAGCCCGAGATGACGAAGGATCGATCGCGAATTTTCGTTTTTCTTGTGCGCGAACGCCTCAACTCGAGCTATCCCGTCGGGCAACAACGGTAACAGCCACCGATAAAACTCGCCAAACGCACCGCAGTGCCAATATTCGCGCTTCAGCTGGATCTCCTCCATCATAAACAGCTCGCCGTTGACGTAGTATTGAAAATAGCCGAACAGTATCTCACCGTCGTAAAACAGAACGATCTGCCTCGGCGCTTTTTCGAGCGCGGGCGCAACGTTTTCGAGAAAGATCCGCTCGTCCTCAGCATAGCTGTTTCCCGTCGGCGCAATGACGCTCATATTTGAATGTAGGATCGAAAAAACCGTCCGCAAAACCGCTTTTGCCTTCTTTTTGTCTAAATATCTGAAATCAAATCGCAACGCCAACACCTCCGCTTCATAGGTATATTATAACACATATCGAGTTTTATGCAAGAGTGTAATCGCAGTTTTTGGTAAGAACCGAATTTTTGACAAAAGTCACTATTGTATTTTCGTCGAATGTATGCTATAATAATTGTGTATGAAACCGAAAGGAGAAGCCGAAATGGAAGAACTTAAGCTGATAATCGCAAAGAATATCGCTGATCTGCGAAAGAAAAACGGATTGACTCAAGCCGAATTCGCCGAAAAACTCAACTATTCCGATAAAGCGATCTCAAAATGGGAACGCGGAGAATCTGTTCCCGATATCGCTACGTTGAAGATCATCGCCGAAATGTTCGGTGTTACTGTCGACTACCTCCTCGAAGAAGATCATACGAAAGCCGACGCTTTGATCGAGACCTTGAAGCGCGACAAAAAGCGCAACCGTATTATTATCACAATGCTCTCGTTTATGCTCGTCTGGTTGCTCGCAACGATCATCTACGTGTCGTTGACGTATATCCCCGAGGTGTCGTCACCGTGGCATTCCTACGTCTATGCCGTTCCGATAAGCCTCGTCGTGCTTCTCGTCTTTAACTGCATCTGGGGTAGACGCGATTTGATATTCGTGCTCGTTTCGTTGCTCGTTTGGGCGATCCTCGCCGCCGCATTTATTATCGGATTCGGCGAGGTCACTTGGAGCATTTTTCTGATCGGTGTCCCCGCACAAATAATTATTTTGCTCTGGTCGCGCATCAAAATGCGTAAAAAACAGCTCTGATAAAAACATAATTATGGCTCCGAATTCTTCGATGACACAATAGGTTGTGTCATCGATTTTTTTGTTTCACAACCGAAAAATTATTGTTTCACAACATTATGTAACCCTAATCTACGCAAACGTTTTCAACATATCCACAATAATGAGTGTGGAAAACTTGGAAAAATAGATGGATAACTGTGGAAATCAAGGGTTTTCAAGCTAAAATCGTGTGGAAAATAGGAGTAACTTCTGTGGAAAACTTTTTTTATGTTGAAACCCAAAAATTATTTGTTGGAATTATGTCTACCAAATTGTTTCACGGACACAGAGTATAAAACGAAGCCGCGCGTCACTCTATCGCGCACAGATCGTCGACAAAAACACGACGCCCGTCGCAAAATAACAGTGCCCTCTCGTATTCGTCGTAGCGCTTCAGCTCACCGCAGACCGTAACGTAGGTTCCCCCGACCTTCCGCTCGTCTGTGACGAAATACGTCAGCTTCACCCTCGGATGCTCATTTGACCGTTCGATCAACCCGACGAGCCGATCGTTGAGCTCCTCTTGCTGATCCGTTGAAAAATAAAACCTCGGATACGTCCGCCGCATCGCCTCGCTTATCTCCGCATCATAGCCTGTCAACGCCGCAAACGGCGAGAATTGTGCCGCACGGCTCGACCTCGGCATTGGCGGTCGCGTAGCCGAAACGTGTGGCGGCAGCGCAATTATGTCTTCATAGCCGTTCATCCCTTGTGCCCTCCTACCTGCTCGTTGCGTTCCCGTCCCGTCGCACCCTCGAGGTAGTTCATCCCTTTCAATATTGAGTTTTTCCCATACTTTTTCTTTAATGCAACCATCGTTTCCATCAGCTTCGCTTCCTTTTTTTCTCGTTTTGCTTCGTTTTCCCGCCGCTCTTCCTCGGCGGTGTAGTCGATGAACATCAAAAGCTGCTCGGCAGGCTTTTGCGTTCGCTCGTCATCCCTCGGCAACAGACGTGATGCCGAGATGTTGAGCCGTCTTATTAAAAGGCCGCCGTCGACAAGTCGGTCGAATAGCGACTCCGCACAGTCGACGATCACTCGAGCAGAAGAGGTAAACCTTTCGAGAGTCTTCGAGCCGTGAACTCCCTTCGGTACTGCCCTGCCATAGTGATCGTATACGACCTCGCCGCTGTATTGCGATGACCTCACCTCGTCGGCGAGGTTTTCTATGTCGTAGCCGACGGCGATCGTTATATGATCGGTGACCACTCCGCGCGAGATCAGATCGAGCGAGAGCGAGTCTGCCATCTCCTTCAGTATCACCTTCGCTGTCTCCGCGCTCGTTGGATAGCTCAGCACCTGCCCCGAGCTGATGCTCGTGCTCTTCGGTCGATATCCTTTTACGTCCGCCATCGTGCAGGACTCACATCCCCATGCGTGATCGATTATCAGCTCCGCATTGACGCCGAACATACTGTAGAGCAACGCCTCGTTTTTCAGCGACATCCTTGCGACGTCACCCATCGTCCACATCCCGCACCGCTCAAGCCGACGCGAGATCCCAGGTCCCACGTTCCAAAAATCTGTCAGCGGTCGGTGTTCCCAAAGCTCGCGGCGAAACGACTCCTCGTCAAGCTGTGCGATGCGTACTCCGTCGCTGTCGGCAGGCATTTTTTTCGCAACGATATCCATCGCTACCTTCGCAAGATACATATTCGTTCCGATTCCGGCGGTCGCGGTTATGCCCGTTTGCCGATAAACGTCCTTGATCATCCTCATCGCAAATTCTCGCGGAGTCAGATGACTGTGCTCGAGATAGGGGGTGACGTCGATGAACACCTCATCGACGGAATAGGGGAAAATGTCCTCGTCGGCAACGTATTTCAGATATATCTCAAATATCCGTGCACTGTATTGCATATATAA
Organism: Clostridia bacterium; assembly: GCA_017436675.1. Classification (GTDB taxonomy): domain Bacteria; phylum Bacillota; class Clostridia; order Oscillospirales; family CAG-382; genus UMGS1307. Next base: position 9,986 of record JAFSCS010000013.1, on the reverse strand, counting down.
TCTCATCTGAGGCGGTGCAACGATAAAATCGAGCTCGTATGCAGGGCACTCCCGCAAAAACACGGCATCGATCGCTTTGTCCTTGAATTTGCCGCCCCAGAGCCGACGACGGCGCTCGGCGTTGATCGAGGAGACCTTCGTTTTGACCTCGAACAGACGCGGTCTGCCGCTTATACCAAAGCTCTTCAGCGCAGGAGAAACGGCAAGGCAGATCGTTTTGTCGGTCCTGCTCTCGTCTGCAACGACAAGATTCGCGCGGAACGGATCGAGCCCGCGCTCAACACACTCGACCGAAGCATAGAAGGACTTCAGGTCGATACACAGATAGCTTTTTTCAGTTTTATTTTCATTCTCCACACTCCTCATACCTGTTTCTCACGCTCCTTACTTTGCGTCATAGACCGCATCGTCTTTTTCGTTTAATGTGTTCCAAAAATCCAATTATACGCCAACGTCCCAAGATCACTTGTATCTTTCATAAGAGCCCCTGCTATCTCCCAACTATATGCTCAACCGCTCCAATGTTACCACCAAGCTAAAATATCCGCTATTGTCGCACTCAATTGCCTTCAGTCGTCGTTCCGCCTCACTACCCCAAGCTATATGTCCCCGCGATGCTCAATATAATATTGTATCCCCCTCAGCTATACTAACCTCGCTCGTCATCGTGCCATTGCGCATCACTACCCCAACCTATATGTCTCCGCGATGTTCAGTATAATACTGTATCCCCCTCAGCCATACTTACCGTTTTTTCCTACCACGCCTCACATTCCCTACAGCCACACGTCACCACGCACCGTCCTTTGCGACCACCTTGCTTTGCAACCTCTCCCCCAACGCCTTCTACCTACTCACTCCTTACGCCTCCTCCGACCGACTTTCCATCTCACCTCAGCTCACTTCCCCATTAACGCCACCCTTTACGCGCCGTCTATCTCCGCACCTACTCTTTTGTCGCCATCTTTTGTTTTCTTGATCTCGTTATCCATATCATTCCCTCTGCCGTTCTCCGTTCGTCGATCACACAAACCAACATTCCTCGTTCGCACAGCGAATGCACCGCATCTCACTTCAGCCACCCCGCTCGTCGTGCCATTGCGCATCACTACGACAGAATTTCCATCTCACTTCAGATAAAACACCAAGCTCAACCTCTCACCCAACTCCCGCTTCGTTCACTGTCGCACCTTTTTCGCACCACTCCGCGACTTACCTCACCCAAACTCTCCTTACTTGCACACTACCTTCATCCCCCGCTCGTTTTCTCCCTAACTACGCTATGCCAAGCGCCCTCTTTTGCTCTGTCACGAACGTATGTTCTTATACATATAATAGCACGCGAACAGATGTTTGTCAAGTCTGTTTTTGGGACAGAGTTTGCGGGTTTTAGGTAAGTTTTGTGAGCGGGGGACGAAATTGGATCGGCGGTAGGGTTGGAGGTGGAGGAGGGTAAGAGTGGAAGGGGTTGGAAGTGGCGTGTAGTGTGGGCAGTGGCAGGCGGTGAAGCCCGCAGGAAAAAATGGGAGTGAGGGCGCGAGGACGTGGAGCAAGATGGACACAAGGCAAGGGCGGTGTGTGGTGAAGTGTGGCTATAGGGAGTGTGAGGTGTGGTAGGAAAAAGCGGTAAGTATAGCAGGTGGATGTAGGGCATTGAAGTTGGTGGCGGAGGAGCGCAAAGTTGTTGTGGGCGCGGCGAGGAGGATCCGGTAATATGCAAAATTGCGTGGCAGGAGTGGGTTGAGGGAGCAAGCAGGCAGAAGGCGTGGTTATTTGGACGCAAGGGGTGGATTTGGGCGTGGGGCTGCGAAGCAGAGAGGAAAAAAAGAGACTGTTGCGGTCAAAGGGCGACGAGCAGAAGCAACAAATTAAAAAAGGCGACTCATTTTTCTGAGTCGTCGTTTGACTTCACAGCTAACGATGCTTTCACGTTTAGCATTGGGCAAAAAAATGGCGGTATCGAATTGATACCGCCAAATTATTAACTATCGATAAAATTCAGAAGCGATTATGCTCTGCGTTTTTTAGCTACTACTACTGCGCCGCAAACGAGAACGAGTGCGAGAGCGAGGAGTACGATAGATGTTGTTTCACCTGTAGGAGGAACGGGAACGGAAGATTCTTCATCGGGTGTAGATTCTTCAGGTATGGATGTTTCGGGAGCGGGTTCTTGAGCTGTGTATGCTGCGAATTCGTCAGCGAACAACCAGCCTGTTCCGTCTTTACCGAGAGCTACGCGGATACCTGTGAGGCCTTTAGCGTATTTAGCAAGCTCGAGTGTGTACGGATAGATACCGTCTGCAACTGTACCGTCTTCGCCGAATGCGTCAGCGGCGATGTAGCCTGTACCGATGTAGAAGTAGTTTTCACCGTCTGTTGTACCATAGTATTGAACTTCTGTACCGCGTGTGATACCCCAAGCTGCCAATTGTCTTACTTGGATCTCAACTGCGTAAACGTCTGTTGCTTCAGCAAATTTGAAGTCGATGAAGTAAGATGTCTTGCCCTTCCAACCGGGGTTTTCACCGCCTGCGGGGTTATTATCTGTGTTAAGTTTGCCATCGATGAGGGAGTTGCCGGAGTTATCGGGCCAGCCTGCATCGGGAGCGTCAACGTATGTGTAAGAATCTGTGTCGATCTTAACGAGTTCTTTTCCTTCGAGGTCGATGTCACCGAGATCAAGACCGCCTTCAACATAAGGCATATCTGTTACGTCGTTAACGAGGATGTAGGATTGGAAACGATCGGAGATTGTAGAAAGCTCAAGGTTGATGTTAACGAGTTGAGCTTTCATACCTTCCGCCAAACCTGCGATTGCAGTGAAGGAAGCGTTAACTTCAGGTGTTTGGAAGTTAGGTGTATCTTTATATTGATCGTAGTACCACGGTTTTTCCATTGTGGTGTTAGGATCTGCTTCAAGAGCTTCTTTATAAGCCTTGCAAAGTGCGGGCCAGTCGTTACCTGTGTTTGTGATGTAAACGAAGCCGCCTTCGGGGAATGCGAGAGGAGCTGTTGCTTCGCCTGCGATTTGTTGGATACCAACTACTTTATATACACCGTCAACGTCTGTGGGTGCAAAGTATGCGATGTTTACCCATGCAAAAGATGTAGCCAATTTAGCGGGATCGCTAACGATAGCAGCGTAACCTTCTGTACCTGCGATAGTATTCTTTTCGTTGTACTTACCTGCTACGGAGTAGTTAAGTACATCGTTGATTGCGTTAACATAAAGTGTTACAGGATCGGGAGCTACGTCGTAAACTGCGAGTTCTGTTACGAACATCCAGCCTGCGCGAGAGAATTCTGCTTTTACGTATCTGCCTGCGATGTCAGTTGCAACTGCAACGTCTACTGTGATCTCTTCTGTGGAGTCAACAGCTTTTTGTTCGCCGAGGTATGTCCATGTTTCGCCATCTTCGGAAACGTAGAATCTTACTGTGAGGTTGTTAGCACCGATACCGCTACCGAGCTTGGAAGAACCAAATGTAAGAACGATCTTACTGATATCTGTTACTTCGCCGAGGTCAACGTTGATCCAGCTGTAACCGAGCTCTTTGTAGTTAGGTGTGCCATAGTTGAATCCTGCGAATTCAGGAGCAGAGAAATCTTGTTTGTCTTGAGGTACTTTGATACCGTCTGTCAAAGACTTACCATCTTCATCAGGATAGGAAACAGGAGCGTTTTCGTCGTATGCCCAGCCTACTTCTTTACCACCTTGACGATGGAGAGGAGATGTTGTATATGTCTTACCAACGGAAATGAGTTCGCCTACGCGAGCAGGAGCTGCAACGTATGCGGGAATGGGATGTTCTGCGGGGAAGAAGGAGATAGTTGTATCAGTAACAACTGCATAGTCACCGGAACCGATGCCGTCGTCTGTGTTATCTTTTGTCATACCACGAAGTGCCCATTTAGCAGCAGAATCGATATCTGCAGTGCCGTCACCTTTGATGATCTTACCACCTGTGTTGATAGCAACGAGGAGTTCGTCATCAGCGAGAGCCATGATGCCGCTTTGTCCATCGGGCCACGGGTTGCAAAGGTTAAATGTGATATCGTATACGCCTTTAATGTCAGTTGCTTTCAATTTAACAACTTGTGCGTTCTTTGTTTCGGGTTTGCTGAGGTCAAAACCACCTTCGGGTTGTTCAGCGGGTGTGTAAACACGGATGCCGGCTGTACCTGTTGTTACATATTTGTACGGACCAGCGGGATTGCATGTAGAACCTTCTACGGGTTCTGCAACTACGTCTACTGAAAGTTCAGATGCGAAGAGCCAACCATCGTTAAGAGTAACAACTGCTTTTACATATTGGAGGTTGAAATATGCTCTTGTATTATCTGTTGTGATAGCCCATTCTGTAAGTTCAGTGCCGGCAGGAATCTTCGCGCCGCCTTCACCATTGAGCTTATACCAGCAATCACCATCAGCGGAACCATAGATCACTACGCTTTCGGGCTTGCTGATCATGCTGTTTGTATCAACGAATACGTTGAGGCTAGCGCTGGAAACGGGTTTAACTTCACCGAGGTCATATACGAGCTCGATTGTTGCGTTAACACGTTCAGCTGTGTTGTTCATAACTGCGTCATGATCAAAGCTTGTGTTTTTGAATGATACATAACGAGGATCGCTAAATGATGTAGCATCTGCTGCTGCTTTACCGTCTGCGAGGTAAGCGAGCTTGCTAGCGTCAAACTCAAAAGTACCGTCAACTACGTTTGCTGTAACTTTTACATCACTGTAAAGTGTGTAGTTAGCTGTTGTTGTCCAAGGTTCTGCGCCTGCAGCGTAAACGATGCTATGAAGAGCTGCATATTCGCCTTTGAGGTTTTCATATCCTTCAGGAATTGTGCCGAATGTTTCTGTATAAACTACTTCTTCACCCTTGAGGATTTGGATATTCTTAACTGCTACTGTACCTTTAGCACCGCCCCATGTACCGATACATGTTTGGAACGTTGTGCCTTCAGCTATTGTTTCACCTGTGGTGAATTTCAATTCTTTTGTTGCTTCAGCTGCATCTGCTGCTACTGCGAAGAAATCGCCCCATTTATCGCCAAACGTATAGTTTACGAATGCGGAGTTTGTGCCTGCTGTAGCTTCAACGTTTGTGAAAGCTGCTGTAGCTTTGAGTGTATACTCTGTGTTAGGCTCCAAAACGTTCAACGGGAGCGGAACTACAACGCTACTGTCATCGAATGTGCCCTTGATTCCGCCGATTGCATAGTCGGGAGCAGATACTGTGAGGGCATAACCGAACACTTTACCTAAACCGAGGTCTGATGCTTTAATAGCGATTTCAACTGCATATCCATCTTCACCGGATTTGCCGGCTGCTGTGGAAGCGATCTTGTTTGTGCCGTCGTTGTTAGCTCTGGATTCAACGACCTTTTCGCCGTCAAAACCGAAATCGAACAATGCGCTGCGAGCTGTTGTGCTCATATCGTTGTCGATCCAAAGACGTACGTTTGTACAGTTTGTTTGAGCAACTGCTTCGCCTTCGGGAGAAGCAACAGCTGCTTGGGGTTGTTTTACTGCAACATAAAGTGTATCATCGATAACTTTTATTGCGTATTGATAAGAACGGTTAAGTTTGTAAGGTGTTGTGTTTTGAACTGTTCCGTTTTCAGAAACGTTATCAGCTGCAGAAACTGTCACCCAACCTGTCCACTCGGATACATCACCGTCAACTGTGATAGCGGAGTCAGCAGCGTTAACGCTGATAGACGGAACGATCATCAAGCTGAGGAGCATTACGAGTGCGAGAACAGAAGAGATTATTCTTCTTTTCATATCTTTTTTCCTTTCTTTTTTCGGGTTGCCCTTCTCCCCTTTTCGAGTGTCTAGGGCACTGCACCCATTATTTTATGAGATAACTTTACCACATTCAAAGCCGTTTGTCAAGCAAAATGTTAACAAATTATGAATTTTTGGTGTTTTTGATTAAATTTTTTTGGTGTTTTTGTCAAAAACCCTTCTTTTTTTGGCATTTTTAACTTATTGGTCTAATTTTATTTCATTTATTGATTTATTTTTTTAAATGTGATATACTTTAAAAAACACTTTTCAAGGAGATTTTTACGATGAACATAGACCGCAACTGGTGGAAAAACAAAATTGCGTATCAAGTTTATCCTCGCTCGTTCTGCGACGCCAACGGCGACGGAACGGGAGATATCAAGGGCATCACCTCGAAGCTCGACTACCTTCAATCGCTCGGTGTCGGACTGCTTTGGCTCTCGCCCGTTTACCGCTCACCGATGGACGATGGCGGATACGACATTTCCGACTACCGCGACATCGATCCGATATTCGGTAATATGGACGATATGGATGAGCTCATTCGCGAGGCTGACAAGCGCGGGATAAAGATACTGATGGACCTCGTTATAAACCACTGCTCCGACGAGCACGAGTGGTTCAAGAAGGCGCTCGCCGATCCGAACAGCGAGGAGGCGGGATATTTCTGGTTCGTCAACTCGAAGGATGGAGCTCCGAACAACTGGAGATCGATGTTCGGCGGAAGCGCGTGGGAAAACGTTGGCGGTGACCGCTACTACATGCATCTTTTCTCGAAAAAGCAACCCGATCTCAACTGGGAGAACCCTGTTTTGCGTGAAAAATTATACGATATGGTCAACTTCTGGCTCGAAAAGGGGTTAGGTGGATTCCGCATTGACGCTATCGTACATATAAAGAAGATGGAAGGGCTTCCGTCCGGTCCTGCCGACAACCCCGACGGTATGGTCGGATGCTTCGCATACGCGAGAAACATCGACGGCATCGGCGACTATCTCACCGAGCTTCGCAAGAGGACGTTTGACAACTATCAATGCGTGACTGTTGCCGAGGCGGCGGGCGTTCCGAACGAGCAGCTCGTCGACTACATCGGAAAGGACGGATATTTCTCGACGATGTTCGATTTCTCCTATTCCGAGCCGTACAACTACGGTCACGGCTGGCACACCTGCAAGGGACCGGGTGAATGGAGCTTCCGCCGTTGGAGAGACACGCTCTATGCGTCTCAGCTCGACACCCAAAAGATCGGATACGGTGCGGTATTCCTCGAGAACCACGACTATCCGCGTGCTATTCAAAAATTCATTCCCGAGAAGGATCATTGTCCGAGAGTACAGATGATGCTCGGCAATATGTTCTTCTTCCTTCGCGGGATCCCGTTCATATATCAAGGTCAGGAGCTCGGAATGACAAACCCCGGATTTACGTCCATCGACGTTATCGACGACATCTCGACGAAGAACCACTACTCGCTCGCGATCAATGACGGGCTTGAGCCCGAGAAGGCGATGAAGCTCGTTGCCCGCTACTCACGTGACAACGCGCGCGTGCCGTTCCCGTGGGACGACAGTGAAAACGGCGGATTCTCGGCATCGGGAGTTAAGACGTGGCTTCCCGTTCACCCCGACTACAAGACGGTCAACGCGGCAGCAGAGATGAGCGACCCGAACAGCGTTTTGGCGTTCTACAAGGAGATGGTACGCATCCGCACAAAGAGCGAATATGCCGAGGTCATCCAAGACGGCGTTTTCGCGCCGATACTCAAGCAATACGACAAGCTTATTGCATACACTCGCACACTCGTTGGCAAAAAGCGACTTGCTGTCATCTGCTCGTTCTCCGACAAAAAGCGCAAGATAAAGCTTCCGTTCGACGCAGGCGCGCTCGTACTCTCGAGCCACGACGAATATTCGATCGAAGACGGCGTTTTAACGCTGCTCCCCTATCAATCGGTAATGCTTGAGATATAAGCTGTAATTTAATCTTTTCAAGATTGGAGTATAATATAATGGAAAAGAAACTAAAGGTTGGACTTATCGGACTCGGCGGCATCTGCTGCAGCGTTCATATGTATGGCTACGATATGCTCAAGGACAGAGTTGAGATAGCCGCGATCTGCGACATCAACCCCGACAAGATAACGTCATTCAAAAAGAATTTCAATATGCCCGACGTGCTCGGATTCACCGACTACAAGGACTTACTTGAGGTAGAAGGGATCGACTACGTTGACATCTGCACACCGAACTATCTCCACTCCATCATTGCCGTTGACGCGCTCAACAAGGGTATTCACGTATTCTGCGAAAAGCCCGACGCGGTCTCCGTTGAGGAAGCGCTCAAGATGAAGGATGCGGCAGAGAAAAACGACCGTCACCTTATGGTAATGCGCAACAACAGATATCGCAACACCGCAAAATACCTCAAAAAGTATATTGCTGACGGCAAGGTCGGTGAGATATATTGCGGAAGATGCGGTTGGCTTCGCCGCCGCGGTATCCCCGGCAAGGGCGGTTGGTTCACGACGAAGGAGCAATCGGGCGGCGGTCCGCTCATCGATCTCGGCGTTCACATGATCGACCTCGCTATCTGGCTTATGGGCAACCCCACTCCCGTTGCGGTTTCGGGCTGCACCTACAACAAGTTCGCCAACAACGAGCTTTCCGACTCGATCAACTCCTCGTTCGGCGAGAAGAAGGCGGACGGTATTTTCGACGTTGAGGATCTCGCGATGGGATTCATCAAATTCGACAACGGCGCTTGCTTGCAGATCGAGTTCTCTTGGGCGTCCAACGTTGAAAACGAGACTGTTTTCGTTGAGCTTCGCGGCGACAAGGCGGGCGTCAACTTCAAGGACGGATACGTTACGATCTACGGTGAAGAGGGCGGTGCGCTCGTTGACACGAAGCCGCGTGTTTACGACAGCCACACCCACTGCTACAACATCGAGCACTTCGTTGACGTGCTTCAAAAGGGTGCCACACCCGATTTCACGCCGATACAAGGTGTTAATATGATAAAGATACTCGAGGCGATGTACAAGTCAGCCGAGACGGGTATGGAAGTAAGGCTCTAATTTGCGGAAAGGCGATATATTATAATGAAGGTTGTTGTTTGGAACGAAAATATACACGAAAAATCAGACCCTCGCGTTACCGAGATCTATCCCGGTGGCATACACGAGTTTATCGCATCGTTTCTCAGATGTGACGACGTCGAGGTCACGACGGCAACGCAGGATCAAGAAGAATGCGGGCTTACCGACGCGGTGCTCGACGAGACGGACGTGCTGCTTTGGTGGGGACATATCGGTCACGAGCACGTGCCCGACGAGGTAGTCAACAGAGTACACCGTCACGTTTTGGGCGGAATGGGGCTCATCGTGCTCCACTCGGGACACAACTCGAAGATCTTCCAAAAGCTCAACGGAACGTCCTGCTCACTCAAGTGGCGCGACGAGACGCGCGAGCGCATTTGGACGATAATGCCGAACCACCCGATCGCCGAGGGCGTTGACGAGACGTTCGTGCTCGAGCCCGAGGAGATGTACGGTGAGAGGTTTGACATCGCTCCGCCCGAGGAGATAATCTTCCTCGGCTGGTTCAACGGCGGCGAGGTGTTCAGAAGCGGTTGCACTTGGACCCGCGGCCACGGAAAAATGTTCTATTTCCAACCGGGCCACGAGACTAACAGAGCCTACCACAACGAGAACGTTCAAAGGATAATCAAAAACGCAGTACGCTGGGCGTGCCCGATAAAGAAAAACATCCGTGTCGGATGCGATTGGGTACCACCGTATGAGGAAATTAAATAGAATCTGCCGACGGCTTTTATGAGGGGGACTTTTTTTCGAAAAAGTCCCCCTCAAACTCCCCCAAAAAACTTAAATTGTGGAATTGCCTTGACAGTACCGTAACGGCTACATCACCATAGGATTTAAAGTTTCGTCAACCTTTTCTGCCGGCGGCAGCGCCGTATTCCGTGAAGCTTTTTCGGTGGCGAAACGTTTTTATCACCATAGAATTTAAAGTTTTACTCAATTTTTTCTAAAAAATTGTGCGGGTCAAGGGGCGCGTTTTTGGCGAAGCCAAAACCCAACACTATTGCTTGCAATAGTGTGTGAGCTCTCCCTTGAAAGCGACGATGCTGATATGCAACACGCTTGATTGGTGTTGCGGTACAG
>JAFSCS010000012.1 GCA_017436675.1 Clostridia bacterium | reverse complement strand
TATGTAAACCACTCGTCCCCATATCACGAACCCTCCACCACCTCGTCTCGCCCACCGCCACTCTTGTCTCACCCTCGCCCCGCACCCGCGGGGCTTTTAGCATATATAACTATTTTGATCGATTCGTTAGAAAAAACATTATAAATTCTCTTGCCAAGGGAACAACTTCAAATACGCGATTATTTACAAATCATATTTAATGATTATAATAAAACTATCAGCTGATAATAATACTTATTGGAGATAACATTATGGAACTTAAAATCGGAACAGTTATAAAAAAACTTCGCACCGAACGAGGTGTTACGCAAGAAGAACTTGCGAACAAAATCGGTGTATCCTTTCAAGCGGTATCTAAATGGGAAACGAATGCCACCACCCCCGATATAGCAATATTGCCAAGGCTTGCGTTGTATTTCGGAGTGAGCATAGATGCTTTGTTTTCTATGAATCAGGATGACTATTTGGAAAAAATAAGCAATATGATCCGCGATGAGTATTCGATCAGCACTGACAATTTTGTGTGGGCAGAACGTTACTTGAATGGTGTATTAAGTGAAGAAAAACAAAATAATTATGCAAGAACATTGTTAGTTGAATTGTATAATCATCGAATTAACAGAGATCTGATCAACGGTGCACGTTTGTGCGAAGAAGGTTTGTCGATCGATCCTTCTAACGAAGCACTTTTGGGAAATCTGATTCGCATAAGAGAAAAACGAGGAGAACAAGAAAAACTGATTAGATTTCTCAAAGAGCTTAACACAAAAAATCCTCAATGTGATATCATCTTTGAATCCTTGGTCTCGATATATATCAAGTTTGGCAATATAGATGAGGCGATCACATTATTGAACAAGCCAAAGAATCATTCGCGCTATGAGGTTTATTTCGGAGATGTTGAGCTTGCCTTAGGAAATAGGGAGAAAGCAAAGGCGATTTGGGATTCAGCTGTAAAGAAAAACAAAAAAGATCATAACTTGCTTTTCAAAATTGCCGAGCGATTTAAGAATATAGGAGAACCCGAAACAGCGATTTCGCTTTATGAGCAATCTTATGAAATTGCACCCACCCCAAAGGAAATGGATGCTTTATATTCACAAGCATTTTTGTACACAGAAAACAAAATGAACGAAAAAGCTATTCAGGTATGGCAGACTATCATCAAAGTGCTTTCCGATGATTACGGAATAACAGATGGGGAGTGTGTGGATTGGGCAAAACGTGAAATCGAAAAGCTGAGAAACCAAAACATCTGATAAAACAATAATATCTGCAAGGACACATAGCTTTTTTCTTGTTAAAATGTTGCTACAGAAAGGAGATGACTTTATGGAAACCAAAAATTTAATTGACAAAGCCATCGGATTCATTCAAAAGAACCCAAAAGAAAATCTGTCGCTACAAAACATCGCAGACAATGCAGGATTCTCGCTTACCTACTTTGATGCGATATTCAGACAACATACCGGATACAGTCCTGTAGAATATGCGCGTATTTATAAGCTTACGAGAAGCGCACTTGACCTGCGTAGGACGGAAAAGTCCATACTTGATATCGCTCTCGACTTCGGCTATGCAAGTCCTGAAAGCTTCACTCGGGCATTCAAAAGCTTTTACAGTATATCGCCTGCCGAATACAGAAAAAAGTGTTCAAATGAAGCGGTAACTTGGCATGACCTTTCGGGAAAGATCGCCATAAGCAAGTTTAGAAAGACCTTTCCCGAATTGAAGTTGTCCGATATTGACCTTGCGCTTGATTTCTGCTTTACTCACAATCCTTTGAAATTTGCAGAGGATATTATCGGTATGACTGTTGCGGAAACAGCAATTCTCACTCTCGGAGATCCCGAAACGCTCGAACATTTTATTTATGTGTCGGATTATAATTCCGAGAAACCGTCAATCTCACTCGTTTGCGAAAATGAGAAAGATGCAATACTGTATGTAAAGCTTCTTGGCAGATCTCCAACTCATAATTTTTCTGTCCGCAGATCAAACGAAGCGGAGTGGGAGGATTTTGATGCGGAAATAGCAAAGCAAGGTTTGATCTGCCGTGTTGGTTACGATATGATTTATCCAGGCGATATAGTTTCAGTCCCCGAATATGACACCGTTACTGTCAGAATACTCACCGCAGAGGATATGCCAAATATAAGAGCGTTCAAAGAAAACGGCGGATGCTTTGAAGGTCATGTTCGAGCTATCCAAATAGCCTTTGAAGGAAAAGGAAACTTGGGAATGAAGCCCATCGGTGCTTTTTTCAATGGTGCTCTCATCGGTATCGCTATGCCTACGCTCGATACGGTCCGTGATTTAAGAAAATATGATATAGGTGCAATCTTTATTTTGGATACGGTAAAAAAAGAGCAAGTTGTCGAACTGTTGTGGAAGTATTCTATCGATATGGCAATTAAAGATAACGCTGCCATCGGAAACGCCAATGCCACCGAGGATGAAACTGCACTTTCCATCTCCACTTGTCAATGTGTAGGACTTGTAAAAGCCGCAATAAATTGCAGATATATGCATAAATAAAATATATAAAAGCCCCGCACCCGCGGGGCTTTTTTATCTCAACCTGCTTCACTCACCCCACACCCCTTTTCGCCCTCACCTCGCCCTTGCTACCGCCCCTCTCCTTCCTACGCCGCCCACCACCTCGTCTCGCCCACCGCCACTCTTGTCTCACCCTCGCCCTGCACCCGCGGGGCTGTTTCTTAGGACTCAATATCCAAGACAGCGGCGTCGAGCAAGCAAAAACACAAACATTGGTTGAGTTCTAAACAACTATTTGATAATTGTTTTTTCATTAATTTTTGATATAATAAAAATACACTGGTGATAACTATTTCAAGGAGAAAAAGAAATGCAACTTAATTTAGGTACAAAGATCAAAGAACTTCGTCGTCGTGATGGACGCACACAAGACAATCTTGCAGAATCTCTCGGCGTAACCGCACAAGCTGTGTCACGCTGGGAATCAGGTGGTAGTTATCCTGATATGGAAATGATACCCGCTATCGCCAATTACTTCCACATTTCCATTGACGAATTGTTCGGATATCATGACGAACGAGAGGAAAAAATCAAAACAATTCTCGACAACGCCACCAAGATACTCACTAAACAAGGATTTACAATGTATCAAGGAAGCTTGTCGGAAGATGTTGGAGAATGTGTCAATACGCTTCGTGCCGCTTCCGAAGAATTTCCGAACGAGCCAAAAATTCTGTTGAAGCTCGCCCAAGCACTTCATATGTGGGGATGGAATAAATACGGCGCCAAAGGACATCCTTCCGATTCATCCGGCATTATAGAAGATGATATTGAATATAACTCCCAAAATATTTATTGGCAAGAAGCTGTTCGCGTTTATGAAAAGCTTTTGAAATGTTGTCCATCCTCTGAGGATCGTGAGATCGCCATTTGTCAAATAACACCGCTTTATTGCAGAATGGGTGAATACGAAAAAGCAAAAGCACTTGCAAACGATCAAAACGCACTTGTCATCTGCAAAGAAGTCTTATTACCATCGGCAACCATAGGTGAGGAAAAAGCAAGATATCAAGGCGAAAGGATCATGGCTCTTCTTTCAAGCCTCAGATTTGCCGTTTCCGAATCGGTAGCATTGAGACCGGCATTATCTTCTTCTGAATACGGAAGACAAATTCTATTGTCGGTCGTCGATCTTTACGAAAAAGTGTTCATTGACGGTAGATGCGGAAAATGGCATTGGGATATCGGTCATCTATATCTGACTTTGAGCGGCTATGAAATGAACAATGATGGCAGTATAGAAAAAGCTCTTAATTATTTCGATAAAGGATTTGACCATTGCAAAGAATACGATCGGATCACTAACGAAAATGAATATCAATATTCAGCACCATTGGTCCTGTCATTGCCGAAAATAAATAAAGGAGACCTTGCCCCTGTAGGAGATGATTTCTGGAAAAAGCAGATCTATACTTTTAAAAAAGAAATCGTTGAAGAAATACGCAAAAATCCCAAATACGCCGAGATCTTTGAATAACCCCTCGCCCCGCACCTGCGGGGCGGTTTTGTCGTAGACAATTATAATAAAGTATGATATAATATATTCGATATATCTTCGCACAGAATGTCGGGATTTATAGGACACTTTCTGATACTATTTAAGCAGACAGGAGGGATAATAATGGATTGGATCACCGGAATGCAAAAAGCTATTGATTATATCGAATCCAACTTGACGGAAGAAATCGATTATGGAAAGGTAGCAGCCGAAAGTTTTTCTTCAAGCTATCATTTTCAACGAGTATTTAGTATTCTTTGCGGATATACGCTTGGAGAATATATTAGGCTGCGCCGTTTATCATTGGCAGGCGCAGAGCTCGCGAACGGTAAAGGAAAAGTGATCGATATCGCTCTGAAATACGGTTATGATAGCCCTGATAGCTTTGCTAAAGCATTTCAAAAATTCCACGGTATTACTCCGTCACAGGCGCGCGCAGACGGAAATATGCTAAAATCTTTTTCTCGCTTGTCAATTAAAATTTCATTGGAAGGCGGTAGCATAATGAATTATCGAATTGAAACAAAACCCAAAATAACACTTCTTGGATATAAACGGCGTTTCGAGGGTACTCCCTACGATGAACTGCGTCATAAACAAGAAGGAGATCTATTTATTACCACGAGAGCACATCAGTGGATGCTTCAAGGGGTAGCAAATGACAAACTATCTATTTATTGCGTTCTAACAAATATTGATGATGACGGATATGATTTTTATATTGCTTCTACAGTAGATAAATGGGAGCTTGACAACCTGTATAATAGCAAAGTCACCGGAATAGATTTTATGGATAAGTTCAATTTCGAAGAAATTGTAATTCCTGAAAGAACCTATGCTGTTTTTGAAACAGAGAAACAAAGAATGCCTATTCCCGAATACTTCGACATTCGAAAGCAAATTGCAGTAGAGTGGTTGTCTAATAACGAGTATCAAATGATCAATGCACCTGAACTTGCTGTTTATCATTGGGGGATTGTCGGAGGTTATACAGAAAGAACAATAGAGATCTGGATCCCTATTGAGAAAAAATAATTTTTCGCCCCGCACCCGCGGGGCTTTTTTATCTCAACCTACTCCACTCACCCCACACCACACCACCTTTCGCCCTCGCCTCGCCTCGCCCTTGCTACCGCCCCTCTCCCTCCTACGCCGCCCCAACGCCCCTCGCACCCCAACACCTCTCTCGCACCCCAACGCCTCTCTCGCACCCCAACGCCTCTCTCGCGCCCACTCACCCCCATTTCCACCTATATATATCCCACGCCCTTAGCGCAACTCTACCGCCGGTAGAGTTGTGTTTTTTCTCACCCTCCCACCTTATCCTCCCACCCCCACACCCCTCGCCACTCTCCTGCCGTTTCTTTTCCCGCACGACTACCACTCTACCTCTCACGCCGCCTCTCAAGCCCCAACACCTCTCTCGAGCCCCAACGCCTCTCGCGCGCCCCAACATTTCACCCAATAAACACCCGTTGCTTCGTACTACTTCACCCACACCGCTCCCCAACCACCTTAGCGCATATCCTCGCGCTAACCATTCTCTCCCCACTTTTCAGCACACCCCTCACTTCCTCCTCCCTCACCATTCCTTCCGTCCAGATATTATGTAAACCACACGTCCTCATATCACGAACCCTCCTCCACTCTCCCTCTTATCCACCCACCCTTTCGGGCCGACCACGCAATACAAATGAAGGCACGACAGGGCAGAGCACTATGATTTCCAGCTCACACCCCACACCCCACACCACTTACCCATCCTCCCACACCAACCCCGCATCTCACTATCTCCCCATACACCCCACAACCTACTCGCCTCCGACATTATGTAAACCGCACATCCCCATATCACGAACCCTCCACCACCTCGTCTCGCCCACCGCCACTCTTGTCTCACCCTCGCCCCGCACCCGCGGGGCTTTTGATGCTTTATCAACCGACTTAACCAAAGGTTGATTTTTTTCTAATATAGCGTTGTTGAAATACATTTCTTCCCGTGCTATACTTTAAACAGTGAAGCGCATCACAATATAAATTCAGGAGGTTGATTATGACCAATATCAATATAGGTAACAAAATACGAGAACTCAGAAAAAAGAAAGGAATCACCCAAGAAGGACTTGCTTCTGTACTTTCGGTATCTCCTCAGGCGGTTAGTAAATGGGAAAGTGGCTTGACATATCCCGATATGGAGATGATCCCCGTGATCGCAGGCTATTTTGAAGTTTCTCTTGATATATTATTCGAATATGACGTTCGTGAAATGAAAGCAAAGATCCAAAAGATCACTGATGAAGCGAGACAGTATTTTTTTGATGATACCCCGAAATATATAGACACTATAAATGCCTCATTGCAGGAATATCCTGAAAATGAATTTCTGCTTTGCTGTCTGTTAGATGCCTATGAATACGTTTTGCGTGATCGAGAAGATACATCGCATCTTGATGAAATGATAGACCTTTCTCAAAAAATAATAACCGAGAGCTCTGATTTTCTTCGAGTATGCAATGCAAAGGATTGTCAATCTGCAGCGTATCTCAAAAAAGGCGAATACCAAAAAGCAAAAGAGGTTTTGGAAACACTTCCGTGTGACTTTAACATCCGTAATGATACTATCTCATTTAGGCTTAGCGGAAAAGATAAGCTGAATGCTTCGGTATTATCTCGGAATCATCACTTGGAGGGATTATACAGCTCGTGCATGAAGGAGGGTGACGCTTGGTTCTTTATGTGTCAGCATCCCGAGGTGAAGTTGAGCGATTATACACCCGACGATTATATTCCGGAGGCTCTGAAATGCTACCAAAAAGGACTTCGCGTCCTTACAACGTTTCTTTTGACAGACCTATATGATGATCCCGCAGATCAATATATTTGGCAGGGAATGCAAACGTTCCATTGGAGCTTTCTTCAATGTATCGCCGCATGTTACAAAAAGCTTGGTAACGTTGAGGAGTGCGAAAAATATATCGAAAAAGCTTATTGCCTAATATCAGTTGTGTGGAAGGATTTTGAAGAGAATAAAAAATATTATATGGAACCATTCAATAAGTATCTCGATAAATACGACCTTTCAGAATATATCAAGTAACCTCAAGCCCCGCACCTGCGGGGCTTTTCTATTACAACTAACATCCCCCCACATCCCACACCCCAACATTATGTAAACCGCACGTCCCCATATCACGAACCCTCCACCACCTCGTCTCGCCCACCGCCACTCTTGTCTCACCCACACCCCGCACCCGCGGGGCTTCTATTTGTATATGTTTTCGTAGATTATTAATATAATCAACCGCCGAGAGATATACTACTATCTTGCCGTTATGTTTACAAGAACCGTAAAATGTGTTATACTTTATCCATACCGCTAAGCTTATGGAAGGTGCAATGAAATGATGACGTTTGGTCAACGCTTAAAAGCAATCAGAAAAGACGCTCGATTAACACAAGCGGAGCTCGCTGAAAAATTAATGGTGTCTGTTCAGTCAATCTCAAAATGGGAATGCGATAATGCTATGCCCGATATTGCTTTGATCGTTCCGCTTGCCGCTATTCTTGGCGTTACCACCGACTGCCTTCTCGGCGTGGGTGATAATGAAAAAGCTGACCGAGAAAAACTTTTTGAAAAAACGGAAAACATAAACAAAGGCATAGACCACGTTTATAGCAGAGCCGATGATGCATATTACGAGTGCTATGTGCTGTACAAAGAGCATCTTCAAAAATATCCTCTTGATTACGAAGTAAAGTTTCTCTGTGCTGACAGTTTGCTCAGATTTCTATACTATGGCTCGGGAACTGCGGAAGAAAACGATAGGCATTATGCTGAAGCAGTCAATCTTTTGAAATCCATAATCAATTACGATAGAGATACCACAAGAGTAATCGATGCAAAACAGACCCTTATCATTTTGTATCTGTATCGAAACGATTTCGCAAATGCAGAAGAAATCGCACAAGGATTACCGCAAAGAGGCAATATACGAGCCTTGATGGAGATCGAGATCTATTCCAAAAAGAATGATCTTGAAAAATGTGTTGAGCTTTCAAACAATATGTGTGGCGAAGCAGTACACGATTATTTGCGTGGTCTTGCTGTCAGGGCAAGGAGAATATCAATTCTCGGCAACTCGAAAAAATGTGACGCCATATCCGCTTGGCATCAGTTTTTGGATGCTATAAAGTACAACTCCAAAATGTTTGACGATATAACCATCCATACCAAATGGCTGTATAGCGCACTCAATAATCTCGCTAATGACTATATCGCTATATCCGAAATGGATAAGGCTTTTGAGGTTATCGAAGAGCTTACTGACACTTTGCTTTGCGACTATAGTGCGTGCAAAGAGAAGTGTGCACACACAACGGCAGAAGAAATTAAAAACAATTTCAAGTTCTATCTGCATAGCTGCTATAATTTGTGTTTCTCGACAGAAGATAATGTAATTACTCACGATTCAAGATTTCAAAAATGTTCGCAGATGCTTGATAGTATTGTATAGCTTAAGTCCCGCACCCGCGGGGCTTTTTTTATCTCAACCTACTCCACTCACCCCACACCACACCACCTTTCGCCCTCGCCTCGCCCTTGCTACCGCCCCTCTCCCTCCTACGCCGCCCCAACACCTCTCTTACTCCCCAACGCCTTTCGCGCGCCCACTCACCCCCATTTTCCGCACTTACATCCCACGCCCTCAGCGCAACTCTACCGCCGGTAGAGTCGTAATTTTTCTCAATTTAACCAAGTTCATCACCCATCCCCCCAAAAAAACGCCCCACCTCCAAAAGAAAACAGCACCCGTAAAAGAGGTGCTGTATAAATCGATCTTTCATAGGATGCGCTTTATTTAGATGTAATAATCGCTAAACAAGGATCAAGAGTGCTTATCCCAGCCTCTTATGATTTCAAAACATTTATTCAACAATGTGATATCGACGTCTCCGTTATCATCGAATGAGCTACCTTCCAAAGTGAGAAAACCATCATAACTACTTCTTCTTAAAAATGCACCAAAGCTGTCAAAATCAATATTTCCCATTCCGATAGGGAGTGACTTCAAGTTTGACCAATCCATCGGAAAGCTACCATAATCTCCAATGTGATAATGACATATATGTCCGTTTTTCCATAGCCATTCGTATTCTTTTTGATACAAAAGCTCAAGTTGCCCGTGAAATGACGCCATCTTTGTATCAAAGACAAAATTAATATTCGGATAGAACTCTGCCAATTGACACCACCTGGTCATAGGATCCTTGACGTTACAAACAATATTCTCTATCAAAAGCTCAAGACTGTATTGCTTTGCAATTTCATTAAGCTTTTCATAGTATAACAAGTTTGTATCAAAATTGCTGTCAGACACCATTCCGCCCCACAAATGTAAAACTAACATTTGCGCAGATATTTCTTTTGCCACTCGGCAATCTGCTTTGAAAAAGTCAATGCCTCTTTTGATCTCTTCAGCAGTACCGGTACCGATACAAGTGCCGATGTTTTTTTCACAATGTACGACCGGAATATAAAGTTGTAAGTCTTTAAGATAAGATATCAAATCGTCAAGCTCGTTATACCAAGCCTTATACATCATTAATTCAAATCCATCGCAAAGAAGCTCCTTGCTATATTTCTCTAAAAGTCTGAAATTACGTTGATTTTGCGGTCCGATGATCCCGCCTGTAGAACATAATACTTTCATTTTAGCCTACTTTCTTCCAAATGTAATTAATTTTCCACGCAACCAAGTTACAGTAGCCTTTGGATTGTTTTTTAGAAAATCATTGATCTCCTGTCCTCTTTGATAATAAGATAACGCCTCTCTTCTGGTCATACCATGATTCATCAGGCGTTCTATCACTTCTTGCTCGGACTCCTTGTACCATAAAGCATTAAATTCCATCATATTGCTTATGTTTTTATCATAGTCAGTCTGATCTGGTGAAAAGAACGAAACCTTATCGTTTAATCGCACTTCGATATTCTTTATGCCGAGTTGATACATTCGATGCGCGCTTCTCATAGCAGCAGCATAATCTCTGTCTCCGTTTTTGTACTCTGCTAACCAATGCCTTCTGCAACCATTTCGACTGCATAGCTTATCGTAGTCCATGCCATCGATATAGATACCGTCCAATTCAATTTCGCGGTTAATATCCATGCTTAGGATAAGACCACCTTTTTTCGTAAGCTCATACATTTTCTTTAAAATTGCTTCTGAAGTTCCATAATGTCTGAATACCCCTTGGCACAAGGCGATATCATATTTCTTTTTCGTTTTGTAATTAAAAAGATCTTCTTGGATAAAGGTGACCGGTAG
Organism: Clostridia bacterium; assembly: GCA_017436675.1. GTDB lineage: Bacteria > Bacillota > Clostridia > Oscillospirales > CAG-382 > UMGS1307. The sequence continues at coordinate 33,874 of JAFSCS010000012.1, read as the reverse complement.
TTGATTTTCCTGAAATAATTTTTTACCGTATTGAAGAAGATTTTCGGAAAAATCTACACCCGTATAAGTGCTGCCTTTCGGTAAATATTTCAGCAATGAAAGGCCAATGTATCCATATCCACAACCTAGATCCAAAACATCAATAGGTTCGTTGATTTTCCAGACATTTTTTATCAAAAATTCAAAATAATCATCATTTCGGCTTATTTCTTCTTGACGAATCAAAAAACTAAGCTTTTCATTCCAAAATTCATCAGTATCGGTTTTTTCTTCTAAATAAACATTCTCTTGAATTGCAGTTAAGCCAAGTAACTGATCAGTTGTTACATCGAAATAATCTGAAAGAACAGGCAACATAGTAATATCCGGCATTGTTATACCGTTTTCCCATTTACTGATGTTTTGATATGATGTTCCTACTATTTCCGCCAAAGCTTGTTGTGTAATTCCTTTTCTTTTGCGCAAATATGCTAACTGAAGATTAACTATCTTTTGCATTGTTCTCACCTCCAACCAAATTATAACAAACTTTTAACAATTTGTCTTTCATATATTCAGTGAACTTCTTCGCTTCGGAAGCGAAAGCTATAACACCCAAATCCCTTCAAAACAGTCAACTTGCGTTCTAACACGCCAACAGCTTCAAGTCCATATTTCAATTACACTATAACATAATCCACCTCAAAAGTAAATACATCCATCGCCTTCCCCCCATCTAGCCATACCTCCATCACCCGCACTAACCTCGCCTCAGCACCCGTCCTCGCACTAACCGTTCTCCACCACACCTTTTTTACCCCAAACCCTACTCGCCTCCGGCATTATGTAACCCACACGCCCCACCCCACACCTCTCTGTCACCCCACACCACTTACCCATCCTCCCACACCAACCCCACACCTCACTATCTCCCCATACACCCCACAACCTACTCGCTTCCGGTATTATGTAAACCGCACATCCCCATATCACAACCCCTCTGCCACCCGAATAACCCACCCATCCTCGCCCTTTGTCACCCACATCTCCCTATACCACCCACCCTGCCGGGCCGACCACGCAATACAGATGAAGGCTCGACAGGGCATAGCACCACAAGTTTTCCCCATCCCACAAAAGACTCTTCTCACCCGCCTCAATTCTTCGCCCATATGTCCCGCCCCTCTCCTTCCTACGCCGCCCCAACGCCCCTCGCACGCCCAACGCCCCACGCACGCCCAACGCCCCTCGCACGTCCCCACATCCCACACCCACGCTTCAGCGCATGTCCTCGCGCTAACCATCTCACACCCCACACCCACGCTTCAGCGCCGGTACTTGCGCTAACCACCCCACACCCCACCCCCACAACCTCGCCCGTAACATTATGTAAACCGCACATCTCCATATCACACCCCCTCTGCCACCCGAATAACCCACCCTGCCGAGCCGACCACGTAATACAGATGAGGGCTCGGCAGGGCAGAGCATTATGATTTCCAGCTCACACCCCGCACCAACCCCGCACCACTTATCCTTCCTCGCGTTCCAATGCCTCTCGCGCGCCCCGACGCCTCTCGTGCGTCCCAACACCTCTCGCACGCCCTAACGCCTCTCGCACCCCCAACATCTCTCTCACGCCCCAACACCTCTCTCGCGCGCCCACTCACCCCCATTTTCCTCACATACATCCCACACTTTAGCGCAACTCTACCGCCGGTAGAGTCGTTTTTTCTCACCCTCCCACCTTATGCTCCCACCCCCACACCCCACACCCTGACATTATGTAAACCACACGTCCCCATATCATACCCCCTCTGCCGAGCCGACCGCGCAATACAGATGAAGGCTCGGCAGGGCAGAGCATTATGATTTCCAGCTCACACCCCGCACCACTTATCCTTCCCCACGCCTCAACACCTCTCGCACGCCCACTCACCCACATTTCCGCCCATATATCCCACGCCCTTAGCGCAACTCTACCGCCGGTAGAGTCGTATTCTATCTCAATCTCGCCCATTCTTATCATTCCGCACTGCCACACCCTCCACCTCAACTCCCGTTCTCACACTAACGACTCTCCACCACACCAATTTTCGCTCCTTTCCCCCCTTTTAACTCACCCCTTGCCCTCCTCACCACCTCATTTGCACCTCATCATCTTCTCCAACTTCACTCTCTCACCCACCACCTCCTGTCATCCCGCCACGTCCAACATTATGTCAACCAATCTCTTTGTTCTCTCGCTTTTTTTAATTTTCCCCATCCGTACTCTACCGTCTGTAGAGTGCGGTTTTTTACCAACTCTACCATCTGTTCACACGTCATTTGCGTGTTATTTCGATAAAAATACTATAAAATACAAAATACTACTTGACAAATAATACTATGTGGTGTATAGTATACCCATAAACTAGCAAGGAGAAAAATAATGGATGCACAATTAAAAAGAGGGTTGTTCGAAGCCGCGGTTCTGCGAACGCTCAAAAAAGGCGATTCCTATGGTTATTTGATAATTAAAGATCTCCCTCCCGAGCTGGATGCAACCGAGTCAACCTTATATCCAATATTGAAACGACTTGAGTCGAGCGGTTGCGTGCGAGTATACAGTGTTGAGCATAATTCAAGGCTCAGACGATACTATTCGATCACTAATATCGGCGAGGCGAAAATAAAAAAATTTCTCGAGGATTTTGCCCTCGTAATGAAGGTATACAATTATATTGATGCGGAGGAAGAACAATGACAAAAAAAGAGTTTCTTTGTGAGCTTGAATCAAAATTGATAAAAATAGGAAAAAGCACCGAAAGTAAAAAGACGATCGAATATTTCGACGAGGTTATAAGCGATATGATCGAAAGCGGAATGACTGAAAACGATGCTGTCGAAAAGCTTGGGAATATCGATTCGATAATCGATTCTATCCGTGACGAGTTGACAACAGACCCAATTCCCGTGGAAAAGAAAAAAGGGGAATACGTAACGGATGTTGTTGCGGGCAGTGTCGAGAATTTGATCTATGATGACAAAAATAATTCCGTAATAATAGAATCATCCCCCGACGACGAATTCCATATAACAACACACGAGACAGAGCAAAAAGGCTATAATATTTCGCAAAGCGGAAATGATATAAAGATAATCGCCTTTGAAAAAGAGGGCTTCAAAAAAATAAGAAGCATCTTCGGCTTTACTTCCGTAAACGAAAAAACATATCCCGTAATAATAAAGATTCCGAGAACGTTCAGCGGAAATATCGATTCAAAAACGACCAACGGTTCAGCGCAGATCAAAGGCGTATCCGCCAATAATATCACCCTAAAAACCCGCAACGGATCTGTTAGAATTGAAAGCATTGCCACAAAGTATATTGATGCCGACACGACAAACGGATCGATCACGGTGAACAGCGTAGCATCCGACCATACAGAACTTCATACTACTAACGGTTCAATAACGCTGAATAGCATCGCGTCACCGACGATAAATGCATCAACATCAAATGGTACAGTCCATCTTTCGTCAATAGCAGGATCATCGCTGAACGTGTCAACCTCCAATGGAACAGTTGACTTTAGATCTATCTCCGTAAGCGGAACAGTGATCTTCCATAGCAGCAACGGAAAGATCGTCGGTACTCTTGCTGGAAAAATGAGCGACTATGCGATAACCTCAAACACGAGTAACGCCAAAAATAACCTCCCGAACGGAACAAGCGGAGGAATAAAGCTTGACGTATCCACAAGCAACGGAAGGATCGACGTCCATTTTTCCGAAGAATGATAACGACCCAAAAAAGAGTCCTTTAAAAATAAGGACTCTTTTTTTGCCTAAAGCGAGTAAAATATACCCGTTGATATAATATGATTGACAAAATATGAAAAACAATTTATAATGATTAAGATAGAACGATTTAAGGAGCAATAAAAGTGGAACATATCTCATATATCAGAAAAAGAATCAAAGAAAACGTGTCGAAAGTCATCGTCGGAAAAGAGCATACCGTTGATATGCTCATCTTGACCTTTTTGTGCGGAGGACATGCATTAATTGAAGATATCCCCGGAACAGGAAAGACAACACTCGTAAAAGCATTCGCCCAAAGCTCGAATTGCAGCTTCAAGCGTATCCAGTTCACCCCCGACTTGATGCCGGGCGACGTCACGGGTATCAGCTTCTTTAACGTAAAAAATAACGAATTTGAGTTTATGGCAGGCCCTGTTTTCACAAACATCCTCCTCGCCGACGAAATAAACAGAGCAACCCCAAAAACACAATCAGGTCTCCTCGAATGTATGGAAGAGCATCAGGTTACCGTCGATGGTACGACCTACAAGCTCCCCGAACCGTTTATGGTAGTTGCGACACAAAATAAAATTGAATCAGCAGGTGTGTTCCAACTTCCCGAGGCGCAGCTCGACCGCTTCTTTTTGCGTATATCAATGGGATATCCCTCTATGTCTGACGGAGTAAACATCCTCCGCCGCTTCGTAAACGATGATCCGCGCTCAAGAGTCGAGCCCGTTGTTGAAAGCAATGATATAATAAAAGCACGTGAAGAAGTAAAAGCTATATATGCGTCCGACGATATCTTCAGATATATTGTCGCAATATGCGAAGCTACTCGTCAAAACGACGCTGTCGCACTCGGAGTCAGCCCGCGTGCATCACTCGCATTGATGAGAGCATCCCAAGCCTATGCGGGTATGAACGAGCGCAACTACGTCATCCCCGATGACGTAAAGGCTGTCGCACCGTATGTTCTTGCGCACCGTCTCGTAATGAAAAACTCCGCTCGTTTCAAAAGCGGTGCAGATGAAAACGTGATAAAAGAGATACTTGATAATATCAGCGCCCCGACCGAAAACGTAGGCGGACAAATGTAATGAGAGAATATATATTCGTAATCGTCACAGTTGCAATATTGCTTATTATCGCGTTGACTGTGTTTTTGAAGAAGATGCGCCAAAAAACAATAAAAAAGCTCGTCTATTCGCGTACCTTCTCGGAACGCGGTGTGTTTGAAGGTGATACAGTGATAATGACCGAAACGATCTATAACCCGAGCTTTTTGCCCATCTTTCGTCTCGATATGGAGTATTATGTTTTTGAAGAACTGAAGATAGAGGGCTACGAGGCATCGAGAAAAGGCTCAATGCAATATTGTATCAGCCGATTCAATCTGCTTCCGTTTATGCAGATCCAACGCACCCACGTCATCAGATGCAAAAAAAGAGGATACTATAAGCTCGATACGTCATCCGTGTATACAAATAAGGATAACGTCTATTTTGATGCACCCTGCGAGCTCTACGTCTATCCGCGTCAGCTGGATATGAACGTTCCTCCTTCCCCAATGAATCTTCTGCAAGGCGACGTAACGACAACGATGCGACTCGTGATCGATCCATTTTCCTTTGACGGTGTTCGGGATTATCGCGTCGGTGATCCATTTAACTCTATCAACTTCAAACAGACCGCAAAAGCAGGAAAGTTGATGGTGAATAATCGTGAATATTCATCATCTCGTCTTTTTAAGATCTTCTTGAATTTTGATGCAGAAACAAAATTCGATCTTTCAACGAAAGAGTATGAAAGTATGATGGAGCAATCGCTTTCGTTTGCCGCATTTTTGATCGATGAGGCGATCCGCTTTGGATATAAGGTAGGACTGAGTGCAAACTGTGTACTTACCGACGGGCGAATGAAGCTCGAGACCGAGCTTGGCGGCGGAGACGACCATTTTGAATTCCTTCTTCGAGAAATGGCGATGATGCGTCCGAGAACGGGAGTATCCTTCGCTTCAATATTAAAAAAGGGTATTGAGGATTCGTTGACGATGACCGAGATATATGTGTTTACAGTAGAAGTTACCGAAGCGATGGAAAACTATATCTACGATATGCGTCGAAGCGGAAACAGCGTCAACGTCGTGCTTTTGAGACCGAAGGAGGATAGCGATGAGTAGACCGATAAAAGACTACAAATATTTGATAAGATCGATCGTTTATCTCTTCCTTTCGGCAGTGATGTACTACACTAATTTGAATCTTCCCGACGAGAATAAGTATTGGAAGCAATTTTTCGCGATCATTGCCGCAATTTTCGTTTTTCTGACAATGAGGAATCTGACGAGGTATATGAAAAACGAGTACGGCGAAAAGATCAGAAAAGCCGTCGAGCGAATGTGGCAACGCTTCAGCGATTTTACAAAAAGAATAAAGGAAAAAATAAAACGACGTCTCGGCATAAAAGGAAGAAATATCTACTACGGCGCACGTAATAAAAGAAGCTTCATCTTTCCGAACGAAACGCGTGGAAAACGCGCTTCGAGGGATAAAGCAATGCGTTGGCGTGATATGGATACAAACGAAAAAAAGATCCGTTACCTCTTTGCAATGTTCATCGTCAGACGTATCAAAAGCGGTTATAATTATCGCCATTCCTACACCGCAAGACGAGTGAAAAATGACCTCGCCAACGATGAAAATGCACTTCTTTTCGATCTATATGAAGTGGCTAAATATACGCCTGACCCCCATATAAGCGAAGCAGATGTGGAAAAAGCCAAAAAAATGAAATAAAAACATATGAAAAATTGTAGTAAATATTTGATAATTGTCGTTGATTTTATCTGAATAAAATGTTATAATCCATAATAGATAACTCAGTAAAGGATAATAATGATGAATGCTTGGAGAAATTTTCTTGGTGAAACTTGGAAAAATGAAATAAACGTTCGTGATTTTATAAACGATAACTATACCCCCTATCTCGGAGACGCGTCCTTCCTCGAGAACGCGACCGAAAGAACGAAGCGTGTCAGCGCTGTCGTATGCGATCTCTTCCGTCAAGAGAATGAGAAGGGCGGAGTTTTGGATGTCGATACCGATAAAGTATCCTCTCTTCTTGCATATGATGCAGGATACGTCACCTCCGAGGACATAATCGTCGGACTTCAAACCGATAAGCCCTTGAAACGTGCCGTTAACCCCTTCGCAGGCTATCGTAATGCAGAGCAATCGTGTGCAGCATACGGTTATGAGCTCGGAGAAGAGGTAAATAAGGCGTTTCAGTATAGAACTACTCATAACACGGGTGTTTTCAGAGTCTATACCCCGACTATGCGTAAAGCACGTCACGTCGGACTTTTGACGGGACTGCCCGATGCATATGCAAGAGGAAGAATAATCGGTGACTACCGCAGGATCGCTCTCTACGGTATGGATAAGCTTATCGAGGAAAAGAAAAAAGATAAAATCGCTCTCGGTGATGAGGGAATGAGCGAAGAAAATATCCATCTTATCGAGGACGTTGCGAAGCAGATCGAATTTATGAATCAGCTCAAAGAGATGGCTTCAATGTACGGATACGATATCTCGCTTCCCGCAACTAATGCCAAAGAAGCTGTTCAATGGCTCTATTTCGGATATCTCGGTGCAGTTAAAGAGCAAAACGGTGCTGCAAACAGTATCGGAAGGATCAGCACCTTCTTGGATATCTATTTTACCCGTGATATAAATGAAGGTACGTTGACGGAAAGTGAAGCTCAAGAGATCATCGACGATCTTGTAATAAAGCTTCGGCTCGTTCGTCATCTCAGAACACCCGAATATAACGAGCTGTTTGCGGGAGATCCCGTGTGGGTGACCTCGTCGCAAGGCGGTATGTCGCTCGACGGAAGAACGCTCGTAACGAAAACGGATTTCCGTGTGCTTCAAACACTCTATAACCTCGGTCCGAACGCCGAACCGAATATAACAGTGCTTTGGTCCGAGGATCTTCCGAAGCCGTTCAAGGATTTTTGTGCAAAGGTGTCGATCGATACTGACTCGATACAATACGAAAACGATGACGTAATGCGCCCCCGCTATGGCGACGATTACGCGATCGCTTGCTGCGTTTCGGCAATGAAGGTCGGAAAGCAAATGCAGTTCTTCGGCGCAAGATGTAATCTCCCGAAGGTGCTTTTGATGTCCCTCAACGGCGGTAAGGACGAGATATACGGAGAACAGGTCGGACCTGTTGGCGAGACCTGTAAAAATGACGTCCTCAAATATGATGATGTCATCGAAACGTTCAAAAAATATTGTTCTTGGATGGCGAAGCTCTATGTTGAAACTATGAACGTTATCCACTATATGCACGATAAATATGCATATGAACGTCTCATGATGTCGCTCCACGACACAAAGGTAGGTCGTTTGATGGCGTTCGGAATAAGCGGACTATCCGTCCTCACCGATAGCCTCAGTGCAATAAAATATGCGAAAGTCACCCCCGTTTTCGACGAACGCGGACTTGTGACCGACTTCAGCGTAGAAGGTGAGTTCCCAAAATACGGAAACGATGACGACAGGGCAGACGAGATCGCCCAATGGATCGTAGAGTATTTCTATAATGAGCTTTGCAAAACACCTACCTATAGAAACGCGGTCCACACCCTTTCTATCCTCACCATAACCTCAAACGTCGTATACGGTAAAAAGACGGGAAGCACTCCCGACGGAAGAAAGAAGGGTGAGCCCTTCGCACCCGGTGCGAACCCAATGCACGGTAGAGATAAAGAGGGAGGACTCGCAAGCCTCAACTCCGTTGCAAAGCTTGATTACGATTGCTGCCGTGACGGTATCTCGAATACGTTCTCCATCGTGCCCGAAGCACTCGGCGAGGACGATGAAAGCAGAATTGAAAACCTTGTGACCGTCCTCGATGGCTATTTTGCTCAAGATGCTCACCACCTCAACGTGAACGTCCTGAATCGCCAAAAGCTGATCGATGCAATGAACGATCCGAACCTCTATCCGAATTTAACGATAAGAGTCAGCGGCTATGCCGTGAATTTCAATAAGCTCACGAGAGATAAACAGGAAGAAGTGATCAAACGCACCTTCCACGAAAAAGTATAATGAGAATACATTCCTTTGAATCTGCTGCCGCAGTTGACGGCGACGGAGTGAGATATTGTGTGTTTTTGCGTGGCTGTCCGCTAAGATGTGTCTATTGCCATAATCCTGATACTTGGGAATCGGGCGGCGATGATATATCGGTCGAGACAGTTGCCAAAAAGATCGCTCGTTATAAGCCGTATTTCAAAAACGGAGGAGGCGTGACCTTCAGCGGAGGAGAACCGCTTCTTCAAAGCAAAGAGATCAATGAAATAAGTCAGCACCTGAAAAAAGAGGAGATCGGCTATGCGCTTGATACCTCGGGGTGTGTCGAGCTGACAGATGACGTAAAAAAAGCAATTGAAGGAGCAGATCTCGTGATCTGTGACCTGAAATTTTGGGACGAAGAAAGCTATAAAAAATATACTAACGGGTCGTTCGAAAGAGTGAAGGCTTTTCTCGATCATTGTGAGAAAATAAAAAAACGCCTTTGGCTGCGAACGGTAATAGTTCCTAACATCAACGATAATGTCGACGTGTTGAATAAATATATCGATATCGCCAAAAGCTATACTACACTCGAGAAATATAAGCTCCTCCCGTTTCATACAATGGGATTTGAGAAATATGAACGACTCGCGATCAAAAACCCACTGTTAACAACAAAACCAATGGAAAGCGAAAAGCTTTCAAACCTACAGACCCACATCAATAAACAATTAGAAAGGTAATGAAAAAATGAACGTTTTAAAAGACATCGCTAACTTTCTCTATAACCTCGCAATGTCATTCGGCTTCAAGCTCATCTGGGCGGCAGTCGTAGTGTTCGTAGGCATCTATCTTGTAAAGTTAGTAATCAAATTAATGGAAAAAGCCAACAAGATCTCAAACCTTGACGTCGGAGTGAAAAGATTTTTGCTCAACACCGTGAAAGTGCTTTGCTACGTGGTGATAGTGATCGTTGCAGCAGGTATCATCGGTATCCCCGCCGCATCATTCATCACCGTGCTCGGCTCAGCAGGTGTAGCGATCGGCTTGGCACTCCAAGGCTCTCTCAGCAATATCGCAGGCAGTATTCTTATCCTCATCAATAAACCATTCGTTATTGGCGACTATATCGATGCAAACGGCGTAAGCGGAACTGTTGATGATATCGGATTCTTCTATACCACCTTGACAACACCCGATAACAAAAAGATCACCGTTCCCAACGGAGCACTCTCCAACAGCAATATCACAAACTATAGCGCAAAGGATATCAGACGTGTCGATTTCACGTTCTCCGTTGCATATGATAGCGATATCGAGCTCGTTAAGAAGCTTCTCATCAAGGCGGCAGTTACACATCCCCTCGTGCTTAAAGACCCGATCCCCTTCGTTGGCCTTGTAACACACGGCGACAGCGCATTGCAGTTTACCTTGAGAACGTGGGTAAATAACGCTGATTATTGGACAGTAAACTTTGACCTCAACGAGACAGTCAAGGCTGAATTCGATGCAAATGGTGTAGAGATCCCCTATAACCAACTCGACGTCCACGTTAAGAATAAATAATATTAGAATAGAAGCTTCACAGAATTTTGTGAAGCTTCATTTTTTTCTTGACATCCTTTTTTTATTATTATATAATCCAATTAATAAAACGTTAAAAGAGGTATAGTATGAAAAAAATATATAATATAAGCGAATATGTTCATCTCTTCGACGGTGGCGATTGTACCCCTGCCGTGATAGCCGCATTGAACGATGCAAAGCGAGAGGGCGGTATAGTAAGCTTCGATAAGGGCGAATATCACTTTTATGAAAAGCATACCGAAAAAAGACTTTGCGCACCATATGGCAGCATAACGGTGAAGAATATCGCGTTTCCTTTGTTCGATACCGAAAATATCACCATCGACGGCTCAGGCTCCGATTTCATCTTCCACGGTCTTGTCAGCCCGTTTGCAATAGAACGTTCAAAAAATATCACCTTGAAAAACTTCACCGTCTCCTATGAACGCCCGTTCCATACCGAAGGACTTATCGTAAACGCCAACGATGATGAAAAATGGTTCGATTGCGAAATAGATAGGGAAGCCTTCCCGATCCATACCGAGAATGGAAGACTCGATGCATATACACCATACTATACCTTCGAAAGCCCATACCATCTCTTGACTGAATATGATGCCGTCCTGCGCGAACCTGCATATAATGCACGTTATTATGCGTTGAAGCGCGAAAAGGTGGAGGATATCGCAAACTACACCGACAACGGATATACAGGAAGCTTTTGGATAGAAAACCTCGATGAAAAAACAATAAGAGTCTATATGCCGAACAAAAAAATGCCTCGTGTCGGTAACGTGATGACCTTCCTTAACGACGGAAGACCGTGTGTCGGTGTATTCTTCGAGAATTGCGAGAACGTAACGCTTCAAAATATCGATTTCTTCGATAGCGGCGCAATGGTCGTTGTCGGTCAGCTTTCGAAAGACACAACGCTCGACGGTGTAAGAATAAGACTTCGCCGCGAGGGCGAAAAAGGCTACGACCCAAAGCGAGTCGTCTCGTGCAGCGCAGACGCAACTCATTTCGTCTGCTGTATGGGTAAGCTCGAAATAAAGAATTGTGTGTTTGAAAATATGCTTGATGACGGAACGAATATCCACGGTATGTATTCAAAAATTACTGAGCGCCTCGGAAAGAACGTCCTTGCCGCAAGAACGGAGTGTAACCATAAACAATTCTTGCGAGTCGGCGATACAGTAAGCTTCCAAAAGGTCACCTCGTATGAAGAGGTAATGCGAGCCGTCATCGTCGATATCACCGAACGTCCCGACAAAAACGATAGAGTGTTGACCTTCGACCGAGAAATCATCGATTCCGTCGATACTGAGTTTTTTATCGATAATATAACCGCCGTCCTCAGCGAAACGCACATCCATAACGTAGTAACGGGAAATAACCGCCCCCGCGGATTCCTCGTCGCAACCAAAGGTAAGGTCGTAATAGAGGATTGTACCTTCCATAATTCCTCCTCGGGTATCCATATGCAGCCGTTCGGAATGGAGTATCTCGAAAGCCAGCCCGCAGAGGATGTGACCATCCGCCGTTGCCACTTCGTGAATTGCGGCTATTCCGATAATTGCGCCGCAATAAGCATCACACCGAGAGTCGAAAACAGTAAAGCACCGGTGCATAAAAACGTGTCGATCTATGATTGTACCTTCGATTCCTTCGGTGCTCCTTCAATAGAGTCCAATAATACCCAAAACCTTCAGATCTACGGCAATACCTATAATAAGACCAATGCCTACCCCGAGATCTTCCCGAGAGAAAATATCATATTGCGCGATTGTAATCTTGAATAAAACAAAACAGAGCTTGCGAATTATAGCAAGCTCTGTTTTTTTATTCTATATCTTTAATTCTTTTTTCTTTGCTTCCTTTTCAAATTGCATACGGTAAAGTCCGTAATAGTGTCCTTTTTTCTCAAGAAGCTCAGCGTGGTTACCTTGTTCAATTATCTCACCGTGAGAAAGAACGAGTATCTTGTCAGCGTGCTGAATAGTCGAAAGCCTGTGCGCAACCATCAGCATCGTTCCGATATTCATCATCTTTTCAAGCGAGTCTTGAATAAGAAGCTCGGTCTCTGTGTCAATGTTTGCCGTTGCCTCATCAAGAATCATAACCGATGGCTTGTGAACGATAGTACGTGCAAAAGAGAGAAGCTGTCTTTGACCGGCGGAGAAGTTGTTTCCTCTGTCGCGAACAGGCTCGTCGAGTCCGAGCGAAAGCTTGTCGATAAAGTGGTCGGCATTAACGTAGCGGCACGCCTCCATGACCTCATCATCGCTTATCCCCTCAGCACCCAAAAGTATGTTCGAGCGAATAGTTCCCGAGAACAAGAATACGTCTTGAAGCATCTGACCGAAATGACGGCGTAAGGACGATTTCTTGATCGTTCTGATGTCGTGCCCGTCAACGAGTATCTGTCCCTTCTGAATATCCCAGTTGCGGCAGAGAAGCGAAAGAATAGTCGTCTTACCCGATCCCGTCGAACCAACGAACGCGATCGTGTCTCCTGCCTTAACAGTGAACGAAACACCCTTGAGCACCCATTCGTCGGGCTTGTATGCGAACCAAACGTCCTTGAACTCAATGTTACCATCAACGCTTTCAAGCTCGGCGGCATCCTCTGCATCAGCAACCTCGGGCACCATATCGAAGATCGTAAATATCTTTTCTGCCGAAGCAAACGCCGACTGGAGCCAGTTAAATTGCTCTGCAAGGTTTTGTATCGGGTTGTAGAATTTGTTTATGTATGAGTAGAACGTAACAACGAGATTGCTCGTAATAACTTGACCGAGGAACGAGAAATCCTTGATGTAGTTTCTCGCCGCAAGATACAGAAGGCAAAGCACGCTCGAAACGTAAAGCATATAAACGAGCGGACGGAAAATACTGAAAACGAGCATCTCGCCCTGCTTCGATTTGCCAAGCGCCTCATTTTTCTTGTCGAACTCATACTTCTTTTGCTCCTCACGGTTGAAGCTTTGAATGATCTTCATACCCGAAAGGTTTTCCGAAAGGAACGTGTTGATGTACGTAGTTCCATCCTTCACCTTGCGGTAAGCCTTACGTGAGAATTTGCGGAAAATAATGGTAAACAGAACGATAAACGGCACGAAGCACAAAACCATAAGCGTAAGCATATAGTTGAGACAAAGCATCGCAACGAGAACTCCGACGATGATAAAGCAGTTCTTAACGAGGTTCACGATAAGATTGGTAAACATCATCGAGATAGCACCCGTGTCGTTCGTAACGCGAGTAACAAGCTTACCAACGGGGATACCGTTGAGTTGATTGTGCGAGAGACTCTGTATGTGGGTGAAAAGATCCTCACGTATCTGAGATATGATCTTTTGTCCCGTCTTCTGCAAAGTAATTGCTTGAACGTACGAGCAAACGAGCGAAACAATAAGAATGCTCGCATAAATACCAACGAGCTTATAAAGCTCCGTCAACTCAAAATCGGCTTTGATGATGTTAACGATCTCGCCCATCAATATCGGCGCGATTATATCATATGAGATAGAAAACAGCATTACAAACAAAACTAAAAGAAAGCTTTTCCAATAAGGCTTCGCATAACGAAGCAACCGCCTCGTTATCTCGCCGTCATCCATAAATCTGTCGAAGCCGATAGCTTCCTTTTGGTTTTTGATCTTCATAAATGCCATAATGAGTATGATCGAGAAAACACCCAAAACAGCACCAACAATAATAAGAGGCAAAAATTCACGCATCAGCCTTCACCTCTGCTTCCTCGTCGTCGAGCTTTTGAAGCTCAACCATGTTGCGATACTCATCGCATCTTTCATAAAGCTCCTCGTGGCTTCCGACGTCAACCAAGCGCCCGTCATCAATGAAGATTATCTTGTCCATCGATTCGATGGTCGAAATACGGTGCGCAATAAGTATGGTCGTCTTTCCTTCGCGTACCTTGCGAAGATTTTCGAGAATGATCTTTTCCGTCTTAACGTCAACGGCGGAAACCGAGTCGTCAAGAATAAGTATTCCCGCATCCTTCAAGAGTGCACGTGCGATCGAGATACGTTGCTTTTGACCACCCGAAACGGTAACTCCGCGCTCACCGAGTATAGTCTCGTATCCGTCGGCAAATTCGGTAATGTTGCCGTGGATGTCAGCCATCTTGGCAGCCTCGACAACAGACTCAATATCCTTGTTGTCACAAGCAAATGCAATGTTGTTTTCAATGGTATCACTGAAAAGGAAATTGTCCTGCGGAACGTAGGATGCAAATTTTCTGACTGTCTTTATCGGAATTGAGTTCACGTCGTATCCGTCAATAAAGATCGTTCCGTCCGGCACGTTGTATGTACGAAGAATAAGATCAACGACGGTCGTCTTACCCGCACCTGTCTTACCGATAAGACCAACGTGCTCTCCTGCATTTATTTTGAAAGAAAGATCGGTCAAAGCATCGTATTCAGCACCGGGATGGCGGAACGTCAAGCCCTTGAACTCGATCTCTCCCGAAAGCGACTCAGGTTCAATAACTCCCTCGCGATCCTTAACGTCAGGCTGCGCCTCTAAAAGCTCGCCAATACGCTTTAGCGATGCCTTACCGCGTGAATGCATCTCAATAAGCTGTGAAACAGCCATAATAGGCCAAACGATAGAGGTAAAATATCCAATAAATTCAACGAGCTGTCCGGCGTCAAATTGTCCCTTGTAAACGAGATAACCGCCATATCCGAGAATGACGCAAATAACGGATTCAACGAAAAGCGTAACGAGTATCATAAGAAGAGTCGCAAGCTTCGTGTGAGAAACGTTCGTGTCCTCGTTGGTCTTGTTGAGCTTTTTGAACGATAATACTTGAATGGTTTCCTTAACAAAAGCCTTGATAACGGCAATTCCCGAAAACGTCTCTTGAGAGAAATCCGAAAGCGATGAAAACGCCGCCTGACGCTTGTCCCAACGGCTTTCAAGCTGATGGTCGAGAAGCGCACCGATACCGAGCAAAAAGATCATCGGGATCGTCGAGAACAACGTCAAAACAGGGTCCATACGATACATCTTGAGGATCGCGAATAAACCGAGAAAAACTGCATCGCAAAACATCAGAACGCCCCAACCAAAGCAATCTTGAACCGTTTCAAGATCGTTTGTGAATAAGGTCATAAGGTTTCCGACCTTGTTGACTTGGTAATATTGCTGAGAGAGATCCTTGCAATGGTCGAACATACGACCGCGAAGATGAGTTTCCATCTTTACCGCAGCACCGCGGAAGCAGATCCTCCAAAGAAAACGTCCAACAATGAGACAGATAATAACCAATATCATCGGAAGACATACCTTGTCGAGCAAAAAGTCCATATCAAACGGAACGCTTATCCCATCGACAATATTGTTTCCATAAGTGACTCCATTAACTACCATGCGGTAGAATTCAGGAATCTTCAGCTGCATATAGTCAACCATAACCAACGCCACAAGCCCAAATAAAAGTGCAGGGAAATAGCGAATATAGTATCGGTTGATATGCTTTCCGAATAGCATAAAACCACCTCTTCTGCCATTATATCATAATAAACTAAATTTCATTATACACCTATAATACATTATCGTCAATACCCGTTTCTCAACAAATGGTTATATTTATAATATAATTAATGAAGAAAGATCAAACCCATATCCTCGTGCCGCTGCACAAACGTCCTCTGCTTCCGTATATCCCTTCAAATATCCCGCTTCATTGGCACTCAATTTCAAAATATAATCAAAAAAGTTACAAAAAATCACAAAATAATTAAAATAAATATATTTTATTTTAAAATATAACCAATATGTGACCAAAAATGTAACTTTGAAGTATTATACTGCCACCAAACAAAAGGAAGTAAAAATTTTTTAATGAGGTGTCAGTATGAAAACTATTATTAAAAAGTCAACGTCGATTTTGCTTGTCTTCTGTATGCTGATGAGCTTTTTGACGGTTCAAATAACAGCCCTTGCAAGCGGAGATAATGTTCCAAGCGATTTGGAATATATCCATAGCTCTGCTGTGCCGAATGATAAAAATAACCTTTTCTCAACAGGAAAGGATCTAAACGAAGTAACCGAAAAGAAAGAGGGCTACGGTTACGTATACGTTGGCTCAAACGTTTTGAGTAACTATATTGTCGCGAGCGTATTTACAGAAAAGCAAGCGAGTTACCCGAACGAAACGCCTATGTATACCGACGCGAACGGCGTATCCTACTATGCAGGATCTGCTTTGAAGAACTTCACGAGCAGAAAGTTGATGGTAAACGGACTTTATCTCAACGGAACGTATGTAGAGGGAAAATTCCCCGCACGCTACGACTATGTTCAACAGTTTACACTTCAAGATTCCGAAACAAAGAAATTGATCACCGCATATTGCGCTGACCAAATAACTCCTACCCAAAAGGCATACTTTTATAATATAGAGAACGTCCAAGACGCTACCTATTATACAAAAGATCAAGCCGAAATGATCCGTTCGATCGTTCTCAACGGTTATTGGGGAACACCAAGCGGTGTCGGCAGCATCGAAAACATCAAAAAGATGATGCGTGATTCGAAGAAATTTACAGATGAAGAGATCAATGCTCTCACCGATGGTATAGCATTGTCGGCAACACAGTTTGCTATCTGGAATTTCAGTAACGCAATGAGCGGTATCAAGGTCGTTAATACGTATTGGACAACAAAGGTTATGAACGCATACACGTCCAGCGTAGAGCCCGATAAAGCCGCAGTAGATCTTCTCTTCAAGCTTTATAACCATCTTATAAACCTTGATCCGACACCCGCAGAAAACACGACCGCGGATACGATCATCAATAAGAATAACTTTATAAAGAACCTCGAAATAATCCCCTATCAAACAATAAAGAATCATCCCAATAATCTTGATAACGATAAAACAAACGACGTATTCAATTGCACACTCTCCTTTACAATGGAAGTGCTCCCGAGCAACCTCAGAGGTGATAGCCTTACCGCAGAGATCATCGACGCTAACGGAAACGTGATCGCAGTCGGCAGGATCGTCGGCAATTTGAAGCCGGGCGAGATCAAGCTCGTTGAAAAAGGCGATGGCAGATATATGTTTGAAGATCTTCCCCTCCATGAAGGCGAACAAAACCTCAATGTGCGCATCGTTGGTGAACAGATCCTCACCCAAAATGCATATCTCTATACCTCCGAGCTTAGAGATGAGTTGACCTCTCAAACTCTTGTCGGTATCGCAAACGGTAAACACGACGTCGATGTTACGCTCAATTATAAAGTGGAATTCAACGTTCAAGACGAGCTTGACGGAACAAAAGAATCCTTGTTTGTTGATTGCAAGACCGATCGCTTCGAGGTTACTATCGAGGTGCCCGGCGGCGATGCGGAGATCGAACACGACGAGGTCATCTTGATGGTTGACGGCTCCTACTCAATGGATGAAGAGTGGGAGGATATGAAAGAAACTATCCTCGCTATCGGAGAAACAGTACTCGACGGCAGCGGACATACACAACTCACTCTGATGTCATTCGGTATCAGCCCTAACGTTGTTCTCGAGCACGTTACGACCGTACAAGAATTGGCAGAAAAATTACCCGGTAAACCCGGCGGACTCCTCTATGGCCGTTCGGCAACAAACTGCGACGGTGCATTCGAGGGAATACAATGGTATCTCGACGAGCACGACGATACTCTCGGCGAAGTAAACGTGATCTTCCTTTCCGACGGCGGTGCAAACCTCAACTCCGAAAAGGTCGATTGGATAGGCGTTGCTGAAAATGCATCTGCAGGTAATGCGTACGGCGCACACACCGAAGAGCTGGAAGCGATCGTTTTCGGCTGGGAAACTATCAGCGACGTAACGAAAGCGCTCTATGGCGACGATCTCGATGACCTCCTCGCAAATTGGGAAAAGGTAACCGAGTATAAATATGAGATCAAAGCTCTCAACGCAGAGAAAACCACTCTTCAAAATGAGCTTAAAGCAATAAAGGATAAAACAAGCGAAGAATATATAACCAAAAACGCAAGGATCCAAGAGATCAATAATCTCGTAGCGGAAGCAGAAGCTAAAAGATCTCCCTACCTTGCAGCAGCAAACGCATATATTAATGAAACGAATGAGCATGGTAAAACTAAGGCTCAACAATGGATCTTGCAGATCTATAAGGATTTCTATAAATTCGCAGGCTTGACGGAAGGCGTAGAGTATCCGGTATATATTGCAGAATATGCCTACGTTGACTATGAAAAGGCAACAGGCTATTACCTCTTTAATACCTTCTATTACCTCCTCGGAGCTTCAGGCATCGCAACAGATACAATAAAAATTGATAAAGTAGATCATAAAGGCTACTATGCAGCAATAGAAGCAGCAAAGTGTGCTCAACATGAAAAGATCGATAAACTCTATATCGTAAGATACGGTAACGATCATCGTTCAAATTGGATGACAAAGGTTCCCAATTCAACGTTCGTCCAATCCACAAGCGTAAGCACCTTGACGGAAGCGTTAAAGGAAACCCTTGAAACACTTTCCAAAACTCCCTATAATAACGTAGTTGTAACAGACTATATGAGCAAATGGGTAAACCTTGATCCCACAAGCATCAAAATAGTCGATACAGATACGGGTATCGTGATTTGGACAGCAAAAGACGGCTGGCTCGTTGAAGAAGATCTTCGCCCGACGAAGAAGGACCTACCTGTCATCGTTGAGCTCGTTCCGGAAAGCGAATATGCAAACGGCGGGGAACACGTCCTCGGCAACACGTCCGGCGTTATCTATAAGCTCACATGGTTCTTGAAGGACGGCGCACTCCTCAGATCCGATTCCTATCAACTCAAGTATGAGGTAACTGCAGACGTCGAAGAAGAAGGCTTCGAGTTTGACGAAAACTATCCCGCAAACGGAACAACAAAAATAACCTATACCGATAATTACGGTGTAGAGCGTGAAAAACCCATCGTTGTACCCGATATCCATATCAAACGTCCCGAGTCCGTAGAAGTAGTTATCGAAGGTATCAAAAACCTCGACGGCGTACCCGCAAAGGGCTACAAATTCGAGCTCGTACAAAACGGAAAGGTCATCGCAGTAGCTGAAAGCGACGAAAACGGAAGATTTTCCTTCGATCCGATGATGTTCGATATCGAATCGACCCATAGATTTACAGTTAATGAGGTCGCTACCGATGATGAAGGCATCGTATTCGACACGACCATATATACTGTTAACCTTTCGATCGAAAGAGAATGCGGCAAATACGTAGCATACGTAACCTACGAAAAGAACGACGCCGAATACGACGGAAAGATCATCTTTAATAACAAAACGACTGTTCCCGCAGAAGTAACGATCGATGGCGAAAAGCTCTTCGATGGCGAAAAAGCAGACGGCTTTGAGTTCGTTCTTGTGCAAAACGGTGAAACGATCGATTCCGCAGTATGCGAGAACGGACGCTTCCAATTCAAAACACTTCGCTTCGAGAAATCAGGAACGTACATCTATAACGTAAAAGAAGTCCTCGGAGACGACGAGTGCATCGTATATGACGAGACCGTATATACGGTAGTCGTAACAGTAGCTCGCGTTGGAGAAGAGTTCAAGGCGGACGTAAAATATACCAAAAACGGCACTCCCGTAAATTCCATCGTTTTTGCAAACAAAACGACCGAGTCCGCCCACGCAGTGATCGAAGGTCAAAAATACTTCGACGGAAAGCTCACCGCTGGCTATAGCTTCGAGCTTTTGGCTGATGGCAAGGTCATCGATACGGCAACAAGCGACGCAAACGGAAGCTTCTGCTTCAACGAGCTTACCTTTGATAAGTCCGGAGTATATGGTTATATCGTGAAGGAAGTCACCGACAATAACGCCAATATCGTCTACGATATGGCTGAGTACATCGTGATCATTTCCGTATCAAGAGTAGGTGATAGCTTCGAAGCAACAGTTGAATACATCCTCGGCAACGAAAAGGTCGATGCGATCGTGTTCAACAACAAAACAACAACTCCCGCAGAAGTAGTATTGAGCGGTAACAAATATTTCAACGGCAGACCCGCGGCAGATTATGAATTCGCACTCGTTCAAAACGGCGAGATCATCGAGACGGTAAAGAGCGACGAAAACGGAAAATTTGCTTTCGAAAAATTGACCTTCAACAGCATCGATAGATTTGAGTATCAGATCTGTGAGATCGAAGGCGATGATATCAACGTAGTATATGATAAGGTATTGTATACGGCAGTGATCGTTGTTACCAGAGAAGGCGACAAATTCGTTGCAAACGTATCCTACCAAAAGGATAACGAAAAATACGACGGCTCTCTCGACTTTAACAACAGACCCGTAGCTCCGACAGAGATCGTCCTCGGCGGCAAGAAATTCTTTGACGGCGCAGCAGTTTCAGGCTACAAATTTGCTCTCGCTCAAAACGGCGAGGTCATCGACATCGCAACGAGCGGTGAAGACGGAACGTTCTCGTTCGCTAAGATAGACTACACATTGGTCGGCGAATATGAGTATACAGTATATGAGATCGTTGAAAACGACGAAACAGTCGTATATGACGAAACAGTATATACAGTAAAAGTATCCGTAACAAGAGAGGGTAACGCTCTCAGAGTCAGCGTATCCACTCCCGCGGAGATCATCTTTAACAATAAAACAACAACACCCGCAACAGTTGTCCTCGATGGTGAAAAATACCTCGACGGTATCCTCACCGACGGCTTCGAATTCGTACTTATGCAAGGCGACAGAGCGATCGAAACAGTAACGAGCGAAAACGGAAAGTTCACCTTCGGAGCGCTTACCTTCGATAAGTCCGGCGTATATGAGTATACAATAAAAGAAGTCCTCGGCAACGACGAAAAGATCGTCTATGACGAAAAAGAGATAAAAGTAACCGTAACGGTAACAAGAGAAGGCGAAAAATTCGTTGCAAATGTTGAAAAGAGCGAAGCCATCGTCTTCAACAACAAAACGACAACACCTGCAGAAGTAACTCTCGGCGGAGTAAAATACTTCGACGGAATACTCGCAGACGGATTTAAGTTCGTCCTTATGCAAGGCGACAGAGCGATCGAAACAGTGGAAAGCAAAAACGGTAAATATACCTTCTCGGCTCTCACGTTCGATAGCACGGGTAAATATGAATACGTTATAAAAGAGGTTATCGATGATAACGAGCAGATCGTATACGACGAAAAAGAGATCGAGGTAGCTATCACGGTAACCAAAGACGGCGAAAAATTCGTTGCAGCAGTTGAATCAAGTGAAGAGATCATCTTCAACAATAAGACGACCGCTCCTGCAAAAGTGATCCTCGAGGGTGAAAAATACTTCGATGGCGAGCTCGCAGACGGCTTTGAATTCGTTCTCATGCAAGGCGATAGAGCGATCTCGACCGCAACCAGCGAAAACGGCAAGTTCAGCTTCAACGAGCTTTCCTATGATAAGTCAGGTAAATACGAATACGTCATCAAAGAGGTGCTTGGAGATGAAGAGTATATTGTATACGACGAAAAAGAGATCAAAGTAACCGTAACAGTAACAAGAGAAGGCGACAAATTCGTTGCAGCTATCGAAACAAGCGAAGCCATCGTCTTCAATAATAAAACAGTATCCTCCACAGAGATCACACTCGAGGGTGAAAAATACCTCGACGGCGAGCTTGCAGACGGCTATGAGTTCGTTCTTATGCAAGGCGACAGAGTGATCGAAACAGTGGGAAGCCAAAACGGTAAGTTCACGTTTAGCGCTCTTGAGTTTGACAGATCGGGTGAGTACGAGTACGTCATCAAAGAGGTCCTCGGCGACGATGAGCAAATAGTATACGACGAAAAAGAGATCAAAGTAGTTGTAACCGTTATCCGTGAAGGCGAAGACTACGTCGCAACAGTAAAAACAAGCGAAGCGATCGTATTCAACAACAAAACAACGTCCTCCACCGAGGTAACACTCGGCGGCGAGAAATACCTCGACGGCACGCTTGCAGGCGGATTTGAATTTGCAATTATGCAAAACGGAGAGATCCTCGAAACAGTAACGAGCGATGAATTCGGTAAATATACCTTCAGCGCGATCACCTTCGATAGATCCGGCAAATACGAGTACGTCATCAAAGAGGTCATCGGCAACGACGATCAAATAGTCTACGATGCAAAAGAGATCGACGTTGTTATCACAGTGACCAGAGACGGCGACAAATTCGTTGCAGCAGTTGAATCAAGTGAAGAGATCATCTTCAATAATAAGACAGTCGAACCCGCAGAGGTAACGCTTGAGGGCGACAAATACCTCGACGGCGAGCTTGCAGGCGGCTTCGAATTCGCACTTATGGATGGCGAAACAGTCATCGAAACAGTAACAAGCGATGAGTTCGGCAGATTCGTATTCAAAACACTCGTGTTTGATAAAGCAGGCGAATATAAGTATACCGTAGTCGAAGTAAAAGGCAACGATGAAACGATCGAATATGACGAAACAGTGTTCGAGATCACCGTGACCGTAACTCGCGAGGGCGATAAGCTCGTAGCTGCAGTAGAAGGCGCAGACGCGATCGAATTCTATAACAGCATCCTTGAGGAGATCCCCGAAGAGAGCACACCTCTCGCACCTCCCGCAACAGGAGATAAGAGCATAACAGCACTACTCATAATGACTATCACATCAGCTCTCATCGGCATATTGACAGCAATGCGCCGCAGAAGAGATATCCAGATCTGATCTATCTAATGAAACGGAGAAAAGATAAATGAAAGCACAAGTATACGGTAATTCACTCAGAACAAGCTTAATATGTATCGATGGATACGAAAACAACATTCCTCGCGGACGAATATATAATAACTACCTCGGAACAGGTGTCGAGTTCGTCGGAGTAATGGAATTCTTGAAAACGATCGAAACGCTCGTTGAAACGATGAATTGCCCCCAAGCGTTTTCGGAGCGTAGGATGTTTACGGCTCAAACGACCCCGATCAGCTCATCAATGCTATATGATGACGTAAACGGTGGCGAGATGGCAACGTTCTCCGTGCGGCTCCTCTTCCGCCAAAACGCGAGCTGGCAAGGCTCAGTCTTGTGGCACGAGGGCAACACCGAAGAAAGCTTCAGAAGCGTTCTCGAGCTGCTGCTGTTGATAGACAGTGCAATGAACTGAATACAAAAAAGGACCTCAAAAAGCTGAGGTCCTTACTTTTTTGGGTGAAATATCCAAAAGAGTTGAAAAGTGACCGAAAATGTGACCGAGAGGGAATATAATCAAACTATCAAAATGGAGTGTATTATAATTATGAGTATCATTAAGAATCAAGTGCTTGATAATTCCTTCCGAATAACCGTCGTCTGTATAGACGAATATGAAAAAAAGATCCCCCACGGACGAATATATAATAATTATCTCGAAAAGGGTGTAGAGTTCACGGGAGTCATCGACCTTCTGAAAAAAATAGAGCTCATCTTGGAAGAAATGAACTGTCCCCAATCCTTCTCGGAACGAAGAGTCTTCCGCCCATCGAATATCCCTCTCAAAGCGTCCCAAACAGACGATGACGTTAAAGAGGGAAAATTGGCGACCTTCTCGATCCGCCTCCTCTTCCGCCAAAACGCGAGCTGGCAAGGCTCGGTGACTTGGCATGAAGGCAGAACTGAGGAAAGCTTCAGAAGTGTCCTCGAACTTCTTTTGTTGGTCGATAGCGCATTAACCGAATAAAAAACCACAAAAGTTACGAAAAAAATTAAAAAAAGTCAAAATTAATTTAAAAATAACCAAAATATAACTAAAAATGTAACTTGATGTTGATATACTTACACTCGTAAAGTGAAAAACTTAACTATAACCTTGAAAGGATATAAAGTAATGAAAAAGATAATTTCTCTTGTTTTGGTGTTCAGTATGATACTCAGTATGATCTGTACATCGGCTATTATCGTTTCGGCAAGTGAAAAAGAAGTCGTCAACGGCTCTGCGGGAAAAATAGACGTTGATAACTCAAATAATAAATTTGCATACGATAAAACGGCAACACCGCTTTATAAAAACGACTATACCGACGTGACCTTAACGGTTGGCGGCGAGGAGACGGAGCTCGATTCCGATGTCGTTCTTATATTGGGACACAGACCGTCCGAAAATATAGAGTATATGACTCAATTGTTGAATAAACTCAATACAGCAGTTGACGGAACGAAAGCTAAAATAAAACTCGGTATCGTTGGTTTTTCTCATACAACCGATGATGAGATCGTTCTTCCTCTCACTGAAATGAAGGATACTGTTCCCGGAAACAAAATGGCTGATTACCGTTTTGATGATAGATACAATGATGGAAAACAGTATACCGAATCGGAAGAAGATTTTAATAAAAGAAGAGAAGAATACGAGGCAAAGCTTCTTGAATGGGAAAAAGATGAGCTTCTCGTAACCGATATGGAGTATATTATCGCGATTGCACTCGAGGAATGTGAAAGAGTGTATGGCGGTATCAACTTGGAAAGCTCCTTGATCACAGCAAGAGATATGTTGATGGCTGACACCGACGTAGCTCCTGAACGTAAGCACCTCATCGCTATCAGCACAGGTCTCACGTATTTCTTTGATGCAGACAACGGAAATGCGGCAACTGTACCGGTTAGCCATAACGGTTATCTTTTCTATAGCGATAGAACCTGGAGATATTTCAGAAACGCTAACAATAACACATATCCTGTTCCGGTGTGGTATAACGACGAAAACGGAAAAGACGATTGGGGCAAATATTGGCAAGACGTATTGAAATGGATCGAAGCAGACCAAAATGATTACGTATATACATTGTCTCAACCGTATAACGTGTTTGCTGCTAATAATAACAGAGCAGCGGGAACTTTGAATCCCAATAATGGCAGATACACATATTACTATGCAGGAAATTCGATCCTCAACCCCGGCGCAGATGATATCCCCGGTAATAAGATCATCAATTTGCCCTCTGCAGCTATAAATCCTACAGTAGCAGGCTCCGCTTCTGCTCATGCATTCGGATACGAACGTGCTCAATACGAGGCATACGTTGTTTTCCAACAAATGAGCACAAAAGTTGGAGAAAAATTCACAAGCATTCTTAAAGATGAAAATGGAAACTATATCCAATACGATGGTCTCGGCTATAATTGCTATTCCGTTTATAATCCGTTGAACTACTATTCAACAAACGGTTATGACGATACACAGGCAGCAAAACCGCTAACCTCTTGGAAAACAGGTGACCAATATATCGGACATAGCTTTATGAACTACCTTGCCGGCGGCGAGGCTCCGACATTCAGCTTCAGCTCGTTGGATTGGATCACTCCTATCGAGAATAAAGTACTTTACTCTCTCTCCGAAGGCTCCAAAGTAGTTGATAAGATCGGCTATGATGAAAAAGAAGGTAACTTTGATTTCGTAGATGAGATCGACGGCATCCAAAAACACCCCGTTCTCACATACTTGGGTAAAACATACCACACAACAAAGCTTGAAACAGCTGTTGACGGCGCAACCTATTCCTATACCTTCTCCGAAAAAGAAGGCGCAGCCCCCACGTTCAGAATGAACTATTATGTGGGTGACGGAAAAGAAGGCGAATATTTCGAATGGATCTTCGATACCAATATCGTTAAATATTCCAACATCACGCTCACATATTCCTTGAAATTGACCGACCGCTCTGATGAAGACGGTAAGCATAAAGTCAATACTAACCAAGAAGCAAAGCTCTATCCCGTCGATAGCGATGGAAAAGAAGGTGCTCCTGAGCTCTTCCCGATACCCTACGTTGAATATATCGTAATTCCGGAAGATCCGACAGGTCCCAACGATTATAATAAATCCAAAACAGCAACTCCTCTCTATGACAATAGATACACAGACGTAACACTCTCCATCCCCGGAGAAGTAGAAGAGAACATAACTGATATTATGTTCGTAATCGACAAGTCGTCTTCCGATGTGCTTTCAGGCGATTTTGCAAACGGCTTGTTCTCACAATTGATAGAAGTTCAAAAAGCAACGGGCGCAGCGATCAAGGTCGGCGTAGTAATCTTTAACTATACCTCTCACCTTTGGCTCCCCTTGACTCCCTTGACAGAAGATAACTACCAAACACTTATGGCAGGTCTTCCTAAATTGTCAGGCGGAACTAACGCCGATGCAGGCTTGACGTTGGCTAAAGAGCTTCTTGATGCAGATACAGAGGTTGACACATCTCGTAAGCACGTAATATTTATCAGCGACGGACTTAGCTGGGTATTTGAAAAAGAAGATACACAATACACAGTTATCGCGAAGAATCAATCTAACGGCAATTGGTATAACATGTATGGCGTTGGTACTCAACCCTATCTCTCCATCCGTGCTCATGAATCTTGGAGCATTCCGAATGAATTCAATTCTTGGGATGCATTCTGGACAAATATAAAAACTCTCGTTGAAAATGATAGAAACGCAGGCGATAAGTATTTGTTCGAAATGACAAACCATAAGGGTGAAGATCCGACAAAGCCGCTGCCTTCTGAACTCGTTAATACTGAAGCAGGTCTTGCGGTATCCGTACCCTATAGCGAAAAAGACAACCATGCTATGAACGTAGAACGTGCCCTCTATGAATCTTGGGAATCCTACGTTGCATTGCAAGAAGCAGGATATAACTGTAACGCATATTTCACAGGTGATAATGGTACGATAGGCCAACACTTTATGAAAATGCTCGCAGGTACTTCCTCAATGGATTTCGAAGATATCAAACGCGATATCCTTTACTCCGTATCAAAGGGAAGTAAAGTAATCGACTATATCGGCTATGATCCCGATGAAGATTACGGCTACGATTTTGATTTCATCGATGAGATCAATGGCGAAGCAAAGCTCCCCGTTCTTATGGTAGGCGAAAAGACTTACCATACAACAAAGCTTGATGCACCCGTTGGTGATGCAACTGCAAGCTACGTGTTCTCCGCAAAAATAGACGGCGAACCCACATTTACAATGGATTACTTCCGCGGTGACGGAATGACGACCGAGCATTTCGTTTGGACTATCAATGAAGACGTTTCTCGCTTCGCTCCCGTATCTCTCACATATACTCTCGACCTCGTTGACAGAAGTGAGATCCCCGGAACGTATGACGACGTTGATACAAACCAAAAAGCTATCCTCTATCCCGTTGATAGCGATGGTAACGACGGTACACCCGAGCCCTTCGAAAAACCGAAGGTTGAATATGAAGTTGATCCCGTAAGCATCGTTGTTGAAAAGATCTGGGATGACGCAAACAACCAAGACGGTGTCCGTCCCGAAAGAATAACGATCCGCCTCTATGACGACCAAGACAAAGAGATCGCTTCGAAAACTATCACCGCAAATGATGGTTGGACCTGCGAGTTTACAGGCTTGCGCGAATACAGAGACGGCAAAAAGATCAACTACAGAATAACAGAAGATACAGTAAATGACTATACGACGAAGATCGAAGATTTCGTGGTAACCAATAGCTACACTCCCGAAACAATAGTTCTCGAAGGCGAAAAGCTTTGGGATGACGCGAACGACCAAGACGGTCTGCGCCCTGACAGCATTATCGTTAACCTCCTCGCTGACGGTGATGTGATCGACTCCGTTGAAGTAACAGAAGACCAAAACGGTGGTTGGAACTTCGTGTTCGAAAACCTCCCGAAATACCGTGACGGCGGAATCAAGATCGTTTATGAAGTAAGTGAAGAAGCAGTAGAAGGCTATACTCCTTCTATCAACGGCACTATCATCACAAACGTTCATACTCCCGAAACAGTAGCGGTTGAAGGAACAAAGACTTGGGACGACGCGAATGACCAAGACGGTCTCCGCCCCGACGAGATCACGATCAACCTCCTCGCTGACGGTAATATCATCAATACGATCACAGTAACTTCAAATGATTGGAGCTGGAGCTTTGAAAACCTCCCGAAATATCGTGACGGCGGCGTTGAGATAGTTTACTCCATCACAGAAGAAACAGTAGAAGGCTACGAAACAGTAGTCGACGGCTATAACGTAACAAACACACATACACCCGAAACAACAGTTGTAGAAGGTGCAAAAACTTGGGACGACGCGAATGACCAAGACGGTCTCCGCCCCGACGAGATCACTATCAACCTTCTCGCTGATGATAAGATCATCGAAACAATAACAGTAACTTCAAATGATTGGAGCTGGAGCTTCGATAACCTCCCGAAATACCGTGACGGCGGCGTTGAGATAGTTTACTCCATCACAGAAGAAAAGGTTGACGGCTACGAAACAGTAGTCGACGGCTACAACGTAACAAATAAACACACCCCCGAAACAACAATAGTAGACGGCGAAAAGCTTTGGGATGACGCGAACGACCAAGACGGTCTCCGTCCTGACAGCATCATCATCAACCTCATCGCTGACGGCGATGTGATCGACTCCGTTGAAGTAACAGAAGACCAAAACGGCGACTGGAAATTCTCCTTCGAAAACCTTCCGAAATACCGTGACGGCGGAATCGAGATCGTATACGAGGTAGCCGAAGAAGCAGTAGACGGCTACGAAGCAGCTGTAAACGGAACAATAGTTGTTAACAAACACGTTCCCGAAACAGTAGTTGTTGAAGGTAATAAAACTTGGGACGATAACGACGACCAAGACGGTATCCGTCCTCAAAACATCACGATCAACCTCCTCTCCGATGGAACTATCATCAGAACCTTGATAGTAACGGAAGCAGATAACTGGAGCTGGAAGATCGAAAACCTCCCGAAATATCGCGATGGCGGTATCGAGATCGTATACACGATCACCGAAAAAGAAGTTGAAGGCTACGAATCTACAATCTACGGCTACAACGTAACCAATAAGCACGTTCCCGCAACAGGTACTGTTGAAGGAACAAAGACTTGGGACGACGCAAACAACCAAGACGGTATCCGTCCCGAAAGAATCACGATCAACCTCCTCGCTGACAATAAGGTCGTAAAAACGATAACCGTAACCGAAGCAGATGGCTGGAGTTGGAAATTTGACGAGCTTCCGATCTATCGCGACGGCGGAATCGAGATCATTTACTCGATCAGCGAAGAAGCAGTAGAAGGCTATACAACAGAGTATGAAGGCTTCAACGTGATCAACAAATATGCTCCCGAAAAGACAAACGTAGAAGTATTGAAGATCTGGGATGATAACGACGACCAAGACGGTCTCCGTCCCGACGAGATCACGATCAAGCTTCTTGCAAACGGTGAGTACATTCGTTCGGCAGTATTGACCAAAGAAACAAGCTGGTCCTATAACTTCACAGACCTCGATAAATACGAGGCAGGTGTAGAAATAGTATACACGATCGAAGAAATAGCAGTAGACGGCTATGAAACAACAATAGACGGCTATACAGTAACCAATAAGCATATCCCCGAAACAACAGTTGTCGAAGGTAATAAAACTTGGGTTGACGCAGACGACCAAGACGGAATCAGACCTGACGAGATCACCATCAACCTCAAAGCAGACGGCGAAGTAATTGAAACTATCACAGTAACAGCAGATGATTGGAGCTGGAGCTTCGATAACCTCCCGAAATACCGTGATGGCGGCGTTGAGATAGTTTACTCTATCACAGAGGATAAAGTAGAAGGCTATATCGCATCCTACGACGGATTC
Organism: Clostridia bacterium; assembly: GCA_017436675.1. Lineage (GTDB taxonomy): Bacteria > Bacillota > Clostridia > Oscillospirales > CAG-382 > UMGS1307. The sequence goes on along the minus strand of JAFSCS010000012.1, from coordinate 3,753 downwards.
AACGTAACAAATACACATACTCCCGCAACAGTAGTTGTGGAGGGTAATAAAACTTGGGATGATAACGATGACCAAGACGGCATCCGTCCCGAAAGCATTACCATCAACCTCCTCGCAAACGATGAAGTAATAGATACTATCACAGTAACGGAAGCGGATGAGTGGAAATGGAGCTTCACAGGACTCGCTAAATTCGAAGCCGGCGAAGAGATCACCTATTCCATCACAGAGGAAAAGGTAGACGGCTATGAAACAACAATAGACGGCTACAACGTAACCAACAAACACGTTCCTGCAACAGTAGTTGTAGAGGGTAATAAAACTTGGGATGATAATGATGACCAAGACGGCATCCGTCCCGAAAGCATTACCATCAACCTCCTCGCTAACGGCGAAGTAGTTGAAACGATCACAGTAACAGCAGCTGATTGGAGCTGGACGTTCGAAAACCTTCCGAAGTTTGAAGCAGGTGAAGAGATCACCTACTCCATCACCGAGGAAAAGGTAGACGGCTATGAAACAACAATAGACGGCTATAACGTAACTAATAAGCACGTTCCCGCAACAGTAGTTGTTGAAGGCGAAAAGATCTGGGATGATAACGATGACCAAGACGGTCTCCGTCCCGACGAGATCACCATCAACCTCCTCGCTAACGGCGAAGTAGTTGATACTGTTAAGGTTACAGAGGCTGACGATTGGAAATTCATCTTCGAAAACCTCCCGAAATTCGAAGCAGGTGAGGAGATCACCTACACTATCGAAGAAGTAAAGGTTGACGGATATGAAGCATCCTATGATGGCTATATCGTAACAAATACCCATGCACCTGAAACCATAAGCGTCAAAGTAGATAAGATCTGGGATGACGACGACAACTCCGATGAGCTCCGTCCCGAAAGCATCACCGTTCACCTCTATGCAGACGGCGTTAAGGTAGCGACAAAGGTCATCACCGCTGATGACAACTGGAGCTGGACTTTCGAAAACCTCGCAAAATACAATGCAGGTGAAGAAATAGTCTACACAGTATCCGAGGATGCAGTTGAAGAATATGAAACTGCGATCGAGGGTAACGCAGCTGATGGATTCGTTATCACGAACACACACTATGTTGACATCCCCGAAGAAAGCACACCTCTTGCACCTCCCGTAACAGGCGATAAGAGCATAACAGCACTCCTCATAATGTCTATAACATCACTCTTGCTCGGCGCGATCGTTGCCACCAAGCGTAAAAGAGAGATCTAAGACTTGATATGATCCATAACTGACCTCTTGAACCTCAAGAGGTCAGTTTTTTTGCCGAAAAATCAAAAAGTTACAAAAAAGTTACTAAAATAATTATAAAAAGTTAAATTTATTTAAAATATAACCAAAATATAACCAAAAATGTAACCGAGCATTGCTATACTTTACACATAAAATGAATTCTCAATAATTTTATTGAAAGGATATAAATAAATGAAAAAGGTAGTTTCGCTCGTTTTAGTACTCAGTATGTTGATAAGCATGATATGTACGTCAACGATCGTCGTTTCTGCTGAAGAAAAAGAGGAACCGACGATGAATAACATCGAAACAGAGCTTTATCCTCTTGGAGAAGAGTCTGCCGTAATTAAAGGCAAAAAGCTTTGGAAGGATGAAAATAACGAAAAAGGCTTCAGACCGGAATCAGTAACGATCGAGCTTTGGGTAGATGACGACGTTGTAGCAACAACAGTCGCAACCTCGGACAACGATTGGAGCTTTTCCTTTGAAGTTCCCTCCTATCTTGATGAAAACGGAGAACCGATCAAATACGTTGTGAAGGAACGCGACGTAGCAAATTATGAAATGGTTTCTTCCGTCGATCCTACAATAACTGTCATTGGTCCGACAGTAACGGGTCTTGTAAAATATACACCCTGTAACGAACTTGAGATTAATATCGCGGGCTCTCTCGTTGTCGTTAAAAAGGGTCACACCTATCGCGTGTGGACTCTTGAAGAATTGACAGACGAGGAAAAGAAAGCTGTTCTTCCGACAGTAATGAACTGTGTCGGTATCAATAAAAATTCCGATATCATCTTTATGCACGGTTATGATAACGATAACTTCAAGATCGAACCGGGAAAGATCATCTTCGGCAAAAAGAGTGCTTGGTCCTTGTTGTACGCAGGTACTTATACAGAAGCAATGGTTAAGGTCACTTCCGCAACTATCACGAATAAGCTCAACACAATAGAGCTTTCCGTTGAGAAGATCTGGGACGATAACGATAACCAAGACGGTATCCGTCCGAACGAGATCACAGTTGAGCTTTTCGCCAATGGTGAACAAACAGGGAAGACACTCACTCTCACAGCACAAGATGAGTGGAAAAATACCTTCACCGACCTTGTAAAATATGATAATGATAACAAAGAAATCACCTATTCCGTAAAAGAAGCAGCAGTCGAGGGATATGAGTCCGTAGTCAACGGATTTATCGTGACAAATATCCATACACCTGAAACGGTTGACGTAGAAGGCAGAAAAACATGGAACGATGCCAACGACCAAGACGGTATCCGTCCCGAAAACATTACGATCAACCTCCTCGCTGACGGCGAGATCATTAAAACTGAGTCAGTAACAGCAGAGGATAACTGGAGCTGGAGCTTCGATAACCTCCCGAAATACAACGCAGGTAACGAGATCGTATACTCGATCACAGAAGAAGCAGTAGACGGCTACGAAACAATAGTCGACGGCTATAACGTAACAAATACACATATTCCCGAAACAACAACAGTTGAAGGCAAAAAGATCTGGAACGATGCCAATAACCAAGATGGCATTCGTCCCGAAAGCATCACGATCACCCTTCTCGGCGATAATACAGTAGTAAAAACTTTAACGGTAACAGCGGAAGATAATTGGAGCTGGAGCTTTACCGATCTTCCAAAATATAATTCCGGAAAAGAAATAGTATATTCTATCAGCGAAGAAGCAGTAGAAGGATATGTAACGACCTATTCGGAGTATAACGTAATAAACTCCTATGCACCCGAAAAGAAAAGCATAGAAATAATTAAGCTTTGGAACGATGCCAACGACCAAGACGGCATCCGCCCCGAAAGCATCACGATCAACCTCCTCGCAAACGGCGAAGTGATCGAAACAGTAACTGTAACGGCTGAAAACGGCTGGAGATATCCATTCTCCGATCTCGATAAATATTCAAACGGAAAAGAGATCGAATATACAGTCACCGAAGAAAAAGTAGATGGATATGAAACCTCTGTCAACGGCTTCGTTATAACTAATACATATACCCCCGCAACAACAGTTGTCGAAGGAACAAAGACTTGGGACGACGCGAACGACCAAGACGGTCTCCGCCCCGACGAGATCACGATCAACCTCCTCGCTGACGGTAATATCATCAATACGATCACAGTAACTTCAAATGATTGGAGTTGGAGCTTCGATAACCTCCCGAAATACCGTGACGGCGGCGTTGAGATAGTTTACTCCATCACAGAAGAAAAGGTTGACGGCTACGAAACAGTAATCAACGGCTACAACGTAACAAACACACACACCCCCGAAACAACAGTTGTCGAAGGTACAAAAACTTGGGACGACGCGAATGACCAAGACGGCATCCGCCCCGACGAGATCACTATTAACCTTCTCGCTGATGATAAGATCATCGAAACAATAACAGTAACTTCAAATGATTGGAGCTGGAGCTTCGATAACCTCCCGAAATACCGTGACGGCGGC
>JAFSCS010000011.1 GCA_017436675.1 Clostridia bacterium | reverse complement strand
TCTTTGGAATCTTTCAAAGATTTTTTAATTATTTTTTTGATGAGGGACTCCCGATAATTTTTCGGGAGCTCTTTTTTTGTGCGTTTTTGGAGTCCCGCATCAAAAAAATGGTTAGAAAAGATGCTTGAGAGGCTCTAAAGAGAATTTTCTAAAGAGAGTTATCCTTGATCGCAGGAGGTATAACAAAGCCGTAGGAGGTATAACAAAGCTGTAGGAGTATAATATCTCCAACGAATTTATTATATCTCTGACGATTTAATATATTTCCGACAGTTTAAGAGAACTCTTGAAAGCTTTCTTTAGAGTCTTTAGAGCCTCTTAACTACTTTTTTCCCGATGGGTACGTCTGCACAAAATAAAAAAATCCCGAAAGGTAACGTGTACCCATCGGGAAAAAAGCAATTAAAAAGTTTTGAGGGATTCCTAAGGGAACTTTTTCAAAAGTTCCCTTAGGCCGTCGGAGACATGCTAAACCCGTCGGAGACATAATAAAGAGAGTTATCCGAATTTGAGGTATATGATAGAAAAATCCGTTTGATTAGTAGAATGATATTGACAATGATTTATTATGGTAATATAATAAAAGAAAAAATTGCTTTAGTAGCAGGACGGAGTTTTTTATGAAAATAACGTTTATGGGTGCGGGCAGCACTGTTTTCGTACGCAACGTCATTGGCGACAGTCTTTGCAGTGAAGTATTACGCGACAGCGTATTTGCGCTTTACGACATAGATGCTGAACGGCTTGAGCAGAGCAGGGTACTCGTTGAGGCGATCCAAAAATCGACGGGTGGTTATGGAAAAATAGAGTGCTATCTCGGTGTTGAGAACAGAAAAGAGGCGCTCCGCGGTGCTGATTTCATCATCAACGCGATCCAAGTTGCGCTTTATGACCCCGGCACGAAGATAGATTTTGCGATCCCGAAGAAATACGGGCTACGTCAGACGATCGGTGACACGCTCGGTATCGGCGGTATAATGCGTGCGCTTCGAACCATACCCGTAATGGCTGATTTTGCGCGCGACATCGAAGAGGTTTGTCCCGACGCTTTATTTTTGAACTACACTAACCCGATGGCGATGCTGACGGGATTTATGAACAGATACACGGGTGTTAAGACGGTCGGACTTTGCCACAGCGTTCAAGTATGCACGAAGCATCTTTTGACGCTCGTTGGGATGGAAGACAAGCTCGAGGGCAGAAAAGAGCTTATTGCAGGTATCAACCACATGGGCTGGTTGCTTGATATACGCGATAAAGACGGAGTTGACCTTTATCCCGAGATAAAGAGCCGCGTTCAAGCGAAGCTTGACGATCCGAACTGCACCGACAAGGTACGGCTCGACTACATCAAGAATTTCGGTTATTTCTGCACCGAATCGAGCGAGCACAACGCTGAATACAATATGTTCTACATCAAGAGCAAGTACCCCGAGCTGATCGAGCGCTACAACATCCCGCTCGACGAATATCCGCGTCGTTGCGAGAGCCAGATCGCTTGGTGGAAGCACGAATACGAGGAGATGCTCAAGACGGGTGTCAAAGAACACGTCGCGTCACATGAATATGCATCAAAAATAATGTCCTCGATCGTGACGAACACGCCGTTCGAGATCGGCGGAAACGTGCTCAACAAGGGCGGACTCATCACCAACCTACCCGAAGAGGCGTGCGTTGAGGTACCGTGTCTCATCAACGGAAGCGGTGTTCACCCCTGCTACGTCGGTCGGTTACCCGTACAGTGCGCTGCGATGAATATGACAAATATCAACGTTCAGCTGCTCACCATCGAGGCTGCCGTAACGCTCAAAAAGGAGCATATCTACCAGGCGGCGATGCTCGATCCGCATACCGGCAGCGAGCTCGATATCGATACTATCAAGAAAATGGTCGATGAGCTCATCGAAGCGCATGGCAACTATATGCCCAAATTCCACTGATTTATTATATTCCTTATATATTATGCCTTCGGCGACCAAAGGGGAACTTTCTATAGAAAGTTCCCCTTTGGAATCCCTTCAAAGATTTTTTAATAATTTTTTTGATGTGACACCCCTGTTGCTTGATAATAGAGGTGTTATTTTATGTGTTTAAGGGTGTCACATCAAAAAAATGGTTAGAAAAGAAGCTTGAAGAGCTTCTAAAGAGAATTTTCGACAGAGAGTTTTCCTTGATCGTCTAAAGGGATATATAAATAATCGATTAATAATAGGGGGCGCAGAATTTAAAGTTTTTTGGGGGAGTTTGAGGGTACCTTTTTCGAAAAAAAGGTACCCTCATTAAAATTCGTGTGTTGCTTTTTGGATACATATATGCTATACTGAAAAAAAGGGATAAAATCAGATTTATCCCGTTAGCGCAATTAATTTTTGGCAATAATAAGAAAAAATGAAAGGCAGATGAGTTACAAATGACTCCTTCGTTACTCAATTTGATACTTTGGGCACCGTTTTTATTGGTGCTACTGATTTCCGGGCTGATCTTTTGCATCAGCGGTTACAAGAAAGGGCTATGGCGCTCACTCATATCGCTTGGTGTGACGATAGTCAGCGCGGCGATAAGCATGTTATTGGCGAACGTATTGGCGAAGGTTATCGCGCCGTCGGTCGTTGCGCTCGTACCGATGGAAGACGTTGTGAAAGACATACCGATCTCACCCGACACGGTCGCGCAGATCATCGGCGGGCTTATCGGAAGCGTTATTTCGCTCGTATTATTCGTAATATTGATGTTTGTATTGACGTTAATATTAAAGCTTGTTTCAAACGCGATAAAGCGTCGCGCTTTGATCACGACACAAAAGGGCTACAAGCTCGGCGGGCTTGGTGTACGTTTCGTTGACGCCGTGCTCTACACGATACTTTTGTTGCTTCCGATCTACGGATCGATCCAAGCGTACGCGCCGACCGTTCAATCGTTATTGTCGTTCGTACAGACCGAGGACAACGAGGAGATGGCTGACATCAAGGAATACGTTGAGGTACTCGCGTCGCATCCTGTTGTAATGATGACGAAGCCGTCGCCGATAGCGGCGGTATACAAGGGGCTCCAAAGCTTTGAGGTTGGCGATGCTGTTGTGAACATCCCCGAGATCGTTGAGACGGCGAAGACGACCGTTTCGATGCTCGAGGACCTTTCGAAGAAGGACATCACCGAGCTTGGAAAAGAGGATCTTGAGATAATCGACCACCTCCGCGACAACGTTGTTGATCAGGATTGGTTTTATGCAGTAGCTGACGAGGGCATCAAGGCACTCAAGGAGCAGATCCCCGCGGACAGCGACGACGAATATATGCAGATGCTGCTGCCGCTTCTTGATATGGACAAGGACTCGTTCAAGGAGAACTGCACCGCGCTGCTCGACGTTGCGGAGCTTTTGATCAAGCACGACATTATAAATATGATGCAAAAAGACGAGATCGACGTTGTTAAGCTTTATGAATCGGGATGCATCTCCGAGGCGCTTCGCATCGTCAACGGAAGCAACCAGCTTCTTGCGATCAAGTCGATGGTAATAGAGAAGGTCGTTACCGAGCTTTTCGGTGAGGATAAGGCGAAGGCTGACGAGTTTTTGAAGACCTTGAAGCTTGAGAAGCTCGAAACGGAAGATCAGCTGAAGAAGGAAGCCGAGGCGATCGGTGTATTGGTGATGAACCAAAGCTCTGCGACTATACTCGAGCTGATCGCTCGTCACCCGATGTTCACCGACAGATCGCTCGATATGATACTCGACAATTTCCCGATGAGCGAGATGCTCGGGTTTGACGGTGTGCTCGGCGAGTTTGTTGACACAGCTGAGATGACCGCAGTACTCAAATCGAAGCTTGAGGAATGCTCCGATAACGCTTTTAACGAGCTCCATTTTGGCGACTATGCTGAAGCTATAGAAGCGGTAGATGCATATTATTCAGGCGAATACTACAACTCTAACGGCGACGTATTCTCAAAGAGCGGCGAAGCGATGGAATATGCGCTCGAGCTTCTCAAAGGACACATCAAGTCGAACTATCAGGACAAGGGTATAAGTGCGTTTAAAGAAAATATTTTGAAATTAGCGATCGACAGCGCTAACGAGAAGGCGTTTGCAAGTGGTGAAAACTATATCTATATCCTCGACGCACTCAACTCGTTTATTCACGCTGCTTGGGAAAGAAGTATAACCTTAGATATGATGCCGAGCCCCCCGACCGATGAAGAGCTCTCTTATTTGAACACGATACTCTCGTCCGACAAGGGTTGCGCGATGCTAAAGCAAATGTGCGCGTCCAAATCTGACCCGCTTTCGTTAAACCTTGACCCACAACAAAAGTCGTTTGTTAACAAAGCTATTGAGGCACTCAAGGCGAAATACGACGAATATGACAAGCTTGCAGAAGAACGCAAGGCGCTCGACGAGGCGCGCGCGCGCGGCGAAGATATCAGATCGGAGTTCTCCGACGGCAAGATCCGCTACTACGACTCGAAGGGCAACCTGCTCTATGAAGAGGAAATGGATATCTCCATCGGCGGCTCGTTCGAATACGGTGAGTATGAGGGCGATATGAACGGCGACTTGGATATCAAATACGAATACGGCGACCTCGGCGATGGGTTCGATGTCGGATCGGTCAACGGTGACTCAGCGTTCAGCGGCTCGTTCGGCGGCTCGTTTATCATCAGCGGCATTAACTCGTTCGAAAAACCCCAAAACCTCGACGCTAATATCGCCATCCTCCGTAACTTCCTCGGCGTTTAGTATGTCTCCGACGGGGTTTAGTATGTCTCCGACGGCTTAAGAAAACTTTTGAAAAAGTTTTCTTAAGAATCTTTCAAAACTTTTTGTATTCTTTTTCCCCAACGGGCACTCTGTTGCCCCTTGGGGATTTCTTTATTTGCAAAGGAAAGCACCCGTTGGGGAAAAAGTGTGCAAGAGGCTTTGGGAGACTCTAAGGAAGCTTTCAAGAGTTCTCTTAAACTGTCGGAAATATATTAAATCGTCAGAGATATAATAAGATCATCGAAGATAATATACTCCTGCGGTTTTGTTATACCTTCTACGGTTTAAGATAAACCTTCTTATAGAAGCCTTTCCTAAAAATCCTCTCAGCGACTTTCTATCTCTTTTTTCCGTCGAGGTATCTAAAACCCACAAAATAAAAAATTTCCGACGAAGTAACGGATACCTCGTCGGAAAAAAGCAATATAAAATCTTTGAAAAGATTCTTAAGAAAAACTTTCTATAGAAAGTTTGTCTTAAGCCGTCGGAGACATAATAGAACTCCTTCGGGGGATATTATTTATGGTCGTTTTTTTGTTTTCTCATTTTTTCGACAGCGATAACAACGCGTCTATCGTTACCTTGACCGATAGAATAAGTAGTCACGCCGTGCATTTCTTGAACTTGAGAATGGATAATTCTGCGTTCATAAGCGGGCATAGGCTCGAGTGTAAAGCTTTTACGATATTTTTTAGCTTTATCAGCCATACGTTTAGCAAGGATCCTCAACGCATCTTCTCTTCTTGCTCTATAGTTTTCGACGTCTACGGTGACTCTTGTATGGTCATCGCGTCCGTTATTGGCAGCGAACCCTGTCAGGTATTGGAGCGAATCGAGGATCTCACCGTGTCTACCGATAAGAATACCCATATTATCGCCACTGATCTTAACGTTGATCTCGTCATCCTTTTCTTCGATATCGAGCTTAGCATCAAGCTTCATATTACCGAATAGCTTTTCGAGAAAATCTCTCGCAAGTTCACCACGTGTCAGCTCATAAGATACTTTGACTTTGGCGTCGGAAGCACCGAACCCCAAAAATCCTTTACTCGGCTCCTCGATAACCTCGATCTCGACGATATCGACGGACACACCGAGCTCTGCAGCGCCGATCTCTTTTGCTGCTTCGACGGTTTTTGCCGTTACGATGGTCTCTTTCTTCATATTTTTTCCTTTCCGGAATCTCGATTATTTGTCTTTATTGTCTTTTTTATTGGCTTTTTCCATCAATTCCTCGAGTTTTCTATCGACCTCGGACTCTTCTTCGGCTAATTTTTTATTTTTAGCCTCGATCTTTTCGGCGCGTTCCTTCGAAACGATCATATCGTCATAAGAATCGTCGTCCTCGTCAACCTCGATGGTGATGACTTTCTTTTTCTTTTTCTTACTCTTGTATGCTTCCTCAGCGAGCTGGATCTGCTCTCTCGTTATCTCGGGGATCGGATAGATCTTATTGAGGATCCACGTTTGGAGCGCTTGGATAACGCTTCTGAAGATCCAGTAGATAGCGATCGATGCGGAAAGGCTGAACGAAAAAATAACAGTAATAAAAGGCATTCCGTATGTCATCATAGGACCGGTCATGGGGTTCTTTTCCATACCCTCCTGCATTACGGAAAACTTTCTCGTTACCCATTGTGCGAGCAAGCTGGACGCATAGATCAGCACGGGCAATATGAGCAACCAGTTAAACACCGAAAGATCGGGGCTGTCCAAAAGTGACGTACCGCCGAAAAAGCTAAAGCCCTTTGAGAACTCTGTGATCGTGTCGAGCTGTTCTGTGTCCAAAACACTCGAGAATTTCGACGGATCGCTGATTATCTTTTGGATGACGCTCGTTTCATAGATAGCTTTAATATTACCCTCTGCACCTGCGATGATCGTTTTCAACGCATCGATAGTTTCTGTCGAGAACTCGAGGATATAGCTGAGCGGTCTTTGGATAACGTTATAAAGGATGATGATAACGGGGAACTGCACGAGAAGCGGGAGACATCCGCTCATCGGGTTATAGCCCTCTTCAGATTGCATCTCTTGGATCTCACGAGCCATTTTTTGTTGAGTTGCCTGGTCGTTTCTTCCTTTATATTTCTTTCTTATCGCAAGCTCCTTTGGTTTCAAGGACGCTTGTAATACCGTATTTTTTTGTTGCTTGATACCGAGAGGAAAAAGCAAGAGCTGCACTACTAACGAAAAAATAATTAAGGCGAGTGCATAATGGTTGGTCAAATTATAACACTGCGCGAGCAGCCAACCAACGGCCTTATAGATAAAATCAAACATTACTCTTCTTTATTCTCCAAATCAATGTCACCGCTATTTTTCTTTTTCGCCCGTAGCGGCACGGGATCGTAGCCACCCAATGAATAAGGGTTACATCTCAAAATTCGGTCGCACGTTAAAAACAGTCCGTATATCGCGCCGTGCTCTCGAAACGCCTCGAGCGCATATTGCGAGCAGGTCGGTGTAAATCGACAGCTTGGCTTTTTCAACGGTGAGATAAATTTACGGTATAGCTTTATAAAAAATATAAAAATATACTTCATTTCTTCGCACCCTCGTATAGTCCAAGATCGATAAGCATCTCTCTTATTTTAGGACCGACGACCGTCGTTTTTTGTTTTTCCACTCCTTGACGCGCTACTATCACAACAAGATACCCTTTTTTGATCTCGGGATAGATCGGGCGAACGCATTCACGAAGCACTCTTCTGATCCGCGACCTTACGACCGCGTTTCCTCGGCTTTTTGATGCAGTTATTCCGATCCTCGTCTCGTTTCTTCGATAGTTTTTCAGGACGTAGATCGCCGCGTATTCACAAACACGGCATTTGCCTTTTGAGTAGGTCTTTTTGAAAAGATGGTTCTCCGTCAGGGATAATATCTTTTTTCTCGCTTCCATATTATCAACGATCAATATGTGAGACGAGCTCTTCCCTTAGCTCTTCTTCTTTTGAGAACTTTTCTGCCGTTAGCAGTCGACATTCTTTTTCTGAAGCCATGCTCCATTTTTCTGTGACGCTTTTTGGGTTGGTATGTTCTAAGCATTTTTTATACCTCCTGATTTATTTTTTCACCCTCAAAACAGAGTGAAGCACCGTATATTATAGCCACTTTTCCCTTTATTGTCAAGTATTTTCGAGAAATTTGAGAAAAATAGCGTAAAAAATCAAAGTGTGGATAAAAAATGGACGAAATACTGTTTACTTTTTTGAAATTATTTGGTATAATTAGATTGGCAAAAGTGCGGCGGCTTTGTATAATATATATAATTATAATGAAGCAATATTTTTGAGTCTTTAGTCTCCACCACCCGTTATTCGCCGCTTTTTCGTTCGATTCCACTCGAATTACAGGACAGTTAAAAATAAAGAAGAAAGGGAAGCTTTTATCAGATGGATTTTATAAAACAGATCTGGGAGACCGTGCTTGACACTCTCTCCGATCGTTACAGTGATATAGTAATGAAATTATGGTTTCGAAAGATGAACCTGACTCATCTTGACGAAAACAACGCCTACATATCCGTTGACAACGAGCACAAATTGAAGATCATTGAAAACAAATACAAGGATGAGCTGAAGACGCTTTTGGAGGAATGTCTCGGCTTTCCCGTTGGCATATCGTTCTACGTTGAGGGTGCCGAGGAGCTCGAGGATTTCTTCTACAACGAGCCGCACGCTCCGAACCAAAAGGAGCTCGAGTCCTACAACATCAACTATGAATACACGTTTGACAATTTCGTTATCGGCTCGTCGAACAAATTTACTCACGCTGCTTGTCTCGCGGTCGCAAAGACACCGGCAAGAGCATATAATCCGCTTTTCATCCACGGCCCGTCGGGGCTCGGAAAAACGCATCTTCTTTTTGCGATAAAGAACGAAGCGAAGCGGCTTCGTCCGAACCTCAAGGTCGTATACGTAAAGGGCGAGGACTTTACCAACCAGCTCGTTGATGCTATTGCCGAAAAGAAGCCGATCATCTTCCGCGAAAAATACCGCAACTGTGATATGCTGCTCGTTGACGACGTCCAGTTTATTGCGGGAAAAGAGGCTACTCAAGAGGAATTTTTCCATACGTTCAACGCACTTTATGAGCAGAGCAAGCAGATAATCCTCACCTCAGACCGTCCGCCGAAGGATATCAAGGATCTCAACGACAGAATAAAAACGAGATTTGAGAGCGGACTGATAACCGATATCACGCCGCCGGACTATGAGCTGCGCGCAGCTATTTTGAAGCGCAAGGCGACGATAATAGGGATCGACCTTCCGCAAGAGGTCGTTGCGTTTCTTGCCGAATCGATAAGAAGCAACGTTCGTCAGCTTGAGGGTGCGGTCAAGAAGCTGAGTGCATTCAATTTTATCAACAAAGTGCCGATAACGGTCGAGCTTGCGAAGGACATACTCGTTGACGTTATGTCGGGTGACGAGCCGACGAGCGTTACGGTCGACAAGGTGCTTTCGGCTGTTTCGAATAAATACAATATCGATCGCGACGAGCTTTTTTCGAAAAAGAGAAACAGCGAGATAGTAAAAGCGAGAAACGTTTCGATATATTTGATAAAGACCTTGACGGATATGACGCTCGTTGCTATCGGACGGATGTTCAACCGCGACCACTCAACGATAGTCAATTCGCTTTCCAATATTGAAAAAGAGATCAAATCAAGCTCTGATTTTGCGCACGAGATAGAGGAGATAAACGAGGACATACGTTCGCTCGTTTGAATGTTGAAAAGTTGATAACGTCAAAAATTTTTCCACATTTCCACACGTTTTTCGCCGCCTGTTTTTACCGTGTTGATAACCCAAAAAGTTACAAAAAGTTACAAATGGCTTTTCAACAATGAAAAATTGAAAAAAAACAACGAAATTTCGTTTTGCGAGAAGCGTTTTCGAGCTTATCAACAATATCCACGCCTCTACTACTAATACTACTAATTATTTTATAATATAAAAAAATATTTTGTTTTTTGATTTTTTGAAAAAAACGAAAAAAAGGAGAGACCTAATGAGATTTATTATGGAAAAGAAGGAGCTGCTTGAGCTTCTCGTACCTGCAGCAGCTGCAAGCTCCAATAAAAATACCCTGCCCGCGCTCGAGGGGCTTCTCATCACCGTTGAGGGTGAGGATATCTCCGTTTGCGGATACGACCTTGAAAAAGGAATAAAGACCTTCGGAAAGATAATCGACGGTGAGGACGGCTCGATCGTAATGAACGCACAAAAAACGGTTGCGATCGTTCGTAATCTTCCCGATTGTGAGGTAGAGTTCAAGGCAGACAATAAAAATATAGTTGAGATAACGGGCGGTCAATCGCAATTCAAGATACACGGGCTTTCGTCCGAATCGTTCCCGAGCCTTCCCGAGCTTGGTAACGACCGCAGCTTTGACATCAATCAGAAGGCGTTGAAGGATATCATCCAATCGACGATCTTTGCGGTCGCACAGACAGATGCGAGACCGATACTTTGCGGTGAGCTATTCAAGATAGAGGAGACGAAGCTTACCGTAGTTGCGCTCGACAACACTCGTCTTGCGATGAGAGAAGAAAATTTTGCGATCAAAAACAACGACGAGAACTTCCAAATGGTGATTCCCGGCCGTGCGCTCAGCGATCTTTTGAGATTGCTTGAGAACGACGACGAGGACGTCAGAGTCGAGGTAACGAAAAAATACATCGTTTTCGTGTTTGAAAACAAGCTGTTGTTCACGAGATTGCTCGACGGTGAATATCTCGACTACAAGCGAGTTATCCCGGCACAAAACAAGATCTATGCACGTATTGAGACGATACCGTTCATCAACTGTGTTGAACGTGCGTCGTTGATCGTTGACGAGAAATTGAAGACGCCGATCAAATGTGAATTTTTGGAGAATACGCTTATGGTGTCCTGCTCGACACAATACGGACGTGTTAACGATATGATAACGATAGAAAAGGAAGGGCCCGACCTCGAGATAGGGTTCAACAACAAATATCTTCTCGACGCTTTAAGAGCGTGTAAGGAAGACAAGATAATCGCAGAGCTCAGCTCACCGCTTATGAGTATGGTGATCAAGAGCGCGACACCGAGAGAGGACGGCTCGTTCGTTTATCTCGTTCTGCCCTGCAGACTCAAGGACTGATCCACTAATATACGGAAAGGAAAACCGAGATGCAGTTAAATAGTGCCGAGTTTCACCTGTTCCGTAACAATGATACCGCGAGGCTTCGGTTTTATGATGGGATGAATCTCATCTATGGCGACAACGGTGCGGGGAAGACCAACGTGCTGGAGGCGATATTCTTTTTCGCGGCGGGAAAGTCGTTTCGCGGAAGCAAGGAGCGGGAGATGATCCGATTCGGAGAGAACGAATGTCGGATCGGGATCGAGTTTCGAAACAAAAACGGTCAGAGCGAGCTCGCCGTGAAGCTTTCGAAAAAGGAAAAAAAGAAGATATATCGAAACGGGATCGAGATGACTCGGCTTTCGGGGTATTTCGGTCAATTCAGGAGCGTTATCTTTTCGCCGGATCATTTGGATCTTGTGAAGGGCGGGCCGGAAGAACGAAGAAGATATCTTGATATTGCGATATGTCAATCGTATCCGGTATACATCGCCGAGCTGAGCGAATTCAATCGAGTATTGATGCAAAAGAACGCGATGCTGCGAAGCATCAGTGATGACGGGCTGCTCGACATATACAACGAAAAATTAGCCGAGACGAGCGCAAAGATAACCTTGAGGCGTCGCCGTTATTTTGAGCTGTTGCTCCCGTTTGCGAAGGGGATCTACGAGGAGATGGCGACAAACAAGGAGATGTTCGGGTGCGAATATCGGACACAAGCGGACGGAAATACGTTCGATGAGCTGAAAAACAGCTATTTTGAGCTGTATTCGGCGAAAAAGGAGCACGAAAAGGAGCGTGGGTTCACGCTTTACGGTGCGCACAAGGATGATTTTACGATCTATATAAACGAAAAGGATGCGCGCTCGTTCGGATCACAAGGTCAGCAACGATCCTCAGTCTTGGCGCTGAAGCTTGCCGAGGGCGAGATGTCGCGCTCGATAACGGGTGAATACCCTGTATTTTTACTTGACGACGTGTTGAGTGAGCTTGACGACAACAGAAAAACGTTCGTTCTCGAAAAGCTGAAGGGGAAGCAGGTCATTATCACCGATTGCTCAAAAAATACGAGCAGGTATAACTGCAACAACAAGATCTTCGTCGAAAACGGTAAATATCGCACGGAATAACGGATGGAGGGTTTTTATGTATCTTCATATCGGTAACAATAAAAATATAAGAAAAAGATCGCTTATCGGGATATTCGATATGGAATCAACTACTCAGTCCGCGGTGACTAAGGCGTTTCTCAAGGAGATCCAAAAGAAAAATAAGGTCGAAAATATCAGCCATGACCTCCCAAAAAGCCTCGTCGTTACCGATGACCTTACCTACCTCTCACCTACCGCCGTCAAAAGCTTCAAAAACCGCTGAGCTGTTGGTGTTGGCGGTGGCGTGGTTTGTGTCTCCGACGGCCAAAGACAAACTTTCTATAGAAAGTTTTTCTTTGGAAACTTTTCAAAGATTTTTTAATTATTTTTTCGATGAGGGACTCACGAAAAAATGATGGAACTGTTAATTTGGTGCGGTTTAGAGTCCCGCATCGAAAAAATGGT
>JAFSCS010000010.1 GCA_017436675.1 Clostridia bacterium | reverse complement strand
TCAAGTTTTGCGAAGCAAAACTTGGGGAGTAAACGGCAAAGCCGTTTCTCCCCTTAGGAAATTTTGGCGAAGCCAAAATCCAACACTATTTGCTTTGCAAATAGTGTGATCCCTCAAAACTTTTTGTATTCTTTTTCCCCAACGGGCACTCTGTTGCTCCTTGGGGATTTCTTTTTTGCAAAGGAAAGCACCCGTTGGGGAAAAAGTGTGCAAGAGGCTTTGGGAGACTCTAAAGAAGCTTTCAAGAGTTCTCTTAAACTGTCGGAAATATATTAAATCGTCAAAGATATAATAAGATCATCGGAGATAACACATCATTACAATTTTTTATACTCCCTGCGGTTTTGTTATATCTTCTGCGGTTTAGGATAAACCTTCTTATAGAAGCCTTTCCTAAAAATCCTCTCAGCGACTTTTGTGTTTTCTTTTTACACGATGGGTGCGTCTGCACAAAATAAAAAATTACACGATAGGCAACAAGTACCCATCGTGTAAAAAGGGAATTTAAAATCTTTGAAAAGATTCTTAAGAAAAACTTTCTATAGAAAGTTTGTCTTAAGCCGTCGGAGACATAATAGAACTCCGTCGGGGGTATATCAGCCGAGTTTTTTGATCCAATAATCGAGTTGCATATTGATACGGGCTTGTTCGTCCTCGGAGCAAGACTCAGCTTTTTCGAGTATCTCCTTCACGAGTGCTTTTATGGCGTCGGCTTTCGGCTTCGTATACATTTCACCGACCTCGCAGGGCACCCAAGTATTGCAATAAGCGTTACACTCCTTGCTGACGTCGGACATTTTCACGAAATATTGGAGCATCAGCTCGCTTGCATCGCCAAACAGCTTATCACAGGCGTCGCCGAGTATCTCTTTTTCGTCGAGCGAGCCGTCGAACGAAGCCTTGGCAGCGACGTACCAGAGCGGCCAACGGAGCACGAAGGTCTCGACGGTGTTCGGCTCGAAGTAGCCGTCGGTCGGGCCGTGGTCGTAGTAAACGTATTCCGCGCCGAGCTCCTCATAGAGCTTTTGGTTGCGGATGGCTACCTCACCTTGCACCCACGGCACGTTTTGCCAAGTCTGTTTTCCTGCCGCGATGCAGTACCAGTCCCAGATAGAAACGTGAGTCGGTTGTGTCTTTTCGATATATTCGAGCGCATTTTGGCGCCAAGATTGAGTGAAATAGATCTGAGAGATCGGGTCCTTGCCGGTGGGCATCATAAAGTCCTCGTCGAGCGGCTTGTACATATTCGTCTCACGGCAAAGCATCAGCTCAACGTTTTGGTGGAGCTTCACGCTGTTCACGGGCGGATGGAACGTGTTGTGATAGCTGTAGATCTGCAAAAGTCTGTCGGGATGTACCTTCGACACCTTCTCGGCAACGTTGTTGGCAAAATGAACCATAACGTCGCTCACGTTTCCGAGTGAGCTGCAGTTGTCACATTCGCACCAGTCGTCGCTCCAGCCGTCGTTTGCGGCTATCGTCAACGAGATCAGCTCGGGGTTGTCGTTGAACTTCTTTATCGCCTCGTCAGCGATGCGGTCGGCAAACTCCTTGTTGGAGTAGCAGAAATGCCAATACGTTATTCCGCTCGGATCGCGCTTGTCACCAACGAGCGCAAACCATTCGGGATGCTCACTGTATTCGGACGCGGGTACTACCTGATAGAGCCAGTGGCCCGTCAGGTTCTTTTGACCGCCTTGATACCATCTTGCCGCGATGGTCGGTGCGGCACTGTTGACACGAGTGGTCCTCGTCGAGAATCGCGGGATGAAGTTGAGATAAACGTCTCCGACGTTGAGATCAAGTGTCTCGAGCTCGGGGATGACCGTCCAAAGCGGATCGTCGGCAAACCAACCGCAGCCGAGCTTTTCAAGAAGCGCGGTCACAGCAAACTGTGTTCCGTTGAAGTTGCCGTCGTCGTTACCCATAAGCACGACGAAGTTGCCCTTTTGAGAAACGGTAACGCTCTCTTTTCCCGGGTAGCCGTGCTCGTTCTTGTAGCCGAGCCTTTCGGTGACCTCGCTCTCGCCCACCGCGATATAGAGAATTCCGCTCTCGTCGAGCAGGTCTGCAACCAACGGTACGTTCCAGCCCGTCATCTTGCGGATGTGTGTGCGAAGATCGTTCGCCGCAGCTCTCGCCTTCGCGGATACGGTCTTCGGACAATATATCTTCAATTTATCCTTGTTTTCGCTTGTTACAACAAAGCTTACGTCTTCCAAAATAGATTCCTCCTTCGATTCCTCGACCGATACGTCGCTCGAGGTGTTGCTGCTCTCCGTTTCACCACCGTCGCACGATGCAAATATCGGCAAAAGCATCACGATACAAAGCATTAAGAACACAAATCTTTTTTTCATCGCGTTACTCCTATTGTTTTTTCTTTTTCAAAACGACAGCCACTGCGCCGACAGCCGCGATCACGCCAAGTGCGACGAGCACGATCCACCACGGGAAGCTTCCCTTCTCCGTGCCGCCGTTGCTTTCGTCGGTGCTGACGTCGGACGCACTTTCGTCGATGCTTTCGTCGGTGCTCACGTCCTCGTCTGCGGGTTTATATTTCTCTCTCGAGAATTTCTCGATCCGAAGCGCGAACTCGATATCTTGATAGAGGTCGTCGTTATATTCATATTTTGCGGTCAATCTGTCCTTCAGCGCGGAGATGTCGCTCACGTCAGCGAACGCCTCGGTCTCGCCAACGTATTTTTCGAACCTCGCCTTCGCACGCTCAAGAAGAAGACGGATGCTCTCGCTTTCGTGCGCGGTGAACGAGATCGCCTCGTCCTTGTAGATGCCGCTGACAAACTCGTCGCCGTATTGGTGGTCAACGTATGCGCCCCACTCGAAAAATCCGATACCGTCGGCACCGTTCAGTGCGGCATCGCGGATCTGCTTATACATCTCGTCAAGCGTGAGAGAGAGGTATGCACCGTTGCCCATAATGAGATACGTCGAATCGGTGATGTAACCGTGGAACTTTTCCGTTGCCGTGCCCATAATACCCTCGGCATAGGACATCGGGTATATTCCGTCTACCCAATTATTAGCAAGCCAAGTCGACGTGTCTTGGAAATAGAGGTCTCTGTCCGTGCTGTTAGCCGCGCATGCGGTCACGTAGAGGTCGGGACGCTTTTCGTTTACAAGCTCACCGAGCTCTTTTACCATACTGTCGACAAGCCCTACCTTGAACTCTACCCAATCGTTCCAATTCGGGTGATCGCGCAGCTGAGCTCCGATCGCGTCAACTGTTGATTCGGGAAGCCCCGTCTTTTCGGCGAAAAGCTTCTTCGATGCGGCGTCGTAGCCGTAGTCAACGTCACCGACAAAGCCCTCGTATCTGATGTAATCCCATTGGATGCCGTCGATGTCGTAGTTTGTTATGATATATTCAACG
The DNA here is from genome assembly GCA_017436675.1 of Clostridia bacterium. GTDB lineage: Bacteria > Bacillota > Clostridia > Oscillospirales > CAG-382 > UMGS1307. Next base: position 12,976 of record JAFSCS010000010.1, on the reverse strand, counting down.
TATTTTTTGAAATAATCACGGAACTCGCTGTTTGCGGGTGAATAGAAATGGAGATCGCTCTCGCTCTCGCGGTTAGCGTTCGTCAACCACTCGGGCATCGTGTTGTCCTCTGCCTTCGCGCCAAAGACGGAGACGGAAAGCACGAGCTCTATTCCGTATTTCTTACAATTATTAATATACTCTTGCAAAAGGTCTGTTTTTTTGAGCACAGGGTTCATTTTAAACGGCATATCCTCGGGCAGCGGAATGAACGTTTTGTATCCGTTGCTGACACCGAGACAAAGCTGGTTGATGCCAAGCGCCGCCATCTTTTCGACGGTCTTTGCGACCTGTGCGGGACGTGTTTCGAGCGGCTCGTACCATACGGCTCTCGTCTCAACGTCGCGGATCTCGATGAGCGAACGTCGCACTGCTTTTATGAGGTTGATCGTCTCGTCGCGGTCTTTTAGTGTTTTTATCTCTTTTTTTGCTAAATTATCGAGCTCGGTCTTCGCCGTGTCGGTATCGACAAGTCGATATTCCTTTTTCGCGTCCTCGATCTCGGCGTATGCGGCGTCAAGCTCACCGCGAACGGTGACGCCGAGCATCTCCTCGTTGTATTCGACGGTCAACGTCTTGCCTGCGATCGTACATTTCGCGCCCGTGATGAAGAACGCCTTCAAAAACGATTTGTCCTCGGGCTCGATGGCTGAAACAACGAAACCGCCGTCGGGTACTACGTTGTCGTTGCCGCCCGATGCGATGATAACGCCGTTCTTGTCAACGCACGCCTCGTAGCCGTAGCCGTTTGTGCCCGTTTTCTCGCCCGATCTGTTATACACAATAAGTGTTTCGGCATATCTGACTTGGTTATAGCCCGTAAAGTTTATCGTTTCTTTATAAAAGGGGTCTATTTTGTCCTTCGAGAACAGCACGCGCATACCGTATTCGTCAAAATAGGCGTTGTCGCCGATCTCAACGGAGGCATACATCGCTTTTCCGATGTCGCCTGTGCCCGAAACGACCATTCCGCCCTTCGGGATGCCGAGGTTCTTGCCGCGTTGGTCGCCGCCGGGGATCTTGTCGATGACCTTGCCCTCGGCGTTGACGAGCACGTTCTCGCCCCATTCGTTTTGGTCGGTCGTCGCTCTGTCCTTGTAGACGCATATATAGTCCGCCCAACGTGTGCCGTTGACGGAGTCGATGTGGTAAACGGTCGTGTCAGCCGCCATCGCGTCGATGCTGCCGACAAGCCCGATCATCATCACAAGCGTCATTATTATTGGTATTATTCTTTTTTTCATCCTAATCTCCTTTATCGAGACAAACTTTTTTTCGAAAAAAGTTTCTCGAGCTCTTCTTCCGAGACAAACTTTTTTTCGAAAAAGTTTGTCTCGGGCTCTTTATTCGAGAAACCTTTTTTTTCGAAAAAAGGTTTCTCGAGCTCTTCCAAAAAAACTTTATAAACTGTGGTGTTTTGGTGGGTATATAAGCTTTTTGTTGCTATTTTCGGGGGCGCTGCCCCCTACCCCGCAACCTTTAAAAAGGTTGACTAAACTTTTGTTTGTATTGCTTTGTTATTATTTGTGTACCTTTGACGATTAAAGGAAACCTTTGAGAAGCTTTTTAGAGCCTTTAGAGCATCTTAACTTCTTTTTTTCCAAAGGGGACTTTTTTGCCAAGCTTATTTTTTTAATATGCTTCTTGTCCCCTTTGGAAAAAAAGCAATTAAAAAGTTTTGAAAGATTCTTAAGAAAACTTTTTCAAAAGTTTTCTTAAGTCGCCGAAGGCATATACAAATAATCACAAACAAGCAGCAGATTTAGCGGCTTTGACGGCTGTTGAGAACGCGATCTGGAGGTTAAACCCGCCGGTATAGGCATCCACGTCGATGACCTCGCCTGCGAAATAGAGTCCTTTGCACAGCTTCGACTCCATCGTTGACGGGTTGATCTCGCTGCATTTAACGCCGCCCGACGTTATTATCGCCTCGTTTACGGGGCGCGTTCCCGTTATAGTGAACGAAAGGTCCTTTAAAAGCATCAAAAGTCGACGACGCTGATCCTTCGTTATCTCGTTGACTCGCTTGTCGCCGTCGATCCCGCTGCGGAACACGACGACGTCAATGAGCTTTCGCGGAAGGAGCTCGGAGAGTGAGTTTTTGAACTCCTTGTTCCTGTTTTTTTCGAAATCACGCAAAAGCCTTGCATCGAGCGTCTTTTCGTCGAGCGCAGGCTTCAGATCGATGCTCATCGTTATCGGAAACTTGCGGATGTGCGCCGATGCGCTCAGTACTACGGGCCCGCTCACTCCGAAGTGGGTGAAAAGCATCTCGCCTTGCTCGGAATATACCGTTTTTTTGCCGTCGCGCAACGTAACCTTCACGTTTTTCAGCGATAGCCCCATGCATTCCTCACATATGAGATCACCCGAGGTCAACGGCACGAGCGACGCCTTCGGCTCGATTATCGTGTGACCGAACGCGCTCGCGAATTTATATCCGTCTCCTGTCGAGCCGCAGGCTCGATATGACGCACCCCCGGTGCAAATAATTATTTTTTGTGCCCGATATTCCTTCGAACCGCAACAGACGTTGAAGACCTCGCCGTCCTTTTCTATCGAGCTTACCTCCTCGTGCCTCGTCACGACTCCGCTTTTTCGACAAGCCTCGACGAGCGCACTAACGATGTCGGACGCCTTGTCGCTTTGGGGGAAAACTCTGTTTCCGCGCTCCGTCTTCAACGGCACGCCGTGAGCTTCGAAAAAAGCCTTCGTGTCAGCCGTCGTGAACTCACGAAACGCCGCAAAAAGAAATTTTGGGTTGGTCGGTACGTTAGCAAGAAGCGTTTCGAAATCGCAATCGTTCGTCACGTTGCACCGCCCTTTTCCCGTTATCGCAAGCTTTTTGCCCATCCTGTCGTTTTTTTCGAGCAGAAGCACCCGTTTTCCGAGCTCGGATGCAGTACACGCCGCCATCATCCCCGCGGCACCGCCGCCAACGACGGCAACGTCATATTCAATTCCGTTTGTCGAACGTGTTATACTCATCCCAAATCTCCTCGAGCTCACCGTAGGTGCGCTCCAGCTCTTCTCGTTTTCTTCTGCAAAGTGCCGCGATCAGTACGTTCAATAGCGACATCGGTGCGACAAGCGAATCGACGACCGATGCGATATCGTTTTTCGCCAAAAGCACATGCGTTGCATTGTCGGCAACGCTTGATTTTATACTGTCGGTCAACGCCACCGTCGTCGCGTTGCGTTCACGCGCGAATTTCATCGCATCGACCGTTCTTCTTGAATATCTCGGGAAGCTGATCGCTATTAATGTGTCAGCCTCGTCGATCCGAAACAGCTCCTCGAATATCTCGTTTCCGCTCGTCGCCTGGATCAGCTTGACGTTGTCAAACACGAGCTCGAGATATAAATACAAAAACTGCGCAAGTGAAGCGGACGAGCGGTTACCGAGCACGTAGATCCGCTTTGCGCCGATCAGGTTTTCGACCACCTTGTCGAGCTCTGCCCTGTCGAGCGACGCGAGCGTCGAGCGCAAGCTCTCGATGTCGGCACTCATAACGGCTTCAACGATGTCACCGCCCGAGCGTATCGAGCTGAGCTTGATGCGTTGCGGTGTCGTCAAGGTGCGCTTTCTCGAGCTTTCCAGCTCGGCGCGGAAATCGGGATACCCGTCGTATCCGAGCTCCAGCGCAAACCGTACCACCGTCGACTCGGAAACCCCGACCGAAGCACCGAGCTCCTTCGCAGTCATATATCCGACGCTGTCGAGGTTCGCCGTGATATATTCGGCGAGCAGTCGCTGGCTTTTCGACATTTCGCCCTTTTTTGCATCAATTTTTTCCAATATCGAAGCATTCATAGCTGTCCTATACAACTAAGACCGCAAATATATTGCTATATTGCGGTCTCAGAAAAATTTAATTATGAAAATTATTATTGAGCTGCTGCGATGATCGTCGCGAAATCGGGAGCCTTCAAGGAAGCACCGCCGATAAGACCGCCGTCAACGTTGTCCATCGAAAGAAGCTCAGCCGCATTACCTGCGTTCATAGAGCCGCCGTATTGGATAGTTGTTGCTTCAGCGATGTTTTCGCCATAGAGACCGCAAAGCACGTTACGGATTATACCGCAAACCTCGTCAGCTTGAGCGGAAGTAGCAGTTCTGCCGGTTCCGATAGCCCAAACAGGCTCGTATGCGATGATAACGTTTGCCATTTGCTCGGGTGTGATGTCTTTGAGAGCAACCTTAGTTTGCTTAGCAACGACCTCAGCCGTGATGTCGAGCTCTCTTTCGTTCAAAAGCTCACCAACGCAAAGGATGACCTTGAGTCCGCCTGCAAGCGCAGCCTTAACTCTCGCGTTGACCGTGAGATCTGTCTCGCCAAAATATTGACGTCTTTCGCTGTGTCCGATGATAACGTACTCAGCGCCTGCTTCAAGAAGCATATCAGCGGAAAGCTCGCCCGTGAACGCGCCTTTTTCAGCCCAGTGAACGTTCTCGGCACCAACCTTGATGGGTGTGCCTTCACAAGCTGCGGCTACAACAGCGATGTCAACGGCAGGAACACAGCAAACGATGTCACATCCTGCTGTCTCTTTTCCTTTGATCTCTTCTTTGATAGCTTCGATGAGCTCAACTGCTTTTTTCGGGCCAAGGTTCATTTTCCAGTTGCCCGCGATAACGTATCTTCTCATTATATTTTACCTATCCTTTTCAAAAGTCTTTTGTATTATTTATATAATACAATTATTTGTCCTGCAAGCAAGCGATACCGGGGAGAACGATACCTTCGAGGAACTCGAGGGAAGCACCGCCGCCTGTGGAGATGTGAGTGATCTTGTCAGCAAAGCCGAGTGTTTCAACAGCGGCTGCGCTGTCACCGCCGCCAACGATCGTGATAGCGGAGCTGTCAGCGAGAGCTTGAGCAACGGAGATAGTACCCTTCGCGAGAGTGGGGTTTTCGAAAACGCCCATCGGTCCGTTCCAGATAACTGTTTTTGCATTAACGATAGCATCTGCGAAGAGCTCTCTTGTCTTTTCGCCGATATCGAGTCCCATGCAATCGTCGGGAATAGCTGTGGAGCAAACTGTTTGGCAATCAACAGGTCCGTCGATCGGATCGGGGAAGCTCTTTGCTACTACTGTATCAACGGGGAGAAGAAGCTTTACGCCCTTTTCCTCAGCTTTTTTCATCATATCCTTGCAGTAATCGAGCTTTGTCTCGTCAAAGAGGGATTTTCCGATGGAATAGCCCTTTGCAGCGAGGAACGTGTATGCCATACCGCCGCCGATGATGAGGCAGTCAACCTTTGTCAAGAGGTTGTCGATAACGTTGAGCTTGTCTGCGACCTTAGCACCGCCGAGGATAGCAACGAAGGGACGCTCGGGATCGTTGAGAGCCTTGCCCATTACGCTGATCTCTTTTTGGATGAGGTAGCCGCAAGCTGCGGGGAGATAGTCGGCAACGCCTGCTGTGGAAGCGTGTGCTCTGTGTGCTGTACCGAATGCATCGTTCACGTATACTTCAGCCAAGGAAGCGAGAGCCTTCGAAAACTCGGGATCGTTCTTTTCCTCTTCCTTGTGGAATCTTACGTTTTCAAGAAGCATTACGTCGCCGTCGTTAAGAGCGGCTGCTTTTGCTTTCGCATCGTCGCCGATAACGTCGTTAGCGAGAACAACGTCCTTGCCGAGAAGCTCGGAAAGTCTTTTCGCAACGGGAGCGAGAGTGTATTTCATATTGAATTCGCCCTTCGGACGACCCATGTGTGAGCAAAGAATAACCTTTGCGCCGTTTTCTATGAGGTATTTGATGGTAGGACATGCGCCAACGATTCTCTTATCGTCTGTAATAACGCCATCCTTCAAGGGAACGTTAAAGTCACAACGTACTAAAACCTTTTTGCCTTTGACACAGATATCTTCTACTGATTTTTTGTTCAACATAACTTTGATCCTTTCTTTAGTTCAAATTATATTATATAATTTATTTCTCGTTTTGTCAACAGTCTTGCCGTTTTTTCTCATTTGCGGCGTTATCTTTCGCCGTTTATTTAAACATTTCACTGAAAAACGACTCGGCAAGAGCCTTGTTTTCCTCGTCATAGAGGTTTTTTTCGAGGTCGTCGCCCTTCAATATCGCATCGCTGAGCTTTTCATAGGTCACCGTGCGGATATCCTCGATCCCCGAGCCGTAAAGCATCGTCGGATCGACGAACGGGTTATTGAAGACGTATTTCGTCATTGAGACCGCAGAGCTGTTGTTTCTGAGGTAATAATTTACGTACGCCATATCGATCGATTCACGGATATGCTCGAACGATGCGGCGAGGATGCAGTTCAATATCCTTCCCGCGCGGACGGAATCGGTATTCGTATTGAAAAATCCGATGCCGATCGCCGATCTGTCGAGCCAAGAGTAGTAGTTCTCCTGCTCAGGCGAAAATTTCGGAAGCGGAACGACGCTCCATTCGGTCTTACTGTTCGCCAAAGCCGCAGCCATCGAGGTCTCATAGACGTAAAACAGTATATTTCCTTCGGAAAACTCCGTTATCGCGTCCATTCCGTCGCCCTTATAATACATTTCGCTGTTGATAACGTCCAAAAACGACGATATCGTTTTGTTCGCCTTCTCAAGCTCGAGCGACAAGGTCATCGGCTTTTGGTAGCTGTCGCCGAAATAACGCGCACCCATCGAGCCGAGCATCGCATACGCAAGTTCGAGATCCTCTTCCCCGTTGTGATACGTTGTTATACCGTAGAGCTTTTTGGCGGGCTCTGTCGATTCCTCGCTCGTTTCGTCGTCCTCGGCAGCCTCCTCCGGCTCATCATCGGGCACTTCCTCAGGCTCGGGGAGCACCTTTTTCGCCATTTCAAGCATCAGGTCCCACGTCCACTCGCCGTTTTTGAGGTAGATATAGGGATCGTCGAGTCCCAGCTCGCCGAGAAGATCGACGTTATAAAACACTGCCCAAAGGTTAGTTTGGTACGAAATAGCATCGTCAAACATCATAAAAGCGGTATTTTCGGCTGTATACTGCACCTTCATTTGCTCGGAAACGTATTTTGCGTCCATATTCAGATACGGAACGCTATATAGATTTAAAAGAAGTCCGTTGTCGCTCAGGACCGCAAGCTGCTCCGACGGAGCGCACACGATATCGCCGATCGCAGTATCAACGAGAGCCGCCGTTGATTGCTCGGGCAACAGATCCTCAAGCTCATACAATTTTTCGACAATTTTTACGTTAAACTTCTTCTCTACCATCTCGTTGCGAAGCAATTTTGCCTCGTCGACCATACTCGATGCCTCTTCTTCGGTCAAAAGCACCTTTTCGCGAGTGGTCGCAACGACAAACTCATATCCTTCATAATCGACGCCCTCGAGCATATCTACCCATTGTTGCGCACTCAAAAGCGCGTCAACGTCGTTCACGGTGTCGTTCGTTTTCGATAATTCGTCCGGTCCTTCAACACCCTCGATCCTCACCGAAGACGGCATACATCCGACCAAAAGCGTCAAAACCAAAATGGCAGAGGCAAAAACAAGAGCTTTTTTCGTTTTTCTCAAGTCTTTTCCCCCATTATTATATATTTTTTGTTTCACGTGAAACATTTTCGCTCTTTGTTTCACGTGAAACATTGTTATCATCCGATCGGCTCATATATTACGCGGCAGCTTTCGGGATCTGCGTCCTTGAAGCGTACGGTCACGTAATCGCCGTAGGTATATTTTTTGTTGCCGACCGTCAAGGTCTTCTCTGCCTCATTTACCACGATACCTTTACGTTCGTCGCCGAGGACACATCCGATGCTTCCGTTCACGAGCGTCACGATCGCTTTTCCGTTATCGAGCGCGGTAACGATCGCCTCAGCGGGAGTCGGGAGCGATGCCGTATAGACGAACATAGCTTTATCGTAGAGTGAGCGGCAGGTCTTATAGACGAGCGGCATCACTGCGGAATATTTGAGGCTCACCTCTCTGACGAGCGGCAAAATAGCGTTCCCGCCGTTGTCGATCGCCGATTTCAACGCCCTGACGAGCGTTAATCCAACGTAATTTGTCAAGGGACCATCGACTACTGCTGCGGTATTTGTTCCTCTCAAGGTATTTTTGACAGGTTTATGGGAAATAAACGTTTCGATAAGCCTTGAATATATGACGTTATATGCCGATCTCTCATAGACACCGCGTTCGCAGTTATTATAGAGGCTTGCGAGTGCTCTGTCGACGTTTTCGGGAGTCAACGGACCGCGGCAATAGGAAGACAAATGCTCCCAATCAAGATCGCAGAGCTGCCATTCGCCTTCATAGAGCATCGGGAGGTCGTTCTTTGAGAAATGCTCTCCGATGGCGTTGCTGATGGCGGTCAAGAGGCAATTTTCGAGAAGCTCTCCGTCGCTGAGCTGTTTCTCCTCGAGCTCGGTCACTCTTCCGTTCTCCACGACGAACCGAGGTGCGAGGCACGTTCCGACAAATCCGCCTCTATTACTCGAATTGGCGAGGACTTGTCCCGAAAACGAGAACACGAGGTTTGCGAGCTCTCTGACCTCTGCCATTCGCTCGAGCAACGGTCTCGTTTTCGAGCTATCGCTCTCCTTGAGCGCGTAGTCGATCTCGTCATACGCAGCTTTCATCGTGAGGTTTATTATCGTTCTATCAACATATAGTGCTTTTAATTTTATATCACTACTATATATAGCGGTTACTGTGATCGCGTCGCTGTCTTCGCCCTCTTTAAAGCCGACAAGTCCCGAGATCCGTTCGGGGAAAAGCGAGCGCTTTTTTTGGAATGCGTCGGGAAAGCGCAATCTGTTTTTGATGATGCTATCGAGCTTCGAGCCGACGGGGACGTACTCATCGACGTCGGGCAGGTGCATTGAGACGGCGTAGTCGCCATCGATCATTTCCATTGAGAAGGCGCGGTCGCACACGTCCGACGAGCCGGCAAATGCGACGGTGTTTTTGGTACGAAGATCCTTTCGTCTTTTCGGCTCAGGTGTTATGAGGTCGGACTCGGACATATTTTTGTCGTTGGTCCAATCGAGGTTATAGCAAACGGAGTCCTCGACTGCGCTGATATACGGCGCGATGTCTTCCCCATTGCCGTAGATCTGCTCGATACCTGCTTTATATTCTCTTGAAAACTTTTTTCTGCTTATTCTCGCAACGGCACGTTCTCCGTCGGATGCACCGCCGCGTTTCGTTTTGAAAACGTTATATTCGTCCAACTCCTTGTCGTCGGGGACGAAGGTCAGCTCTTCGCCCTGCTCGTAGCACACTCCCGAGTAACAGAAGTCGGCATATTCTTCTATTGAATCTACCACCGCGTACTGAGTCCACTCTTTTCCGCAGATAGAAGTCGGTCTCAGATCGTTTTTTCTCGTTGCGGTCTTGACGTGCATCAATACCACGTCGCCCGCAAACGCCCCCATAGAAAAATCCGTCGGTACAAAATAATCTTCCGTGCTCTCGATCGGTCTTGCATAAAGGTCTCCCAAGGGAGATCTTACGATCAAGGCACTAATCTTTTCCTTACCCATATTTCGCACTCGGTCCTTTCTACCGTGTTTTTTGCTTATATCTAAATCAATTTCGTAATTAAAACAAAAAAGCTTCCCGAAGCGGAAGCTTTTTTAATCGTCGCATAAAGCTTTTTTGGGCTTTTCATACGACCGTCAGGTCGGCTTCCTTCAACTTTGGTCTTGTGAAGCTCTTCAGTTTTGCCCTATTTCGTCTATTTGCTCTCTTCTGTTGCGGAAGTGTCGGCAACGGACTCGTCAGCGGATGCATCAACGGATGCGTCTGCGGATTCGTCGGAAGATGTAACGGACGAGGTCGTTTGGGAGGTCGTTCCTGTTGATGTGTTAGAGCCTGAGGTCTTCTTTTCGGGTTGGATGATGAAGATCAAGAGAACGAGAACGGCAAAAACGATAGCTGCGACAGTTGTCGCTTTATCCAACATCTTGCTGACTGTCTTTCCCTTTTGTTTTCCGAAGAAGGATTCTGCTCCGCCTGCGATAGTGCCGGAGAGGTTCTTTTGTCTGCCTTCTTGCATAATAACCATTACGGTTATTCCAACTGCCAAAAGCAAAACGATTATTCCCAAAATTATTTCAAGTGCGTTCATCACGAAATTTCCTTTCAATTTTTCATTTATTCAGATTTTTTATGTGTAACATTCAAATAATATCACAAACCTTTGGAAATTGCAAGATGTTTTTCCTATTTTTATCGTATTTTACATCAAATTTCCATTTATTCGTAATAATCATCGTCGTCATCGTAGTAATAATCGTCGTAATAGGGGTCGATGGGCTTCCCTTCCTTACGTCTGCGCTCGATCATCGCTTTTCTCGCGCGGCGGCGTTTTATACGCTTTACGAGCTTTACTATCTTCAATACGATCCCCAAAACGATATACAGCACGATGAGTCCGACGAATATCAACACTCCGTTTTTCATCGTGTCGCTGAGCATAAACTCTTTTATGTTGCGAAGGATAAACACGAAGTCGTCGCGGTCTACTCCGCCTGTCAGCACGAGGTTACCCGAGCCGATCTGCTCGCCGTCATACAAGATCTTAAACGTTCCGACGACTTGGTTTTTCTCGATCGGTGCTTCAAGCTGCTCAGGTATGCCCTCGGTGACGATCTTTATCTTCGTCTCGTCGAAGGACTCGACCTTTACGAGCATTTCGATCGTTTTCTCGGGGTGGTAGGTCACGATCTGTCCGTCCGTGCTTGCCAAGGTTACGGGGATCTCGCCGAGAAGCTTCGAATCGCTGATGAGCTCTCTGTATTCAAAGCCCTGACACCAGCTATAGCAGTTCTTGAAGTCGTGCAACGAACCGATTATCGGAACGGGTGCGCCCGGCATCGCGATCATTTCCGAGCCCATCAATACCGCAAGATAGGTCAAGCCGTTGATCTCAAACGCCGTATATGTACAATGACCTGCCGATTCGCTATACGTATACATCAATCCGATCGCGCCCTTATGGTAATAGTTGGAGTCGAGAGTTGTCGAAACAAGGTGGTTTTTGTTGTTAAGGTTACGCGCGCCCGGTGTTTTATTCGTTTGGGGGATGGTATATCTCGCAACACGTGTCATCTGCACCATCGCATCCTTCGAATAGAACTCGCAAAGCAGCTTCGTCATATCGAGTGCGGTCGTGACGTTATTCGGCTCGGCATCGTAGCCCGTGCAGTTGACGAACGTCGTCGCGGTCATTCCGAGCTCGGCGGCTCTGGCGTTCATAAGGCGGACGAATTCGGTCTCGTTCTCCTCGCCTGTTACGAAATATGCGAACGCCTTCGCAACGTCGTTGGCGTTACTGACAAGAAGCGCATAAAGAAGCTGCTCAACGGTGAGCTCCTCGTCCTTCTTCAAGCCGATATTATACGTGCCCTCTACTCCCTCGGTCGCAAACTTCGGGATGATGACCGTTTTGGACTTTATATCGATATTATTCTCCTCGCAATACTCATAAACGAGCAACGCGGTCATAAGCTTTACCCCTGCCGCAGGTGAAGTCGGGGTCTCGGCGTCCTTCGTCGTCATAAGCTGACCGTTCTCATAGCAGATCAACGCAGCATATTTCGATGCGACGTTGAGCTCGGCGTTACCCATCACGCTCGCAGACGCTTGTGCGGCGACGGACAACGTCATTATTACTGCGATAACAAAAATCAATATCCTTTTCATAATTTACCTCTCCTTATATATTATATAGGAAGATATTACATCCTTTGAGGATATAATAACATTTTTTTCAAGCGAATTTGTTAACAAACTGTAAATTTTTCAAAAAATCGGGCAGATTTTTCGGAATCCTCGAGGATCTGACGCGCAAGTGACGCCGTATCGTCGAATTTTCGCTCCTCACGGATATACTTACACAACGACAAGGTGACGTCGCATCCGTATATCTCACCGTCAAAGCCGAGAAGAAACGTCTCGGTATTGATCCCGTTGCCGTCATCGACCGTCGGGCGCACGCCTACGTTGGTAACACCGGCATACTTCCTTCCGCCGACTGTGAGCTGACTTATATACACGCCAAGCCGCGGGACGACGCAGCCATCATAGATAGGCAGGTTGACCGTCGGCGTGCCGATCCGTCTCCCGAGCGCTTTTCCGTGGACTACCGTTCCGAAGATCGAATAGGGAAGCCCAAGCAACGCGCCCGCAGATTCCATATCACCGTCCGCTACGTGCGCTCGGACAGCGCTGCTGCTGACAACAGCGTCCTGCACTCTTACACTCGGAACAACGACACACTCAACGCCCTTTGCAGAAAGCAACGCCGAAAGCGATCTACTATCGCCGCTCGCGCCCTTGCCGAACGTGAAGTTCTCGCCGCACACGACCGTCTGCGGTGAAAACAACGAAATAATATGGGCAACAAACTCCGACGGCGACATGTCGCGAATAGCTTCGAAATCAGCATAATATATCCGACGTAGCCCAAGCCCCGCCATCAATCGACGGTTGACCGGCTCCGGATATAACGTCGCTCCGATCAGTCCCATCGTCCGCTTCGTGTTCTGTGAAAACGTGAATACAATGCTCTCAGCCGTTATGCCGCTAAATAACGCGCGATGACCAAGATGTATGCCGTCAAAATCTCCTAATAACAGCCTGTCACATCGGGTCGGAACCGTACACGCGCTGATGTTCTCTGTCCCTTCCATACGAGTTCCGCCTCCTATTCACCCTATATTATAATATTATCCCCCCTTTTTGTCAAGCATAATCTATTGAGGTTTATTATGTCTCCGACGGCCTAAGGGAACTTTTGAAATAAGTTTCAAGTTTTGCGAAGCAAAACTTGGGGAGTAAACGGCAAAGCCGTTTCTCCCCTTAGGAAATTTTGGCGAAGCCAAAATCCAACACTATTTGCTTTGCAAATAGTGTGATCCCTCAAAACTTTTTAATTGCTTTTTTCCCGATGGGTACTTGTTACCTTTCGGGAATTTTTT
>JAFSCS010000002.1 GCA_017436675.1 Clostridia bacterium | reverse complement strand
TTGAAAGATTCCAAAGAAAACTTTCTATAGAAAGTTGTCTTTGGTCGCCGAAGGCATAATACAGCCGTCGGGGGCATAACAGAGCCGCAGGGGGTATATCAGCCGAGGAGGACATCGGAGACGAGGATAGTACAGAACCCGACGAGGAGGGCGTAGGTAGCGCCGCGTTCGCTGCCGTGGGCATGTGTTTCGGGGATCATTTCGTCGCTGATGACGTAGAGCATCGTACCGCCTGCGAATGCGAGCGCGAACGGCAGGATGAACGAGGCGATCGTAACGGCGAAGTATCCGAGGAACGCGCCGACGACCTCGACGAGTCCGGTCATCATAGCGATGACGAAGGTTTTTCTCGCGCTGACGCCGCTTGCGAGCATTGGGCCGATGATGACCATACCTTCGGGGATGTTTTGGAGTGCGATCCCGCCTGCGATCATCAACGCTTGTGAGGTATCACCCGATCCGAACCCAACACCAGCCGCTATTCCTTCGGGCAGGTTATGGATCGCTATCGCGAGAACGAAGAGCAGTATCTTGTCGAGCCCCTCGTTTTTGTGAGCTTCTCCGTCGTTACCGACGAGCTTGTGGAGATGTGGTACGAGCTTGTCGATCAAGCTCAGGCACATCGCGCCGACGAATATTCCGCCGACCGTCCATATCAGCCCGAATCTTCCGCCGTATTCAAGCGACGGCAAGATCAAGCCGAGCACCGCCGCCGCGAGCATCACCCCTGCCGCGAACGAGAGCACTATATCGGAAAATTTGTGTGATATTTTTTTGAACGCGAACCCGATGAGCGCGCCGAACACAGTCGCGCCGCCGACACCGATCGCGGTCAGCAGTATTTCTTTCATAATTCCACTCCTATAATCATAATGATGTCATAGCCCGAACGGGCTGAAATTTTTTTCGTAAAACGTGATTAAGTCACTGATTTTCGTGAGAAGATATGGTATAATACGACCAAAGAAAAGAAGAAGGAGACAAGATAATGTCACTAAAAAAGATAAACAAAGAAAATTTTGATGAAATAATAAACAGTAACGTCCCCGTGCTGATAGATTTCTATGCCGATTGGTGTGGCCCTTGCCGTATGGTAGGCCCTATCATCGAGGAGATCGCCGAAGAGCGCGACGACGTTATCGTCGGCAAGATCAACGTCGATAACGACCCCGAGCTTGCGGAACGCTTCAACGTGTTCAGCATCCCTACGATCGTCGTGTTGAAGGACGGCGAAGAGGTAAACAGAATAATGGGCGCACGTCCCAAAGCACAGATACTTTCGCTCTTAGAGGGTTAATTTGCGAAGCCGCGCTTTGTCGAGAAGCTTTATCCCGCCGCTGCGCGAGGATGAGATCATCCCTTCGCTCACAAAATATTTCAACATACGACTAACTACCTCACGGGCAGATCCCATGTATTTGGCGATCTGCTCGTGCGTTAATTTTATCGTGTCGCTCCCAAGCTTCGATGCTTCGTCGAGCAGGAATATCGCAAGTCGCTTGTCAAGGCTCATAAATAATATCTGCTGCATTACCCACATAACGTCGGAAAAGCGACCGAGCGCAGTCTCAAGCGCAAATATCTTCGCCTCGTGGTATTTTTCGGTTATCGTGTTGAACGCGCCGCCGCGAACGACAACACATTCGCAATCCTCCTCGGAGTCAACGAATACGTCAAACGTGATCGATTGCAATACGCAAGACGCCGAGAGCATACACATATCGCCCGAGAATAAGCGGTATAAGGTTATCTCCTTTCCCTCCTCGGAAAGCAGATATATCCTCAAGCATCCCTTTTTCACCATTATTACACCCGTGCAAACGCTTCCGTCGTGTACGTTCGTCCCTTTTTTGAAGCTCACAGCGGTCGTCTCGCGCATCAGATATTCTTTGTCGCTACCGTCAAGCCGCTCCCAAAACGGAAAGGTCCTTTCAAACAGAGTTTCAAGCTGCTCGTCCATCGATTTGCTCCTTTTGCCTTTTTATGTATTATAATACATTAAAAAGATTTTTTCAAGAGCAAGGCGCGGTATTGCAAGAAGCTTTTTCGTGTGGTATAATATATAATAGAACGGAGGGATCAAGTTGCCGCTTGAAATAATCAGAAACGATATAACAAAAATGGACGTTGATGCCATCGTGAACGCCGCGAACGAATCGCTGTTGGGCGGAGGCGGTGTCGATGAAATGATACACAGAGCCGCAGGTGTTGAGCTGCTCGAGGAATGCAGAACGCTCGGTGGCTGCTCTGTCGGTCAGGCAAAGCTGACGCGAGGCTATAAGCTGAAGGCAAGATACGTCATACATACAGTCGGTCCGCGATACGTTGACGGGAAGCACGGCGAGAAGGCACTTTTGGAATCGTGCTACCGCCGTTCACTCGAGCTTGCAGACAAAAACGGATTTCAAAGCGTTGCGTTTCCGTTGATATCATCGGGGATCTACGGATACCCGAAGGACGAGGCGCTCCGAGTCGCCATCGACGTTATCGGCGAGTTCTTGTTTTCACACGAGATGACGGTCTACGTCGTTATCTTCGATAAGGCGTCATATAAAATCGGAACGAAGCTTTTTGACGATATCAAGGAGTTTATCGACGATAACTACGTTGAAGAGAACCGTATCCTCAGAAGAAATGCGGCATACGCATCTGCCGCACCGCAATGTCCGAAGCAAACGCTTGAGGCGGAGGCTTGTTTTGACGAAGCGATCTCGCCATCGCTCGACGACAGATTGAAGGATCTCGACGAAAGCTTTTCCGAGATGCTGTTGCGTATGATCGACGAGCGCGGGATGACCGACGCCGAATGCTATAAAAAAGCAAACGTCGACAGAAAGCATTTTTCGAAAATACGAAGCGACGTCAACTATAGACCGAGCAAGCAGACCGCTATCGCATTCGCGATCTCGCTCGAGCTGTCGCTCGAGGAAACGGAAGACCTGCTCAAAAAAGCGGGGTTCGCGCTCTCACACAGTAATAAGTTCGATATCATTATCGAGTTCTTTATCACCAACGGTAATTATAATATTTATGAGATCAACGAAGCGTTGTTCGCGTTCGACCAAAGCCTCCTCGGAGCATAGAAAATATAAAAATTGTCGCCTGCGAGGCGACCACGCCTCTCTTTTTTTGGTGTATGATGTACACATCAAATGAAAGAGAGGTTTTTTGATATGAAAAACAGTGTTGAAACAATAGAATTTTGCGGAGGTATACAAACGAAGAGACCGTCAGCCGAGCTCGTGTTTATACTCGATAAAAGCGGATCGATGGGCGGACTTGAACGCGACACGATCGGCGGCTTCAATTCGATGATCGAAAAGCAAAAGAAATGCGGCGGGATCTGCTTCGTCTCGACGGTGCTGTTCGACAACGAAAGCACGGTGCTGCACGACAGAGTGGAGCTGAGAGAGATCCCGAAAATGACGGAGTCGGATTACGTTGTCGGTGGCTGTACCGCACTCGTCGATGCCGTCGCCGATGCAATAAAGCATATTGGCAACGTGCATAAATATGCGCGTCCCGAGGACATACCCGAAAAAACGATGTTCATCATCACGACCGACGGCGAGGAAAACGCAAGCCATCGTTATACCTCCGACAAGCTAAAGGAGATGATCTCGCGTCAAAAGGAAAAATACGGTTGGGAATTTCTCTTTATCGGTGCCAATATCGATGCGGTCGAAACGGCAAAAAGGATTGGGATCGACAGCGACAGAGCGGTCAACTACAACGCCGACAGCGTGGGCACGAGGATCGTCTACAACTCCGTTTCCGATGCGATAAAGTGCGTCCGCGGAAAAAAGAAGCTCGACTCGTCCTGGAGCGACGAGATCAGCAACGACCATAGATCGCGCTCGTAAAAATTGCTTCTCCACAATATGACTTACCCCACGGCTTTAGCGTGTTGTCCTTAACGGAGAACACGCTAAAACTAAGTTTGCCCTTTGGGCAAGTGAAGTTATCTGCAATAGTGAAGTTCACTTCGTGAGTGAAGTTTCGCCTGACGGCGAAATGATGGGCAAACTTAACTTCACTGCAAGCATTTGCGAGCAACTTCACTGTGCGTAGCACAACTTCACTTTTGCTTTTGCGAAAACTTCACAAACAGAAAAAAGAGCAGACATACAAGATTTTCGTCTTATGTGTTTGCTCTTTCTGTCGTTATATGGGTTTGGGCTTAGCCCATAGTTGTATTTGACTGGTCAAATGCGATGCTCGCACTTATGTGAATTTTCAAAATTCTCCGCTAAGGACAGCACCCATTGTCCGTGGGGTGCTTTCGTTGTCGGAGACAAAGCGTCAAGATCAGCGGATACGTGCGACGAGCACGGAGATATCGTCGGGCTTTTCCGCACACTCTCGTGCGCGTTCGAGCAATTTTGCGGTCATTATCGCCACGCTGTCGTCGTTTCCCGAGTTAACGTACTCGTCGAGCCAAGGCGGTACGCCGTCGCCGTCGTGAGCACCGTCGGAGACCATCACTATCACGTCCGAATGCTTCAGAGTGAATCGCAACCGCTTTGCCGCAAGTGATTCGACAAGCCCGAGCGGAGTGCTTTTCGCACTCAATACCATAATTTCTCCGTCTCGGATCAGGTAGCTTTGCGCCGCGCCCGCCTTCAACAGCTCTGCGCTCATCGTCAATCGATCTATCGAAAGCAGATCGACGGTCGTGAATACCTCGTCGTCCTTTTGAAGCATCAGCTTGTTGAGCAGCCGCAGCACCTCGTCCTTGTCGCTGCCTAACAGAACGAGCTTTTCGATCAATATTGCACCCATCCGCGAGCTTATCGCCGCCGCTTCGCCGCTTCCCATTCCATCGTTTATCAAGCCATAGATCATCCCGTCGCCGCTTTCGAACACCGCCGCAGTGTCCCCGTCTGTGACCTCGCCCTGCTTTGCGCTCGTCATCATCGAATGCTCCACCCGACACGCCGGCACCGTTTCGAAGCGCATCGTCACACAATCGTCGTGCGTTTGAAAAAACGGATCGCTGACCTGACGCTCAAGCACTCCCGACACCGTCGCTTTCAGCGAATTCGACGAGCATTCCATCACCTTCAGGTCAACGTCGTATACCTCTGCGGTGAGCAATCGTGAGCCGTAGACACGTGAATGACTGAAATAGAGTCCCTTTTTCGTCAACGCCTCCGAAAGCCTCAAGGATAGCTCCGTATCGACCGCGCTTTCGCGTTCGTTCGCCTCTCGCATCGACGAAAGGATGCGCGAGAACTCCTCGTATCTGTTGGCTGTATCGTTGAGCACGCTTGTGTCACGATCCTGCATCAGCTCGAGCGATGACAACACAAGCCCCGATTGCGGACATTTTTCGAGCAGATGCGACGGTATCTCGGCGTTATCTTTCACAAAGCCTCGCATCCTGCTTTGAAGCTCATATTCGTCGATCCCGTAGCTGAAGCACCCGTTACATCCCGCACAGCACAGCGGAGGGCAAAACCGTTCTGTTTTCTCTGTGCCGCCAATAGTCTGAAGCTCGGAAAGTGCTTTTGAGATCGAGGAAAACGATTCTTCAACGAGAGTCAGCTTCTCGTCTCGATTTTTTTCCTTCGGTGCTTTTTCGCGGACGAACAGATGCGTTATCCACTCGCCTCGCGGGATACGGCGCAAAACCACGTAGCCGCCGATCGCAAAGGTAACGTGGATGAACACCAAAAGCCCCGATATAGCGCCGTTCGCCGCGATAGAAAACAGCATCGCTCCGATCGGTGCGCAGATGAGTGCCGTTAATTCGTGAAGCGGAAACAAAAAGCCTGCAACTAACCCGAATATTCCGAGCATCGATACCGACGCGGCATCCCCAAGCCCAAGTCCGCAGACGAAGCCGATAACACATCCCGAAATACACACGTGCGGCGAGGGTCTCACACGCGCGTACAGGGTGTATAGATACGTTAAGTAGAGTATCAGCGCAAACGAAAAGATGAGACCGAAGGAAAATCTTCCGAGCTTGACCACCGAAGCCAATCGTGAAAGGCAAAACACGATCCCGATCCGAGCGACTATCTCGTGGGCAGTGCCAAACACCTCGTTTTTTTGCTCGAGTCCGAGAAATATCACACAAAACAACGGAATGGTCAGCGAAAGAAGGATCGTTCTTATCGGCTCGCCGATCTCATCGGCGACGAACGGCATCCTGAAAAGACCGCCGATCAGTCCCGCGAACGACGACAAAAGGATACGTGTCGCAACGTTGAGCTTCCCCTTTTTTGAGAGATGATCCTTTATCAGCGCACCGAGTGTCGCACAGATCATCGGCAACGGCGCAGTTACACCGCAAGCGGCAGCCGAGAAGAAAAGTCCGACCGCCATCGGTACTGTCGGCAACAGCGACGAGAAAAAGAACGCGACGCCAAACGGATCGAAGCCTGCCGTCATCGGCGTCAGCCCAAGCAGAAAAGTTATCGCCGTCGCTGCTATCGAACGACGGTCGCTATAGGTCTTTCGGATGTATGAGGTGAGCCGCTCCAAGCTCAAGCCCGACGGTCGAGACGTCGAGGCGGAGATCGTTTTTTTTGATTCCATTTTTTCTTCCTTTCGTTCGCGCAAAGCGAAGTTTTTTTACGTAGTGGTGACATTATACCACTGATAACGGAAGATGTTTGTCGATTGAGGTGGAGAGTTTTATTGTTCTTTTGTCGTTTTTACATTTCAGACGGTCTATTTTATCACTTTAAAAAACAAAAGGCGAAGAAATTTGAGGTTCTTAGCGGAGAATCTGTAGCTTTACAAAGAAGCAAGCATCGCGTTTGACCGGTCAAACGCAAGTATTGGCTAAGCACAAACACTTATAACAAGCAGAAAGAGCACACACGCAAGGAGTAAACCTTATGTGTATGCTCTTTTTTTGCCGGTGAAGTTTTTGCTTTCGCAAAAGTGAAGTTAAGTTTGCCCATCACTTCGCCGTTAGGCGAAACTTCACTCACGAAGTGAACTTCACTATCGAAGATAACTTCACTTGCCCATAAGGGCAAACTTAGTTATGCGTGTTCTCCGTTAAGGATAACACGCATACGCTTGACCTTAGTTCGCGTATTTTTTCAGCTCACGGAGCAAACGCTTGAACTCCTCGTCCTCGCGTACGAAATCGAAGCTTTTGTTATAGACGTGGTTTTCGTCCTCCAACGACTCAACGTAGAGATTGCACGTATTTCCGAGATAGTTCTTCGTCGTTTCGCTTTCGCGGTGCTTCAAACGGTTCACCATCGGCGCGGTATAGTCCACATCCTTCAGCTTTGCGGACATTACCGAATATTTGACGCACTGCGTCAGCTCCTTTAACGTGTTTTCTTTATCACCGCGCTGTGCATACTCGTGCGCTATCCAAAAATGGTTCGACGCCAAGTCTATCGCCCTGAATCCAACGTTGCCGTCGGAAAACAGCAGGTTTATCAGATCGTTCGAGAAGCGATATGCCGCGATCCTCTCGTCTGACGAAAAATCTACCTTTCTCAACATATTCGTCACCATCAGATTTATCATAAAGACGGATGACACGATATAGTTCTGACAAGCCTCGACACCCTCCTCGCCGTCGAGCACGGTTGCGCGAAGGTCGTCTCTCGTCACGTAGAAATTTCCGCCCATTTCGGCATATCGGAGTGCATTTTCCTTGTCGCCGATGCTTTCATAGGTGTAGCACAGCGTTTGGACTGCTTCTTCACGCTGAGAGGAGTCGGTCGAGCATTCGAGCAGCCTTTCGCCGAGCTCGATTATCCGCTTCGCATCGTCCTTCGGGCAGGGATATACGGCATCTCTGTTTATCGCCAGCATCAAGCCCTCGATAACACGGCAATCGTTCGGGAATTCGGAATATGCCGCTTCCCAAAGCGCAAGGTTTTTCGCGTTCTCGCCGCTATGCTTATATATCTTGCTTTGTGAGACGTATTTGGCTATCTTTTCCTC
Source organism: Clostridia bacterium (assembly GCA_017436675.1). Classification (GTDB taxonomy): domain Bacteria; phylum Bacillota; class Clostridia; order Oscillospirales; family CAG-382; genus UMGS1307. The sequence continues at coordinate 11,075 of JAFSCS010000002.1, read as the reverse complement.
GATCTTGAGCTGACTGACACAAAGCAGCTCGTCAACTGTGACGTCAAAATAGAACGCTATCCTCGGCAAAAGCGTTATGTCGGGATATCCCTCGCCCCGCTCCCATTTTCCGACGGATTGAGGAGTTATCCCAAGATGCGTCGCAAGAGCCTCTTGGGTGACGTTCTTTTGTTGTCTCAGTGCGCGTAGCTTTTCCTTTAAATTTATTTCCATATCTCTTTTCACCTTTGTTTTTTTATTGACAAGCGCTTATCTTGGTTTTATTATACCGACACATCAGCAACATTTCAAGAACCGCAAAGTTTATTTTCGGGTGTTTTTTACAACTTTCGGTTGTGTAGAAAAAACCGAGGCGAACCTCGGTTTTGGGGTATTTTATTTTCCCGCTTTCCCGAATGCGAAAGAATGCATCTGTTTTTAGCTACAAGTGCTTTGTATTGAATAAAAAGCACTCGGATTTAGCGAGGGCAATAAATATCATTCACCTAATGAATCCAAAAAAGCAGAAAGAATCTTTAGCGCAGTTTCTTTATCCTTAGCGTTACATAGATCCAACTTTTCTATCAATTCATTTTGCTTCACAGATAAAGATGTTGATTCCTGCGTCATTATTTCATCGGGAGTAATGTGCAATACGTTGCATATCTTTAATATACTTTCTATTCGCATATTAACTGCCCCTCTTTCAATATCCGCGTATGTTCTATCAGATATTCCGGCAGCTTCAGCAACCTCCGATTGTGTTAAACCCAGACGTTTGCGAATAGCTAAAAGCTTATTCCCTATTGCTCGAAAATCAAATATAAGCACCTTTCTTCCTCCATAATATTATATATAGGAATTATAATTCTTTTTTCTCTTGACAAAAAGGAACTATATATGTATAATTATAGGTAGTATAGTTCCCATTGGCGAAAAACATTCACTTTTATATGGAGGAAAATAAGATGGACAATACTAATAACGTTCAAGCCGAAACACAAGAGAAAACAAAATTCTGTAAGCACTGCGGAGCAAAAATTGCTGAATCCGCTGTGATCTGCGTTCATTGCGGTTGCCAAGTTGAAGAAACAAAAAAAGCGGAACAGCCCAGCATAGTTATCAATAATACGAACACTAACGCAAATACAAACGTTAACGCGGCAATGCTTGGGATCAAAGAGAAAAACAAATGGGTTGCACTCATTTTGTGCTTCTTCATAGGCTTTCTCGGTGCGCATAAATTTTATGAGGGAAAAATCGGTATGGGTGTTTTATACCTATTTACCGCGGGTCTGTTCGGATTTGGTGTACTTATAGATTTTATAGTTTTATTATTCAAACCCGTTACATATTATGTAAGATAGCACCTGAAAGTATAAAACGCAGAGTCAAGCAGACTCTGCGTTTTATTTTATATGAAGCTTCTTCAAATCTCAGATATTATTCCTCGATCTCCTTTTCGGTGATGACCATTTCGATACCGAGCTCGTCAAAGCCCTTGAGGTCGTCCTCGAGTGCTTCCCAATCGGTTATTATCGTGTCGAGTCTGTCTGCGGGACAGATGCTCACGATGGAATTAATACCGATCTTTTCCGTTGGATACAGTCCTATCGCTTTTTTGGAGCTATCGATAACGGCGTTCCAGAAGCTGATCGCTTGTGATCTTTGTATTGACAGTCCGAAATCGGCTGATATTGCCGCGGAGGTGAGGAAGCACTTATCAAAGCGAAGCTTCTTTATCATTTCGATAGCGAAGGCGTCATAGCAATTTCCCTTGTCATCCATTTCACCGCCAAGCATTATTACGGTAATATTTTGTTTTTTGCGCAATTCTTCTGCGATAATTATAGAATTTGTGACAACTCGTATCCTTAGATCGTCGGGAATGCATTGCGTCATCAAATAACCGACCGATGCAGAAGTGATAAAAACCACGTCACGATCGTTTATCATCGAAACTGCTTTCTTCGCGATTGCGAGATAATTGGGCTTTATTTCCGCAATATCTTTACAAGTAACCCCCGACGGTTTGCCTGCGCCAACCTGATGCACGGGTATCGCGCCACCATGGGTGCGCTTCAAAAGCCCCTTCTCCTCTAAAATGCGAAGATCTCGCTTTGCGGTGTCGTATCCAACCATAAATTTTCGTTGGATCTCCGCAACGTTGATGCTCCCCTTCGTTTCGAGTATATCCAATATTTTCTGATGTCGTTCTTCAATAAACATAATAGGTCTCCTTTCGTGTTTTTGAAACGTTCCCGTGTCGACCCGTTCACGTTTGTGCCTATATAATAACACATATCTTCCTGTTTGTCAAGTAATTTCGTGAACATTCGTGAATTGTTTTTAACGTTTGTTAACGGTAGCGTAGAAAAACCGAGGCAAGCCTCGGCTTTTTTACATTTTTATTAACACACGACACTTTGCCACGCGAACGGAAGCAGGTCGCGTGCGGTCACTTTGATGAGCTTTCCGTTTTCGTCGTTGACGATGACCTTTATGTCGGGGCAATATTCAAACAGCATCTGTCTGCAATTGCCGCAAGGCGGGATAACGAAATTCAGATGCTGATCGTGGACCGCAACTATGGTGTCAAACTCTCTTTCACCTGCGGATATGGCGATGCCTATAGTTATGTATTCCGCACAGGAGCCGTGAATGCCGTCACAATTGACGCCCTTATAGATATTGCCGTTCTTACAAAGCAAAGCGCAACCGACCGTGTGGTTGTATACCCCGTCGTCAAAATTTTGCTTAAGAACATCCAAGCCTATCTCAATAAGCTTTTTATCTGTTTCGTTTATTTCGTATTTCGTCATTATTTTTCTCCTTTTTCTTTTGCTATTCATTAATTCCATTCCCACAATCACGCGTAACTTGATTGCACTTATTTACATATTTTTCTTGATATTCCGCAAGAGCATTGCAAGGATATTCTACGCACTCAGAGCATTCGGCAATTTTTCGTTCCGACGCACATTTTGTAAACGGACAGTTCTTGCAAAGCTTAAATACATTGTTTGACTGACAGCCAAGACAGTTAACTTCATCAAGCGGAATATCCAAGCCGAACATTGTCTTATAAAACTGTTGCGACTGTTTTCTTAAAGTATCATCATTCTTAATAGTAGCAAGGTATGTGATACACCTTGAACAGTCGTGTCCGCAACAACCGATGATATTAATTTTTATATTATCTAAAAATTCAAATATCATCTTGTTAACATCATTTGCTTGTTCATTTGGAAAATGAGGCCGATGTCCTGCGTCTTTTACCTCGAATGAGTTAGCGTGGGGAACTTTCTGTAACAATTCCGCACACGTGCCGAATGGGTCGTTTTCACCATTGATGAACAAAACGGGACATTTTATGTTACTCCATTCATTATCTGTGAGCGAAGGGTGTGATTGCCAATCGGCAACTGTCATTCGTAAATATGTTTTCCAATCTCCGTTGTGTGCTTCAAAATGACGTATGTTCATTTCTTCTGCAAACTGAGCATTAACGATTTCCGGCAAATAGTTTGTTGCGCCCTCTGGTCTTGGGAAAGCACCGCCGCCTATGGTTGTAAGACTTTTTACCTTACAGGGATATTTAGCTACCAAATAACAACCAACATAAGCACCGCAACTATAACCAACCAAATGAACGCTTTTTAGTTTTAAAGCATCAATGAAGCTTGCCATATCATCAGCTATTATTCGGCTATTCCATTCAAGACTTTTAGACTTTGTTTTTCCATGACCACGAAAATCGGGAAACAAACATCTGTAACGGGCAGAAAATGCGTTGATCTGCCCCTCAAAAGCAATCACTCCTCGGCTAAAATGGCTGTGCAAAAACAACACAGTTTCACCTTTTCCGTATTCTTCATAATAAAGTTCCAAATCATTTAGTTGGATGTATGGCATAGTTATTCTCCGCGAGCATTCTTATAACTCAACACCAAATTCAATGTAAGGTACTTATTGGGCTTACCCACACCGTCCATAATAAGCGTTTTCTTTGTATCGGTTGCTTCTAAAACAACTTTACCTTCGGCGTCCTTCTTGCTTTCGATGATCGACCACACCTCGTTCATTTCGGGTATGTTGCCAAGACCCAAACGGCTCATTGCATCGGCAATCACAAAAGCGTGAGACATTCCGCAACCATTATAAAAAGCATTCGTCGAACAGATGATTTCATCAGGATTGATTTTGCTGTAAATCATTTTTCTGCTGACAAAATATTCGAGTGTATTTTTATATGCATCGGTGTTTCTGTATTCTTCGGGAAGATAGGAGAATACTCTTAATGCATTCACGGTAGTGCCTACACAGCTTTTGGGTGTTTGACCTTTATATCGGCTCTTTTTCCATTTACAGAGATAGCCGCCATCAAATCTGTTCTTTGCGATAAATGCATCTATCAGTTTCTTGACTCTTTCGTCATCGCCAAATCCAAGTCTTAACAACGTACCAAGAAAATCGGTCTGGCGGCAACTGCCAAGATTGCTTTCATCGAGCAAATATGCGTGTTCATTTTGGAATTCTTTCTGCATAAAATGTTCATGCTTGTCCTCGCCGGGAATCAATATCCAATCAACTATCTCGTTAATATGAGGATCACCCTTTTTCAAGCCAAGCTCTGCAAGAGCATAAAGATAACTGAATGTAGTGAAATTACCGTAGAACTTTTGAACATGAGGGAACAATCCTCTGTCATCCAAGCGGTCAAACAAACGGCAAATATTCTTTGATTTCAGTACCGCTTCTTTCGCTTCAATAACTTCCGGATCGGATTCGGGTTTATCCAAAAGTTCGGTAAGAGTTCTGTATCTAATAGACGGTTCTTTTTCTTCGAGTAGCCAGTTAATGATGTTTTCCATTTGTTTGTCACCTTTCAATCTTTTATATGTGCTCATTATATCATAAAGCACCCAATTTTACAATAGCAAAAAGAACTTTTGTTCGTTTTGCGAATACAATTCCGCCATTTATTATTTTCGCATCTTTTCTTAGCTAAATAAAGGTACGATCGCCTTGCAATCTTGACAAAAAAACTCATGTATGATATACTACAAAAAATTTCGAAGGGAGATACGACAATGAACGCAACAATTACTTTGAATAATTTCAATAATTCTAATATAACTTCACATTGTCGTGTCATAATTTTACGGTAACTTTTGATAGTTTTATGTATTATCGTACGATCGGCAGTGTGAGTCAATCAAGGCTTTACACTGCCTTTGTTTTTTCATAAAACGAGGCAAAGATATCTACATTGACTATAATACCGAAAACATCCGAAAAGGAACATAATATGATTGGATCAAAACGCGGAACTGTTTTGCTGTGCGACCATTGTGAAGAATGGGAAATGGAAGCTAATCGAACAATTTCTACACTCAAAACTATATTGGGCGACTTTGCCATAGATATTCAGCATATAGGAAGTACGTCAATAAAAAATATCAAAGCCAAGCCTATTATTGATATTGCCATTGGAGTCAACAGTTTTGATGATCTGGATAAGTATCTTGAAGTGCTATTAAAAAACGGCATTTATAAGTCTTCGGGACAACCTTTTTCGGATATCATCCTTTTTTCAAAAGATGATGAAAACGGAAATCGAATAAACAATATTCAAGTCGTCATTTATGGCAAAGAACACTGGAATAAGCATATCTTGTTTAGAGATTATATGAACAAGCATTCAAGCAAAGCGGCTGAATACAACAGGATCAAAATCGAAGCATCGGTGCTTTACCCAAAAGATGTTTTAGCATATTCCAATTACAAAAGTGCATTTATTAACAAGTGTATTGACGAAGCGCAGGATGAAATTACTATGAAAAAATATTACGAAGCATATGATGAACGATATAAGGCAGTACACGAAAAAAATTTAAGATGTATGGGTTATGAATGCTCTGCAATTGTTACCGAAATTATAAACAAGTTCGGTATACGCAGGGATAATTCAATACTTGAGATCGGATGTGGAGAAGGCAGAGACTCAATTGTTCTTCTAAAAAACGGATACAACCTGCTTGCTACGGATGTGTCGGCTCAGGCGATAAATTATTGTAAAGAACAATACAAGGAATTTGCCGATCGCTTTCAAATGCTTGATGCTGTTAACGGCGTTCACGATGAAAAATATGATCTTATTTATTCCGTTGCGGTAATTCACATGTTGGTTCCGGATGAAGATAGAAATTTGTTCTGTTCGTTTATCAAAGAACACCTGAACGAGAACGGAATCGCACTTATTTGCACAATGGGTGATGGAAGAACAGAGCGGATGACCGACATATCAAAAGCATTCGATATGAGTGAGAGGACCTTCGAAGGAAGCACAATGCTTGTAGCGGAAACCTCTTGCAGAATAGTAACATTTGATACATTTGAAAAAGAATTAAAGGATTCACATTTCCAAATTATTGAAAAAGGATTGACCTCCATAGGTACACAGTTTCCCAGTATGATGTATGCGGTAGTCAAGAGAATGTAATGATTAAGCTTATTGAATTCAAAAATGATAACCATTCATTCCCCCATCTATTCTCATTTCCCGCTGCGTCGCCTCTTGACTCACATCTGTCGAGCTCACTTCTGCCACAACCGTCGCCGCACCGTCATCACGTCTACAGCATCCTCCTCACTGCCCCACTTTCGTCTCGTGCTTTCCCCACCTCCACTTTTCCTCCACCTCATTCCTGCTCACACTTCTACCTCTCCTCTCCTCCGCGCTCCTTCTCACACCAACCTCGACATTTCGCCACACCACTTCTGCCACAACCGTCGCCGCACCGTCATCACGTCTACAGCATCCTCCTCACCCCGTCGTTTTCCACCACTCCCTTCCTCGCCATCAATTCTCCTCCCTTTCACATATCCGAAAACTCTACCGTGCGGGGTAGTAGCTCTACCGGTCTGTTTGCCGGGTTTTTGGCGGACATTTCGATAGTGCGGAGTTTTTTTGACGGCAGAGCTCCCAAAGAAAATAAAAGTTCGTGATGTATGTGAAAAAATTTTTAAAAACTGTATTGACAAACGGAGAAATGTGTGATATTATAATAAGGCTTTAGAGCCAATGAAGACGCGGGTGTAGTTCAATGGTAGAATCCCAGCCTTCCAAGCTGGTCGTGCGGGTTCGATTCCCGTCACCCGCTCCAACTATCCTTGCTCAAAAAACGGCAGGGATATTTTATTAGCGCGAAATCCTAAAGCGCAGCGGAAATGTGCCTTTAGCTCAGCTGGATAGAGCAACTGCCTTCTAAGCAGTAGGTCGGGGGTTCGAGTCCCTCAAGGCACGCCATATGGTGGATATAGCTCAGTTGGTTAGAGTATCAGGTTGTGGCCCTGAGGGTCGCCGGTTCGAGTCCGGTTATCCACCCCACTAATGAAGCCGAGCGCCGCAAGGTGCTCGGTGTTTTTTTCAACAGCATTTGAACCCGCGGCATCTTGATCCCAAACAATACGCGCAGAGGTTCGAATAAAAAACGGAACCATTGTTACGGTTCCGCAAAAATGTATAATATTATTGGGGTGTGGCTCAGCTGGTAGAGCGGGTGGTTTGGGAGCGTGAACAAGCTTCGCCGCTTCGAAAAATCAAAAGTGCGAAAAAGCCTTTATTTATGCACCTTTTCGGCACTTTGTAAATTCACAAAAATGCGTAAAAATCGGACTTGACCACAGTTTGTCCCACTTCTACGCAAAATCAATAAAAAATCGAATAAAATCGGGGTGTGGCTCAGCTGGTAGAGCGGGTGGTTTGGGAGTGTTACCTGCGACATTCAGGACTTTTTTCATAACCCTCAACAAAGCCTTAAACACTGCGGATTTTCCTCTTTCTTTTCTCTTTGAAATGTGTTATAATAAGGCAACGACCACATAGTATCCCACAGATACTAAAAAACTGAATAAATCGGGGTGTGGCGCAGTTGATAGCGCACCGCATTTGGGATGCGGGGGCCGCGAGTTTGAGTCTCGCCACTCCGACCAAAAATCCTCTGGAATCAAGCGATTTCAGAGGATTTTTTCTTTCTTCTTTGACTACTGCGGCTCAAATTTTGATGTGAAACTTATTCGACACCAAAGTTCTTATTTCGCTTTGCAATATGTTCATCGATCTTTGCCATCAGTTCTGCAATTTCAGCTTCAGTAAATCCTATCTTTACAAAGCCATTGTAGTAGTAATTTCGCAATTCCTCAGAGGAGGGCATGGATTCTAATTCGTTCTCTCGTATTTGATCCAGCACTTCTCTTTGGGATTTGGCGCTTAAAAACGGATGTCCGAATTTTTCGCAGTCATCTGCGGCTTTCCGCATAGCATAACCATATAATTTTTCTGCAACCGTTTGTGTAGCATCGGCAGAAAAACAAGAATAGACTTCGTATGTTGCACCGCCGATTTCATATACATGGACATTGAAATCCGGAAAGCCACTCATCGTCATCCTATAAATGTGATCCTTGTACGCATCTCCGTGCTGATATTTCGGCTCTTTAATTTCGCCTTTGTTTTCAATATGCATATGCGGTCTTTCCAAATCAGCAGGTATTATCCATTCCTCGTTGAGCTTTACGGCTTCGGGAATTTGTCCTGCATCACACGCCTTTTGAATGTACCAAGGTTTTGACTTCCATTTCTGTGCCGCTTGTTTCAAAGTTATGTATTGCTTTGCCATAATTTACCTCACGTTATTTTTGTTAAATTATAGCATATTTCGACACGATTATCACGAACAGAGTAACCGCCACGGTTTTCTCCGTGGCGGCTTACAGTTGCCTTACGCCGTCTGTCCTGCTTTGAGCCGTTCTTTCTCGGCAGCGATTTCAGCATTCATCTGTATGATCAGCTCGGCGAGTTTTTCTTCGCATTCCTCTCTCGTCTTGGCGTACACATTTTTGGGTGTGCGTTTTCCGTATGCGTTTGTCGGCGAGTACCGACCTTCGAATAGGTGGTCGTTGATCTCCGTGATACATCCGGTGCCGGGGCGACGAATTTTCGGCTGTTTCGGCACAAATTTCGCCGTCTGTGGCGTTTTTACCGTTTGGTCGGGTGTTTGCTCGACCTCCCTCAAACTGCCCTCATTTCTGCCGAAGCCTTGCTCTATTTTGTTGGCTGCACTGCGTTGCATATTGTCGGTGATATGGGTATAAATATTGAGTGTCGTTTCAGATGAAATGTGACCTATGATCGCCGACAGCGTTTTCACATCCATACCGTTGGCAAGGGCGTTGGTGGCGAAAGTATGCCTGAGATCGTGGAAGCGTACAATTTTGCAACCGGCTCGTTCCAACGTTCTCTGCATTGCCTTTCTTATAACACTCGGATGGAGAGGCGCGTCCTCTTTGATGGGTGACGGGAACATCCACCGTGAGTTAATCCTTTTCTTGTATTCCGCAAGGATTCTAACGATTTCCGGCGGAAGGATGATGGTGCGGATTGAGGATTTAGTTTTCGGCGTACAGACATGGATGTTGCCGTGTACCGTTGTTGCCTGACGGGAGATGTGCAGTTCTCCCGTTTGTATATTAAGGTCATCCCATTGCAGTCCGGCAAGTTCTCCGACTCTTAACCCTGTACTGAGTTCAAGAATAAACATTTCAAAGTATCCGTCTGCTTTGGCTTGGATTATAAACCTCTGCATCTCATCATGAGTCAGCACCTGCATTTCTGCCGCTTTCTTGGGTGGCAGTTTACACCCGATTGCAGGATTTACTCTTATGAGACCGTCTTTCACCGCCTTTTCCAATCCTTTTCGGCATACCGCATGACAGCACCGCACCATACGGTCGGATAACCCTTTGCCGTATATTTCGGTGCGTATCTTTCTACCGCTTACTTTTAATCTGCCGTAGAACTGTTGCAGATCGTTTTGTGTTAGTTTGTTCAGCGGTATTTTGCCGATATCGGTCACCACGTGATTGTATATTAAATTTTCGTAGTGCGCTTGCGTTGTCGGTCGTATCCGTTGCTTTTCATACTGCTGATACCAGAAGTCCATCCAATCACCGAACGCCATTTCCGCTTTGACCTTGCCGGTGAGCTGCACTCCGCATTTTTCTTTTAACTGCTCTAACTTTTCAAGGCATTTGCCTTTTTCCATAGCGGTTACATTTTTTGTGATGGGATTTCCTTTTTCATCGTAGCCGATGACCACACGAGCTTCCCACCGACCGTCTGCTCGTTTTCGCAAGGTGCCTTCGCCTTGCTTTCTTCTTTTGCTCATATTTTCAACTCCTCTCCGAAGATATCGTTCATAAAGCCACCGACTATATTCGAGGCTCTCTGTTGCATATCCGTTGTGACGTGAGTGTAGGTGTCAAGCGTGAAACTTGCATTGGTATGCCCAAGGATTCCCGACAGCGTTTTCGCATCCACACCGCTTGTAAGCGCATGAGTTGCGAAGGTGTGTCGCAGATCGTGGAAGCGTATATTGGGAAGCCCTGCTTTTTGAAGCAGTTGTTTCATCTTTCTATACGCCGCCGGCGGCGCTACGGGAAGTTCGGGATTGAGCAGGTCTGTGAATATCCATTCGGATTTCGCATTCTTTTTACGCTCTCTCAGCACATTGGCTGTGCTGACGGGCAGATAGAAGCTTCTCTTGCCTTTGCCTGTCTTGGTTTCGCCCACCATGATCTGGCCGTTGCGAAGGTCGATACTGCGGTTGATATTCAGTTTGCCTTCGACCTCATCGAAGTCAGTCCACTTGAGACCGCATATCTCACCGCGCCGAAGTCCTGTGGTGAGTTCCGTATAGAAGAAGTCACGCCAGTGTTCTTCGGCATCCACCAATTTCATAAAGGTTGCGAGCTGTTCATCGGTGAGTACCTGCATTTCCTTTTTTACGATCTTCGGTACGGTCGTACCGTTTGTCGGGTTCTTGGATATGAGATGCTCTTTCACCGCCATATCCATCGCTTCATGGAGCATACAGTGTATTCTCACTACCATGGCATCCGACAAACCACTTCCAAAGATATGCTGATTTTTTATTCTGCCGTTCTTACGCAGATTATTATAAAATTTCTGCACGTCGGCAGTCGTGATGAACGCTATCGGCTTATCTCCAAGTGCAGGTTTTATATACCTT
>JAFSCS010000009.1 GCA_017436675.1 Clostridia bacterium | reverse complement strand
TCCTGCCATCATACCGAGAGAAAAGTTCGACCGAGTACAGATGGAGCTTGCAAGGCGTGGCAGTCTGAAAAAGAAAAGACAGACCGGTGTAAAGACCGAGCTTGGCAAATACTCAAGCAAATATGCACTCACCGAACTGCTGATCTGCGGAAACTGCGGAACAGCCTACCGTAGATCGGTGTGGAGCAAGAACGGCAAGAAGAAAGCCGTGTGGCGATGCATCAGCAGAATGGAATACGGTACGAAATACTGCGCCGACTCGCCGACCATCGAGGAAACAGTTCTTCACAGAGCGATAGTCGAAGCGATCCAGGAACTTGTCTGCGACAACGGATGCCAAAGCGCCATCAAGAACCTGCAAGCGCACATCCGAATGTACTACGGCAGCACTGATGACAATAGTCTCGCAGCTGACGAACTCCGGCTCAATCAACTCATTGCCGAGGTAATGAACAGAGCGATGCAAAGCGATGCTGACAGCGAGGAATTCCTTACACTCTCCCAAGAGATTGCGGAAACCAAGAAACGAATCGCCGAAAAGAAACAACAGCAGATTGCCGCCCATGCGAACGAAATGAGAATGAACGATATCCTCGTAACATCGGATGCATTGAAGAACCACCCCATCGACTACGATGACATCCTAACCCGAAAGCTAATTGATTGCATCAAGGTGGTATCTAAAAACGAACTGCTCGTAATCTTCAAAGGTGGTATTGAAAAACTGGTCACGATGGAATAAGGAGATGACAAAATGCTCGTGCGTTCAATCCCATGTGCCAAAAGTTCGATTTTATGCGACCTTGCCAAAAAGAAACGACAATTTTCGACAGAAGATTGTCGTTTCTTTTTGTTCTTTTCACTCTTCTCTTTTCACTTTTCTCTCTTCTCTCAAATTGTCGTTTCCAGAGAAAAGAGAAGAGAGAAAAGAGAAGAGAAAAGGTAGCTTTGCTTCGCAAAGCATTGAATTATATAATAATTTGTGATATAATTTAACTAGAGGTGAACAACATGTTTGTGAAAGTTAATTACTTTGGATTCTATCCCTTGGGTTCAGATGTTTGCTATAAGGATGTGAAGATTATGCAAACTCCTTGGGAGTCATACAAATCCCCTGCCTTTGTATTTGGTAAAAAGCAAACTGTAAATCCTTGCTTTGGTCAAGTGTTTTATGCTAAGAATGATAACCAAACTGTATTCTTTGTAGCTATCGAATACGGCATTGGTCATTATCACATTTTCTCAATAAACGATTGTACACAGCAAAAAATGATCCGTAAAATTAATAGTAACTGATTTACACTACTTTTTGTCGTTTTACCCCCACTTATACACCGTTTGGTCGTTTCTTTTTGTTCTTTTCACTTTTCTCTTTTCGTTCTTCTCTCTTCTCTAAAAGAAAATTGTCGTTTCCAGTGAAAAGATAAGAGAGAAGAGATAAAAGAAAAGGTAGCTTTGCTCCGCAAAGCATTGAATTAAAGAACTAATTATGATATATTAATAATAGCAAAATGCTAACTAAGGAACGGTAAGAGTCCGATTTCATACGCAAAATTGCCGAAAATATCTTTTTTGTAGCCCATAGACAAAGATCCTCGTTTTTGAACGGGGATCTTTTTGTTGCATATTTTTCGAGATTATGATATACTGTTCGCGAAAAATATGTTTTTCACGGGAGTGAGGATTTTTATGCTATTATCAAGTTATGGCTTTCGGGCGGATGTCAGGAATCTCCCGAAGAAATGGCGGAGGTCTTAAAGCAAGAATATAGGGGCCGATAGAAAATATTTTCGGAAATCGCAAAGATACCCGTTTTTCAAAAAATTAAAAAGAAAGGTATATAAATTATAATGAAAAAATTTTTAAGTATATTTATTTTTATCGTATTGGTGTTATCCTTATCCGGATGCACTGTGAATTGGTTCGACAGGCAGTATGACGTGCCGTGGTTTGTAATTGCAGTTCCCGTTTCTATAATTTTCCTTATTGCTCACTTTCATATCATGTCGGGGACATATATTTGTCCCGTATGCGGAGCTACTTTTAAACCAAAATGGTATCAAATATCCGCCTACCTTCATTTTATGGGAAAAAGGCTTATCAAGTGTCCGAATTGCAAAAAAAGAAGTTATTGCGAAAGAAAATAGTGTCATCGTAAATAGACCCAAGGATCTTTACTTGGGTCTCTTTTTTTTCAAAAGATATCGGTCGGTTATCCCGTTGATTTTTTTTATTTTTATGTTATAATAAATTAAAGGTGGTGGAGAAATGGACGATTCGAAGCTTATTGCGAAAGATAAATACAAAATTGATTTTTCTTGGAAGATGGTTGGTTTTTTCATTCTCGGCTTGGTTTTGGTTTGTGGTATCGTTTTTCTTTTTAACTACAACTACGCATTTGACAATGGCACCAACGGTGGATTTATTCCACCGAGCTTCGTTGTTATTTTTTATCATTTTTTAATTTCCGTTATTTCCATCGTTTTTTCGATCTGTTTGAAGTTCTTTTTAAAAAAACGTATACGTTTTACAGCGTTGTTGATCGTTTCGATCTTAGTTCCAATTATTTGCTACAACGTTAATTATTACACACTAAAAAAAGACGGTATACTTCACTTTTTGGTTGACGATGGCGGGGCGTTTCATTTTATCGTTATTGGTGATTGGGATCTCGATGGGATAAACGACAAAGATCATCACACTTTTTATGAAAAGCGCGAATACTCGACACGATATGGCGGTCATTATGATGACGATATCATCCATTACATTGACACAAAGGCGATCGGGGTCGGAGGTAGTCTTGACAACACATTCTGCTTTTACGATCACGAAGATAGAACCATTGACCTTCATTTAAACAAATATTCCGTTGAATTCGAAGAGATCAAACTACAGGTAGCCTTCAAGGACGGTTTATTAGCAAAAAAGGTTGAATTTTACATTGCCGATGTGAAGCAAGATGCTATAATATGCGATAATATTGCAAAGCTGGTTTTCGATTCGAAAACTTGCGCCGAGTGGCAGGAGAATATTGACAAAGAGTTTATTGAAATAATTATTGATTATAAGATCAATGAATGATTTGGAGGAACAGTTTATGATAGAATTACACATTAATGATTTTTCGGAATATATAGACGGAGACAGCTTTACGCCCTGCGTTATCAAGGCTATTGAGGAGCTGAAATCTGTCGGTGGCGGACGGCTTCTTTTCGACAAGCGCGAATACCGTTTCCGCGAGGGCGGATGCAAAATGCACGTTTGCAACGTTTCCAACAATCAGCACGGGATGAAAGCTATCGTATTCCCTTTTATTGATGCTGCCGACATCACTATTGACGGCGGCGGGGCGACGTTTCTTTTCTTCGGCGGGATATTTCCGTTTGCCGCTGACCGTGCATCACGTATTACGCTTCAAAATTTCTCGATCGCGTATGACAGACCGTTTCACACGGAGGGAAAGGTCGTTTCGGTGAACGAAGAGGCGGGATATTTTGACATGCTCGTTGACGAAGACACTTTCCCCGTTAAGATCGAGGATGGACGTATGGTTGCCGTTTCGGAAAGCTACGAGGGGCGGAGCGACATCCCCTATCTTATTACGGAATTTTATCACGACAAGAAGTCGATGGTCCACGGACACGGGGCGCACGTTTTGAATTGCACAAAGCCCGAAAAGGATAATGGGCTCGGGTATTTTAATGCCGAGCGAGTTGACGGCGGCGTTATCAGGATCACTATGCCGAGCACTCCGCTTCCCTATGTGCAAAGCATTATGACGTTTCAAAACGAAGGTCGATTCAACTGCGCTATTTTCTTCAACAGGTCGGAAAGCATTACCGTTCGTGACGTGAACATTTTTGAATGTGCGGGAATGGGCGTAATTATGCAGCGCACACGCGATATTTTGGTCGAGCGCGTTGCAGTGCGCTTGAGAGAATTTGGCGAGGATGGGTTTGACGAAAACAGATGCGTTTCCATTACGGCGGACGCGACGCATTTTGTCAACTGCACGGGAAGTCTTGAGCTGAAGGACTGCGTTCTTATGAATATGCTCGACGACGGCACTAACGTTCACGGCGTTTATACGACGGTTGGTGAACGGTTGGCGAAAAACAAGCTCGTTGCATTTTATCCGAATTACAACATTTCCGCTTATGAGGTGGGAGAGACGGTATCCTTTGTTGAGCAGAGGATAATGAAGCGTGTTTTTGATGCGGTGATAACCGAAACGGAAAGGCTCGACGGCAGAAATGACGTTTTGACGTTTGACAGAGAGATACCCGAATATATCGGAGAAGGTTATGCTATCGAGAACCGCACGGCGATGCCTGACAGGGTGCACTTGCACGGATGCAGGGTCGGAAACAACAGACCGAGAGGGTTCCTCATTACGACGAGCGGTAAGGTGCTCGTTGAGAACAACGTGTTCACCACGCCCGCGTGGGCGATCGAGATGGCGGCAGACGCTAATTTTTGGTACGAGAGCGGTCAGACTGACGAGGTAGAGATCAAAAATAACAAATTTATCGACTGCGGCTCTGTTTTCGGTGGATATACTATTGAGATAGTACCGTCAGTACCCGAGGGCGACGAGAAGTTTCACGGAGTCGTTTCGATCCACGACAACGAATTTATCGGCAACGACGGAAGGGTGCTTCGCGCTGAGCGAGTCAAGAGTCTTAACTTTATCGGCAACGAGGTTTTGACGCTTGGCGGAGAATCAAGCTCGCCGAAGATAAAGATCTCGAACACGGGAATCGATACTCTCGGTGGTGTCAACATTTTCGATATTGATGGAATTTAGGGTACAAATAATGAAAAAATTTGATTTGGATGGGTATTTTTCGGAAGAGATCACATTTGAGAATGCGAGCAGATATGATGACGTATTCTTGAGCAACGTCGAATACTTTTTGGTGACGGACGGACGCGAGCCCACGAAAAATGACTGCATCGACACGGTGAATTTCCGCATTGACGGGATGGGCGAGGATGCTTTTTTTAACATCGGCTTTTCTGTTGACGGAAAAGCGATCGGTTGTTTATTTCTCATTGAGGGATATCCCGAAAGTGACGTTTTATGGATCGGGCTCTTTATTGTGCACGCCGATCACAAGCGTTGCGGGTTCGGGAAGAAGTGCTTTGAGTCATTGCTCGAGGCTTACAAGGGCACGGAGATCAAACGTATACGTTTATCGGTTCAAGACAACAACTTGAGTGGTTTTGGTTTTTGGAAGCAAGTCGGGTTTTCAATCATTGACGAAACGGATTGCGGTAATTTCACCAATCTCACGATGGAATACGTTATATAAATAATGGAATACGTTATATAAATAAAGATCGGCTTTTTGGCAGGGCTTCATAAAACAGTTAATCCTCCCTATGAGAAATCTCATAGGGAGGATTATTTTGCATTGGTGCGGTTCAAAAGCGCATATAACGCACTACACCGAAAGGTGTATAGAAGTGCGCCCTTATTTCTGCCGGACAGGTTGTTCATTCTATTCTTACTTAGTCAATATATGCCAAATATCGTTTCCAACAAAGCCGCATCTTCGATATAGCGTTTCAGGCGATGTTGGGTTGTTTACTTTGCCAGATACTGTTGCAAAATCAGCAATGCCCGTCATTCGTTTTAAGAGGTTATTAACGATTAGCTGCCCAATTCCTCTTCCTCTATAAGCAGGTATGACCTGTATCCATTCCAGAATTCCCTCATGTATTTCTTTGTCAAAGTCGGCAATACCGCACCCTGCTATACATGAGGCTACGGTATCAACAGCATAAATCCATAGCGCTTGGCAAAACACCTCTGTTTGGGTATAGCTATTAAGTTGTTCAAACGTGACTGACATATCAGTATACGATTGATTGATGACATCGACAAAAAGTGAAATGTCATCATACTTGGCTGTGACGATCGATATATTATCTAATTCTACAGACTGGACATCCAATAAATTATGATAAAGTCTGAAGTACGGTTCATCATGATAATCTTTATACTTTTCTTCTACATAGCAAGAATCATGAACAATACACATGTTTTCGGGGATACGTATATGCTTGTTCTTCCAATACGGAATTGATAAAGTACCACATGGATTTTCTTTGTAAACTTCCATTATCCCCATTGCCGCACCTCCTTTCAGTAAGCAAAACACCGTCGTATTCAGCGTATCCAACCAAATTTATTATATCACATAGGCTATCATGTACACAAGAACAGTCCCGTCAGGGCACTCTGCCGGGACTGTAACTGTTTTACAAGCACCCGCCTTTCAAGCCGATCTTTTTGTTTTAATTGAATTTTTCGAAGAAGTCGTCAAGGCGGGCAAGTTGTTTTTCCGTTTGAGAGCACATATTGTCACGATTTTCTGCGGCAAACGGAGGGTTCCATTTCAGATCGTCCGCTTTGAAGGCTTCGTCGTGGATCTGAGAGTGATAGTCGTCAAAGAGATCGGAGATGTTTTCTATTGTGATGATCTCTTTCCTCAGCTCGGCATATCGCGCTTCGACCTCGTCGGGATAATACTTCAAAAGTACGTAGAATACTTGGTTATAATTTGCAGTCAACTTGAAGCTTCCGTCGGAGCGCACTGTCGGGTAGATGCTGTTGGCGTTGACTTCATCGATGGGGTGTCCGTTCCAGAACATTCCGAACGTGGCGTCCATATCATACATTGACGGGATCCATTTCACTCCGTCGTAGGTTGCCCAGAGGATATTTTTCGCTTCGTTATCTGCGGCATTAAGCACGAAGGTCAAGATGAAGTTATCTATTGCGGCACCGATGTCGAGGTGTGTCGGCAATTCTTTTTTTATTTTCTCGCCGTCGCCGCAATTGAGGAGAGATATCAGCTCGTTGAAGGATTCCTTTACCCATTTATCGTCTTTGGTTGAGCAAAATTCAACATCCCAGCCGTAATCTGCAAAATATCTGCCGATAGGAGACATCAAACGCACGGAGTCGGTCCAATTAGCTGCCATCAATATCGCCTGTCTTGTATCCTCCCCGCCGTCCATCCCGAATTGCCAATGGTCCTTCGGAATGTTGAGGCTATAGAGCCCGTGGAACGTATCATTGATATAGACGAGCACGGGGAATCCGTCGATAAGTCCGTAGTTGGGTGCGGCGGCAAGATTTTGGTCGAGGTCGGGTCTTGTTTTCACTACCGATGCCGAAAGACGTGCGCCGATGATATTTCGTGATTGCGACGAATCGACGTAGTTCGCCTTCAGGCAATATTGGTTTTCCCTTCCCCAGCCGAAATCGACCTTATGCTTTTTTGTCAGCTCTTCGTCGGAAAAGAATTTAACAGTGTAGTTCTTTTTTTCATATCCCGACGAGGATGCGCCTTGTACCTTTATTTTTGTATAGCACGAAAAATCCTCGGCTTTTCCGGCTGCGCTGACGTAATCGAGCTTTACCTTTATCTCACCTTGATACTTTTCGAGGTGCTTTATCGGTGTTGAACCGCCGAGATCGGTGATATATACTGCCGCCATTCCGAGATCCTTTGGAGTGAGAGCGGGGATCTTTGTTGTGAGGTATTTATTGCAAACAGTACATTTTTCGGTCTTTTTTCCTGCTTTAAACAAAGTCGGCAACGTCTCGTCGAGCGTTTTCATATTGTGAGTACGCTCGTGGACAAAGCCACAGCTTTTACACACAAGTGGTTCGCACTCGGGGAGATCGTCGAAGGAATGTTGAGCATCGGTTTTGCGTTCTGTTCCGCAAAGCTCGCAGGTGATGTCACAATCGGACAGGTATTGATGCTTGCAGGAGTTACAGCTTGTCAACAAGGTGAGTATGAGCACGAATAATATAGCTGTGAGCAGTGTTTTCTTCATCATTATCTCCTTTTTCTTTGTAGTAAGTATATTATAGCACACACATATGCGATTTAGCAAGGATTTTTTGACTCTACTGACGGTAGAGTCGATTTTTTTGCGGTAGAGTTGGGCGGTGGGCGCAAAGGATTGGTGAAGGAGTGAGGGGATGAACGGGGTGAAGGGGCGAAAAAAGAGTGTGCGAGGGCGAAAAAGGAGGGGGGACGGAGGAGGAGCAAGGCGATGGGGAGGGTGGATGGAGGAAGTGAGGTGGGTGGCGAAGTTAAGGTGGGTGGTGAATAAATGGTGGTGGAAATGAGGGGGATTTTCAATAAAATGGGGTTTTCCGTGAGGAAAACGTCCTTTTGAAAGATGGGGGGGATTGACGTTAGTGGGTGAGAATGGATAAGGTGGGTGGTGGAAGTAAGGCGATGGGAACAAGCGCAAGGTGACGGAGGAGGGGCGAGGTGTGTAGGGTGGCAAAGGGATAAAGGGGCGCGGTGAGCGAGGGAGAAGGTTTAATGATGTGAAGCTTGAGGATGGTGCGGTGAGAATGGGATGGAGAGATCGTGGTGTGATGTTGGTTGTAATAGAAAAACCCCGCGGTTGCGGGGCTTTTGATCGTTCAGTTTGAGTATTCATTCAATTTTTCGACGACTGAAATAAAGCGAGGCTCTTTGCGGATGCTATCATATCGACTGCTTCCCAATCTTTCAAGCATATAATAGCTTTGGGTATGCTCTGTCATCTCGTGAAAATCCTTGCTTTTCTCGGGATAATATTGTGTGTCGACCAAAAATGACGTGAAATATTTACCGTGGTCATTTTGATAAGCTCTATAATCTGCTATGGCATGGTCACACATCTTCTCGAGTGAATCGAGGGCATCTTCCGTTTGACCAAGCGACATTTGGTAGGTGGAGATCAGCCAATTATTATATGCTATCCTGCCGTGATGATACAATAGATCGTCGCCATAGATAAGAAAATACAGTCGGTTCGCAACACTAAGCATTTCGATCTTCGTTGTCCAAGTGGACGGATCGTTTGGCAGGTCCTCGTTCAAAACGAGATTTCTTATTGCCAGTCCAAGTGAATCGGTCAAGATATTGATCTCGTCTTGAATATAGAACTTTGTTTTTCCGTCACCGATCCCAAGTGAAAGTGTAGTTTCTCGACAATATTTCATTGGTGACAGCTGATAAACGATCTCTTTTGCCTTTTCGTGTCGATCAGTCCTTGCATACAGACTGCTCAATGCAAGTATGGCACCATATCGCGTGTCTTCGTCGTCGCACTCCTTTAGTATCGTCTTTGAAAGGCTTTCGATCTCATTCGGAAGCGACTCATCACGAGTTTCTTCCCAAAGTAAATATAGGCTCACGGCGAGGCTTTCTCTTATTTCATTATCATTTGGATATTTTGCAAACACGCTCCTTACATACGCTACTTGCTCTTCGATAGAGCCGACCTCTGCGATTCGGTCGATCTCCTTCTTAATATCGGCGAGCTCTTGTTCCCTTTCAGACAATTTATACCCGAGGAGCTCATCGGTGCTTACAGAGAAAAAATCTGCCAAAGCAGGAAGAAGCTCGATGTCAGGATAACCACCTTCTGCCTCCCAACGAGATATCGCTTGTGGAGTCACTCCAATGGCTGTGGCAAGAGTATCTTGGGTAATATTATTTTCTTGGCGAAGTTTTTTTATAATTGCGCCTATTTTTATATTCATTATTAATCCTCCAAAATGGTTTTGTAAGCTTACGATCTCATTATAGCAGATAATATCACTTTTTCAATTATCAATTCATTGTTAAGTATATAAAGTAACGCTTTACCTTTGTGAGCATACCGTTTTTGAGGAAAAAGTATGGTGAGAGGAACGATAAGTCGGGCGGAGGTGATGGGTGCTTGTGTGGGATTTGGTGAGATTGAGAAAAATGCGACTCTACTGACGGTAGAGTCGATTTTTTTGCGGTAGAGTTGGGCGAGGTGAGTGGGAATCAAGGGGGCGAGGGGCAAAAAAGGAGAGGAAGGGAGGAGGAGCAAGGTGATGGGGAGGGTGGATGGAGGAGGTGAGGTGGGTGGTGAAGCTGAGGTAGGTGGTGGAGCTAAGGTGGGTGATGGAGCTGAGGTGGGTGGTGGTGGATAAATGGTGATGGGAGTGAGGGGCTTTTCAATAAAATGGGGTTTTCCGT
>JAFSCS010000008.1 GCA_017436675.1 Clostridia bacterium | reverse complement strand
GGCGGGTGCGGTGCGAGGGAGAGTGGGTGTGGTGTGAGGAGGGGCGGATGCGGTGCATGGAGGAGGCGGGTGCGGTGCGTGGGGGGAGCGAGTGCGGTGCGAGGGGGCGGGTGTGGGTGATAGAACCATTTTTTTAATAAAGCGAACTATGAATCTGCGAGAATCTCCAAAAGCAATTATTGACTTTTAATTATCCTTCTTGTATAATATATTATAGCGGTTTAGGATTGTAAAAAAAAGCGCCAGACTTAGGGCTCTGTAGGAGAAAAACCATGGGAAAAGTATCTATAAAAGCAAATAAAAGCATTTACCAAGAGACACGAGAGGAATTAGGCTGGAGCCGAGAAAAAGCTGCTGATGTGGTTTTAGGAATTGATAATGGCAGGTATTCATTTCTTGATAAATACAGATTGGTTAAAATTGAAGACGAATCCGTAAAGATTCAGCCCGAGGATATTGTAGCTTTATCAAAGGCTTATAATCGCCCAGAATTGAGAAACTATTACTGTTGTCATCAATGTGATATTGGCAAAATTGATGCCCCCGAAGTAACTGACGCAAATAATGTACACAAAACGCTTGTGGAAATGGCAGTTTCTTTGGAATCTGTTAATGCAAAAAAACTTCGACTGATGGAAATACTTGCTGACGGAAAAGTTGATGATACTGAAATCCTCGACTTAAATAAAATAATGGATGAACTCGAAAAGATCTCCATGACAATTGAAGCCATTCAACTTTGGTGTGAAAAAATGAAACTCCTTAGAGATCAATAATACATCGTAATCTTGCAGCGTTTAGGCAAAAAAACTAAACGCTGTTTTATTTTGCTCTTTTAGCTTAAAAATCACCCTATAATTTGCTGATGTAATGATTTCTTTTTTCTCACAAAAGTATTATCATAATTATGTAATCAGGAAATACAAAACTAAAGAGGTGGTTAATTTGAGTGTGAGAGAAAGAATCTTAGCATTAAGATTACTCGAAAAGCAAAAAGAAAAACCTGAATTGGCAAAACAACTTGGCATAGACATAATTATGGTTAAAAAAACAGAAGAAAAGAAAAAAATTTTAAAAAAGGAAAAAAATTAATCATGAAAAAAACAGAAGATTATATCAGAGAGATGGAAGAAAGTAATATATTGATGACAAATGAAGTGACCTTTCAAGAATATGCAAACGAACTTCTAAAATTTCAAGATCTTGTTTGTAAAATGGTGGCTAGAGATAAATATCATGAGCAAATGCGTATCGAGGAAGCACTCAAAATCATTGAAAATATATCACTTGAAAAAGAAATGCGCAATCATCCTGCAGTACATAAAGGAATCGTTACTATGAGCGCCCTTTCTAAAGAAATTGCAATCACAATGTCCGGCGCAAAAGGAGAAAAATCTGTTTCCAAAACATTGGAATACTTGAATAGACCCAACACAAAAGTATTTCGTAATATCTATGTTGAGGATGACCAAGAGAAATCAGAACTTGACGCTGTTATTTTAACTGATTCAGGCATAATCATTTTGGAAGTTAAAAAAGTCAAATCTTCCATTACACTTACCGAGGATGGAAAAATGGTATTAGGCGAAGAAGGGTGCTACGATAGAATTCCGCTTGGCGAGAAAATGGCAATCAAACGCAAACTTTTGAAGAACACTCTTGAAAACATCGTATCATCTGCCGGCTTGGATATTCCCATATATGTTGATAGTTACATAGTTTTTTCAACGCCAAAAGGGCAATACATCAAGATGGAAGACAGATATCATAAGGAAAAATACTGTTTTCGCATCGCTTTGAATCAAAAGATCGAAAATTATGTAAGCAACACTCATTATACTGACGAACAGCTTAAACAACTTGATGGTATATTATCCGAAATGGCAGCTAACTTGAAACGTTTTCATACTGACCTTAATTTTGATGACGTACGCCACAGCCTTGCCGAGGCAATGTATGTGCTTCAAAATGAAACGAAAGAAGTTACTGTTGAAGAGACAATAAAAGAAACTACCGAACCTAAACAAAAAGTAATAAAAAATAGTCTGGTTAATGAAAAGGCTAAAACCAAGTCTAAAAAGCTAAACGGCTCAAACGGACTTGAATATATAGCTGTAGGAGCAATTGCAAGTATTGTTGGTATTGCACTATTGCTTAAATCCTCGCCCAAACGTGCGTGATACTCGACTTAAAAATCAACTAATGAAGGAGAAAAAGTAATGAATAGAAAATTAAAAGAAAAGTCACTCATTGAGTTTTGGAACAATAACCGAAAAAAGATTCTTGTTTGGTCTGGGATAGCAGGAACTGTCGCTCTTACTATTTTAGGCGTAAAACACTACCGGGATAACCCAACATTTGAAAGCCTATTGCAAAAAAGTTCTTTGCAAGAACTAAAAGATTTAAGAAATACCATTCATTCAAAATATATGAGTCATACAAGCAATGATGAATGCCGAGAATCTTTGTGGAACTGTTTGCCAAAAATAGATAATAGAATTAGAGAAATTGAATGGGCGGGTAAAACTCCGATTGGTCCGTCATATCATAGAGAGCATGGCAAAAACTTATACAAACCTGACTGATTTTATTAAAATAAAGCGAAAACTAAATTGAGAGTATGTAATTTGCTGTACTTGGTGGAAACTGTAAGATGGATATGAAATCAATAAAAAAATAACAAAATAAAGGAGAAATTAAATTGACTTGGGTATACGATAAATGCTATAGTGCAATGAAAGTTACAAGAATTAAAAAAATCGACATAAGGTAGAATGTCCAAATTGCGGAACCTATTGGTTTGTGGATGATGACGATGAATATATCAACGACGAATCTGCATGGAGTCCCGATGACGAAGATGACGAAGATGATAATTGATTTCCATGCAAAGCCCAAGGAATACACCTTGGGCTTTTCCATTTGTTATTTTCTCACACCAGCGATTTACTCATTGTAACGCGGTGGGGGATGACGCATTGCGGAGGTTTTTTGCAGTTTGTAGGGCGATACTTTATCGAGAGGTGGCGAGTTGAAAAAGGTGGGCGGGTTTATGTCTCTTTGAAGATTTACTTGTTATATTTTGAATTTTGGGTATAATATTTAACAATGCTATAAAAATTTTAGCGGTGCTATTTATTAGGTCTATGGATACTATGTGGTGTTTCAATGGGACAACAGATATAATAAAACCACAGAAGCGCTTTTGTAATTTATGATCGGAGGAACCAATTATGTCTATTGGTACAACAATAAAAAGACTGCGCAGAGAGCGCAGTATCACGCAAGAGCAGCTTGCGGAATACTTAGGTATCAGCACGGGTGCAATTTCTCAATGGGAATGCGACCGAACTGCGCCCGATATTTCACAGCTACCTTTACTCGCAAATATTTTTGACGTCAGTGCCGACGAGCTTCTTGAGATAGGCGGCAAAAAGAAGGAGGAAGCAATTCAGGCTTTTTTGCGCGAATATGATGTGCTTTCTTACAAAGGTGATCTTTTATCAATATTCAATTTGACGAAAGAAACGTATGCAAAATATCCAAACGATCATCGTGTTATCGAAAAGTACATTTTGGAATTGTTCAACGATCCGAGCTATCAAAGTGAGCCGTTGGGTGAAGAGGTTCACAAGGATGAGCTTTTTAAGCTTTGCGAATATCTTCTTGAGCACTGCACAACTCAAAAAATTCGTTATACTGCGATGGACATCCTTGCTGTATTATACGTTAATGAGGGTAACATCAGCAAAGCAAAAGAAATATATGAGCAATTTCCCGAAAGCATATACGATACTGTTTCCGAGCTTTATGAGCAGATGTATTGCAGATGTGACAGTGAGAAGTATATCGAATATATCAAAAAGAATCTGCGTGATACTACTGAACACCTGATAAACAAGATCAGAAATTTCGGAACGTTTGCGGCTGTTACCATTGATGACAAGATCCGGGCGTACAAAAAATGCATCTCACTTATTGATCTTATCTATGATGACGGCGACTATGGTTTCGCGTGCTATCACGTCGGACACATTAACTGCTTGATCGCGAAGCTATATTATGGGATAAATGATACCGAAAACGCAGTTTTGCATCTTGAAAAAGGTTTGCATTTCAGTAAAGCATACGATGAGTTGCCTAAAGAAATAACGCACACATCACTATTATTGCAAAATGATATTGAAGAACTATACGAGGTATACAACAGCACACAAATGAACCGCGTTGCATACGAGATCGAGGAATTCAAAAAGTTATCCGCCGGCATTGCTTATGAGAAAGAATATTCAGAGATACTGAACAAGTACGCTGAATTTGCAAAAACAAACCAATAATTGCGAAACGTGGTTATTGATATTGGCAGTAACTTTATTTTGCTATATGCAATTTACAATAAAAAGGCCGCAGTTCTTACAGACTGCGGTCTTTCTCGGTTTAATGATCGTTTTATTACTCAAGGCACTTAGGTTGATCCATTTGCTGAAGAGATGGATTTAGTTAATTCTTTTTCTTGGTGCGAAGCAGAGCTATTACCACAATTACGGCAAGTAACACTACACCCGAAATGACGAATACAAGGTAGTCGTTGTTATTGTTTGGTTCTTTTACATTGCTTTCGGCATTATCTGTTTTGAGGTCGTCGGAGGGTTCCTTCGACTCCTCGCGGGAAGGCGGGGTATATTCGGGCCAAACGGGAGCTTGAGATCCCGTGATCACTCTGAAATCCCGATAGGAAGTCGTCAGCTCCTTCGTGCCGCAAGCATATATCTGCATTCCGTAAAGTGTTACGGTGCCGTCATCATTATAGCAGCTTTTGGGGATATCCAGCGAATTGAACGAAAGCGTTCCCGTTGTATTGCTGCCGTCACCCTTTACGTCACCGCTGCCTTGGGATATTGTCACGCCCGAAAAATGTGAATTGAGCTTTACGTACTGATCTCCTATCAACAAGAGGATGCTTGTTTTACCGCCGTTCTGTATTGTGAAATCGTAATACAGTACTGACACTTCGGGATCGAAGGTCATTGGCTGAGGCAAGGTATATTTTCCGTCGGGCCACAGACCGTTATTATTAGAAAGCACCAAGGCATCGTCCTTTTGTTTTGCTATCATAGTGCTTTTATCGTAGCTCCAATCGGACGGATCCTTCGAGAGGATGGACTCCCCTGCTTGTATTATACCGACTTCGGGGACGTATCCGCTCAACGCGGCGGATGCACCGACGAAAAAGATATCCTCGAAGCTTTGGCGATAAGTCGTGCTTTTTCCGTTCATATTTGTTTTCAAGGCGAAGCTACCGTCCGTCAAGGTCACGCTTTTCGATTCTCCCTTTTCTGTCAGGGCTTGTGTTATTCGGTAGACGCCATCGTGGTCTGCAAGGGGTTCGAAAAGCAACAGTGCTTCGTTTTTACCTGCTTTGACCGTGTCACCGTGGGTGCTGTCAAATATTGCGAATCTATTGGAGCTTCCCGCGACGGAATCGATACCGAAGACGGCTTTATGATCGTAGACGTACAATTTCAAAGACGTTTCGGAGATGGGCGGAGCTAAGTTATCGGCTCTTGTGAGGGCGAGGATATTGCCTGTTGATGCAAAGGAGCTTTCTTTTCCGAAGAATGCCAAGACCACCGCACGCTCGGGGATAAGAACGTTATCACGAGTCACCGTTCTCACGACGTAGCCGACCTTATCAACGTATTCCGCGATCACGTATTGTGCATTTCCGTCGGGGCTGATATCACCTGTACGCAAGGAAAAAGTATTATCGTACAATCCAACACCTTCAAATGCTTCATCAACGGACTTATTCAGTTTTTCTATGGGAACGACCTCTTTTTCACCGCTTTCAACATCTATTAATGCGGCGAACGGGTCGTCCACTACCCTGCCTTTACCATTGGATACGGTCGCGGCGGAAAAATCGACGGTCAGCACGAATTCATCCCGGTAACCGTATATATCCATATTCTCGGTAGTGCTTTCAAAATAATTGAAATCCTTCAGATACGGCGAATAGGTTCGGCAAGAGATCGTACCTTTTTTTACGTCACACTCCATAAAGCGCATATATCCGTTGCCGCCCTTGGGGGTATCTTGATAATTTGCGATGAGCTGATGGACGGTTCTGTCGGTCAGACCGTCGCCGTCGTCATCGATGCTATCGCTTCGTCTTGCGGAGTTATAGTTATGGCCGCAAAGCACGAGGCGAACGTTTGAGTTCTTCAACACTACTTTTTCAAAATACTCGTCACCGACAGCGGTTCGGTTGCCTTCCGCATCCAAGAATTCATGGAACATCAAAAACGCAACACGATCACGATATTGCTCCAAGACACCGTTCATCCAATTTATATCCTCGGTCGTGGGAGTGCCGTATCCTATATACAAAAACAGAAGATCTGCTCCACCGAGGGTAAGAAGGTCATAATGTCCTTTATTATCCTTATAATCTCCGCCATACCATGAATTTTTATCATAGCGTGATCTTCCGAAATATGACGAGAACGCGGAATAATCGGTTCCGTTCACATCGTGGTTACCTGCAAGCACGCCGTAGGGGATACCTGCGTTATCCCATTTTTCATACTCCTTTGTCACTGTTTCCCACTGCTCTGTTTTATTCGGCATATCGACGAAATCACCCGTATGGATGATATATTCGATGCCCAGACGCTTATAATTCTCAACTACCCAGTCGTTTTGGTGGGTAAGTATCTCGGGATATGCAAACGAATACCATTGGGGATCTGTCGTCCAAAGCAAAGTAAAGGTGTCGGGATCCTCCTTATTTATCTCCTCTGCTTGAACGCTCAATGGGATCAAAAATAATATAATTGCAAGAAAAACACTGATCGCTCTTTTCAAAAAATCATCTCCGTATGATAAAAGTATAAGAATTATAACATATTTTTTTGAGTGATGTCAAGATGGCAGAGGCTTATCCGCTTGAGATGCTGAAATACGCTATTGAAATCTCGGCGGCAATTTGGTATAATATTTATGAAGTATTTGATCGTTACGTTTGGAGAGTTAAAAAGATATGGAGATCTGGGACGGGTATTTTTCAGACGGCACCTTGGCGAACTATGATCTGATACGTGGGGAGCCGATACCGCAAGGCTTATATCACCTTGTTTGTGAGGTTTTGGTCAGGCACGTTGACGGCGAGTATCTGCTCATGAGGAGAGATACGTGCAAGCCAAACTATGGAGGATATTATGAGGCAACTGCCGGCGGCTCCGCGCTGAAGGGAGAGGACAAGATCGCTTGTGCCAAGAGAGAGCTTCTTGAGGAAACGGGTATTTCGTCCAATGATCTTACAGAGATATGCAGATCCATTTCGCACGACACTATATACTACGGGTTTCTTTGTGTTACCGATTGCGATAAGTCATCTATTATTCTTCAAGAAGGCGAAACGATATCTTTTAAATGGGTTTCAAAGAAGGATTTTATTAGATTTGTAAATTCAAATGAGATGATCGACACACAAAGAGAGCGTTTTTACAACTATTTTTTACTGATGGGATATATTCAATAACCGACCCCATGATTCATGGGAGTCAGAACATAGATCCGAGGGGGATTTGGGATGTTAGAAATCAATAATTTCAATAAATCATACGGAAAAATAATAGCTCTTCGTGATTTCAGTTGCAAGCTTGGAGAGGGCGTCTATGGCTTACTCGGACCGAACGGTTCCGGAAAATCAACCTTGATGAACATATTAACAGATAACATTGGGCGCGATAGCGGGACGATACTCCTTGACGGTCAGTTGATAGAAAAAAGCGACAAACAATTTCGCACTTTGATTGGATATATGCCGCAATATTGCGAGATGATCCCCGAATTTTCCTGTATTGATTTTTTGAACTATATGGCGGTGTTAAAAGGCGTTGATAACAAAACAATATCACCGCAAATAGATTATCTGCTGAAAAAGTTTGAGCTGAATGATGTAAAATACAGAAAAATATCTTCGTTTTCCGGAGGAATGAAACAGCGGTTGATGCTGATTCAAGCCTTTTTGGGCGAACCGAAAATTGTCCTTCTTGATGAGCCGACAGCAGGTTTGGATCCAAAACAACGTGTTTTTGTAAAAAACTTTATCTCGGAACAATCCTTGGGTAAGACTATCGTGATAGCGACGCATATTATCAGTGACATTGAACATATTGCTCACGGTGTCATTTGTCTCAAAAAAGGCGAAACCGTCTTTTGCGGAGCTCCGAGCGGCATGGCGGAAATAGCGCAGGGGATGGTGTGGTCATATTGCGGCAATAGTGATGAGTTGAACGCATTGAAGGAAATTTTCCGTATCATTGCAATCAGCGGAGATGGCGAAAAGACCCATTTCCGTATCCTTGCACCGTCCAAACCGCCGGAGTCTGCTATAGAGCAAAAGCCTACCATCGAGGATGCGTATATGCTGTTGTACGGTGATGCGCAATGAAGCTGTTTCACTATGAACTCAAAAAGACAATCCTAAGCAAAGGATTCAAATCTGTCTGCCTTGTATTGCTTGTTGTTTCTGTTCTTCTTGGTTTGGTTTTTGCAGAGAAACCCTCCTATGACGTACAAGCCGTGGATGCGATCGTTCGAGAGTACCGCGACGATCCGAACGCCGTGACAAAACGATATCACGATTTGGAGGAAGCCTACAACGAATACAAAGAGCTACTCTATTCGGATTTGGAAATAGAAATTGACATTCCGGAAGCAGTCATTGAATATGAGCAATACAAGCTGGCATTCGAGAAGATCAACCGACAAAAAACGTATATTGAAAAGCTTGATAAAACCATTCACGAGTTGGACAAGCAGCAATCTGTCATTAGTGCCGAACAACGAGTCGTAGGCGATTTTCTAAAGAATAATTACCAAAAGAACAAGTCCCTTCGTCTCGGTACCGGAGACATGTCAGGACTTAGTAATTTATTTAGCCTCTTGGGATATTTACTGTTTCCTATCATGTTGTTTGGAGCATTTGTGGGAACTACAGTGTCATTTTCTGACAAACGGCGAGGGAGTGAACTTCTCTTTTATTCTGCCCCTTATGGAAGAAGACATACTTTGAATGCAAAAACTGCGACTTGCTTGTTTTGTACAATAGTGCCGAGTGTTATTGCAATCTTCATTTCCGTTGTTGTCTTTTCCGTCGCAAGTGGCTTTACTGCTTTTTGCGAATATCTTCAAAACAGTATGACTTTTGCTTTATATCCAACGCCGCTGACAGTATGGCAAGCCGTTTTGATCCTGTCTGCATTTATCATCCTTGCGGGTATTTTTCTATGCCTGATTACGTGTCTTGTGGGCAAATACAGCAAAAACCGAGTATTCCCTCTCGTATTCTCGTCGATAGTCGTGCTCCTTACCTTCTTGTTTGGAGTTGGGAACTCCAATATTGCGGGAAGCATTTCCAACATCGGCAGTCTTTTTGACCTTTGTAACGGAAATGTTGTCTTTTCTCACATTTATCCTGTTGTGATCGGTGAAACAGCTATATATGGTGTGCTGCTTGTTTCTCTTGTATATTTCTTTACGGTTGTGATAATGTGCGGACTATACGTACTGCATCCGTTCCGCCCAATAGAATATAAAACGCTTTCTTTGCCTCAACTTCCTACACTAACAAAGAGAAAACGGGTCAAAAGCGTATTCGCGTATGAACTGCAAAAGCAGCTTTTTGCAAACAAAACGCTGTTGCTTCTGATTGCGGTGCTCCTTATCAAGCTGTATGCCTCCCGGACGGGATATCACTTTGATCCCACGTATACGGAACAAAAATACCATTCATACATGACTTCCATCCAAGGGGAGTACACCGAAGAAAAGCACGAGGGTTTGAACCGTGAGCTATCCGAGCTTTATGGAATCATAGGGCAAAAAGAAGAAATGGAACGTAAGTACCGTGAAGGAGAGATCACTCGAACAGAAATGGGAAGGTATCTCGTTTTGTTTTACGAAGCGGAGCAAAATGAAAAAGCCCTCGTCAAGGCAAACGAGCGGCTGGAGTTTATCAAATCCCAAATCGAATACGGAAAACAGCCGTATATCGTCTACGACACGGGTTGGAATAAGCTGTTGGCGTCCGAAATCGACGCCGTGCTTTTGGTTTTCATCATCGCGGCTCTGTGCGGCATATACAGCGACGAATACAAAAACGGAATGAACAAGCTTTACTCGGTTTGCAATATAAGAGCGTTACGCCGTGCGAAAATAGGCTTTTGCATTGGCATCTCCGTGTTTGCGGCAATTGCTTTTTCAGCTATTGAAACGATTATGATAGCCGTGAATTTCACGTTGCCTTTATGCTTGACGCAGGCATCGGGCATAGAGGGTATAACGTTATTTGATTCTTTTCCGCTGATCGCTTATTATGGTTTGCGAGTTTTTGAGGAATGCATTTTCGTCAGCATATTCTCCCTTGGGGTTTCATTGATTTCTTACCTGACCAAGAACAAAGTATTGACCTTCTTGCTGTCATTATCCCTTTTGCTTGTTTTATTGTTGCTCATATAGGAGGACATTTCTATGAAAAAAATATGTTTGCTTTGCTTGTTGCTTTTTGCGCTGCTGTTGGGAGCTTGCTCGCCGGATTACTCTTACTCCGAAGCGGAATCTTCAAAGCAAGAAACGGATAAACAACGGATCGACCTGTTGGAAACCACGTTCTATTCCGGGTACTACCAATCTATTGGCGAAAGCGGACTACAGGAGCTTTTTGGAAACAGCCCAATCAAATGTCTATGCGGCCCAAACGGATCGCTTTTATATGCCAATACGCCTACGCAAATGATCTTTACTTATGCTACCGAACAAAACGTCTGGAACTATATGGCATATGACAAGCTGACCGGAAATTTCTCGTATGCATGTCGCGATGTGCTTTGCGGCCACGATAACTGTCTGTTTTCCACGGACAAAAAGATTTATTCCGGCGGAAAGCATCTCTTTTTTGTTCCGCAGTTCGGATCCGGTGAGATCTATATGTCTGATTTGAGCGGTGTAAATCCGCAAAAGATTTCTGTTCCAATGGATGCGGAACTATTGTCTGAAACCGATCAAGGTCTTTATTGGTGTAATGCCGAGCTTGAGAATCAAAAAGTTTTCTATTCATTATGGCGTTATGAATATTCGACCAATGACAGTGTGCGATTGACAGATCCTGCAGAAAATGTCATATTTCAAGTGGTTGGCGACACGGTTTACGTGCATGATATGGAATCGCTGACACTTTACCGCTTGTCCTCGGATTTTACGCAAAGAACTGAGGTTGCAAACGATGTTATTAATTTGTCAAATTTCGGTGGCGAGCTCTATGATTACGATCATCATACGGGTGTCTTAAAAAAACTGCTTGACGGAAAGATGACGGCAGTCGCAACCATTCCTTCCGTGTGCGATTACTGGGTTAGCGATGGATACGTGTACTACTGTTTTACTGACAGTGCGCAAATTGAAGCAAATAAATCGGATACCGAATTGTATGAATACCTTTCTGAGTATAATCAAACCTGTGGCAACGTGTACCGAATCAAAGAAGGCGAAGATACTTCGGAATTAGTTTATCACGGTGCTCACGATGGTAAGCCCGATCTTATCGATTACATTTTTGCTGACGGTCAGGTGTTGTATATTCAATATCGCAATTATCAAAACTTTGAAAATAATTTTTCAAAACAACGAGGACAAGAAGAGCTTGTGATCGTTGATATAACTATGGAAACATCATTAATGATATCTTATTAGTTATAGTCAGAATTATTAAAGAAGGCGGTTATACGACGGAAATTTGAGGTGAGGTTGGGATGTTGGAGACGAGGCGGCTTAGTTTACGCAATTTTTTGGCGGAGGACGCCGAGGTGTTGTTTGAATACCGAAACGACATACGCTGCAATTTGTATCAAAGGTATGATGCTACTGACAAGGAGCATTTACAGCGGTTCGTTTCGGACTTTTCTCGATGCAGCTTTTTATCTATGGTGGAAGAGCAGCATTATGCTATCATCCTTACCGAAAGCGGAGAAATGATCGGTGACGTCAGCATATTCTTTTCGAAGGATGACAACTGCTTTACGCTTGGGATCACCATATCCCCGCGGTACCAAAGGAAAGGATATGCTTTTGAGATATTACGCGAGGTGATAGCAAGGATTAGAGGACGTTATCCCTCGGTGGACATTGTCGCTTTGATCGACAAAGAAAACACGAAAAGCGTCGGGTTATTCGAAAAGCTCGGGTTTTCTTTGGAATGCTATGCCGGATCGATTCGATCTTATGTTTTTACTATATACGGTCAGCGGTGCTGAGTGGGAAAGATTTTGAATATTAGAATTGTGGGTTGAGAAATAATGATGAAGATATATGATATTTCGCAAGAGGTTTTTGGGTGCGAGGTATATCCCGGTGATCCGACACCCGAGAGAAAGGTGCTTTGCTCAATAGAGAGGGGCGAGCTTTACAATCTGACGGAATTTGACATGTGTGCGCACAACGGGACACATATTGATGCGCCGTTTCACTTTATACGTGACGGGAAGGCTGTTGATCATATTTCTTTAGAGTCATTTATTGGGATGGCTTACGTGACGGAGCAAAGCGGGAATATTACCAAGAAAGATGCGATGGATATCGTTATGAAGGCGAGGGCGCTCGATAGTGAGGCGGCGAAGCGGATCCTTATCAAAGGAGATGCAGCGGTCTCCTCGGAGGCGGCGAGGGTATTTTCAGACTCGGAGATATTGCTTTTGGGAAATGAAGCTCAGACTGTCGGGCCTGAGGATGCGCCGATGGAGGTGCACCGTATACTTTTGGGTGCTGACGTTATTTTGCTCGAGGGGATCCGTTTGGGTGAAGTTTCGGAGGGTGTTTACTTTTTAAATGCTGCACCGCTCAAGCTTTCGGGTGCGGACGGCTCGCCTTGCAGGGCTATTTTGATAGATATGAATAGTTGAGGGTATAATAAATCAAAAAAATACCGACTGTCTGTAAGATCAGCGGCAAAATTGAAATTAGCCAGACTGAGAGAAACGAAGTTATTTTTCACGAAAAACGAGCGTCGGCTTACAAAGGTAAGGTAGTCGAGTTTTTCGTGAAAACCCTTGAAATTTCAATAGATAATTATTATTCCTTATAAAAAGAACCAAGCTTATCTCCAACGATAAGCTTGGTCTTTTGCTTTAATTTATCCTTCAAGGGTGTAAAGAACGAGTTTGTCTTCAGTCTGAGCCACCACGATTCGTGGTGGCTTTTAAGTGTTGCGCGGGGCGAGATCTACGGCTTTTTAGCAGCGGATCTCAAGCGGTCGACAAGTGCTTCATACCGAGAGTCGGTTCGCAAAACGGCAGCTTCATCATCGGTAGTTATCCAATCAAGGAAGGACTGCGAATAGTTTCCGGTAGCTTCTATAATTACGCCACCGTCTGCAAATCCACGAAGTATAGGCGTTGAATGAGGGGAATCGTAATCGTAGGTGTCTGCATGAACATTAAAATCCACACACCGTTCAAGCCAAATCCAAGCATTCTCATAGTCTTGACTTTTGAAGAGATCCTTAAATATGAAATAGCTTGCCATTGCACCGTAATATGCATTATTCTGGTAATCGCCGTCCGGGTAGAGACATTCAAGAAGGTTTATTTCAAATCTATTTAACTCTTTTCTTTCTTCCCACGAATATATCATTTTCCCGTTGTCATCACAATGACTCTTCAGACAATCGATCATTGAAAACAACTCATTAATTAAAAAATGCATATATTTCTGACGTTCATTAAAGCCCTCGGTTCCTTCCCAACGATATACCATAAAGTTTTCGTAAGAAAAATGAGTGCGCGGCATTTCCTCGGCGAGCTTTAACATTTCATCTAATTTATCTGCATATCCATAAGCGGTTCCAAGAGTATCTATAGCTTCATAGCGTGTAGTACTGTCGGTGCATTCCGCAAGGATTCGATTGCAAAGATCAAACACTTCGCCGTACTCCTTAATGCCTTTTCTGGAATATTCGCAGACAATTGCATCTGCGAGTGTCTGCATAATTTTATAATCCCTCGGGAATTTTTTGTTTGCTTCGCGGAGAATTGCAGTGTATTCCTCCCACTTTCCTTGGTGACACAGATTTCGAGCTGTATCCAAATATTTTTTTATCTCCTCGTTATTCTTTTCGACATCAATTCCGAGCAGAACATCCGAAGAAACGTCAAAGATATGGCAGAGTGCGGGGAGTTGCGAGATGTCGGGAGCGGTTCGGTCACACTCCCATTGGGAAATAGCTCGCGATGTGATCCCAAGATACTCAGCAAGCTGTTCCTGCGTGATATCTTTCTCGCGGCGCAAACGTTTAATGGTAGAACCAATAGACATAGTTTTGTCCTCCAAAAAGTATTCAAAAGCGCTTTTGTGGTTTTATTATATCAAATTTCAAAAAGCATTCCACGAAGTGTTTGTTGAGGCGAAGTATAGTTTTGCTTTGATTTTCAAAGGTATTATAGCATATAGTGATCAAATTTATCAAGCTACATTTTCCGCTTCGCAAATGCTTGCATTCAATACAGGCACAACGCTTGGCATACCACGCACGATCGGGGCAGGCTCACAAGCTCACTGTACGTGGAAGAACGGCGAACAATGCTGTTTTATTATGTCGATATATCAGGCTTGATAAATTCTGCAGTACGGTCAGTTTCGAGGCGTGTTTGGTTTTTGTCAGGTGTGTAAAGAGGGTGTTTCTTTTATCGTTATGTTCAATTGCAGGGTGAAAATTTGGGGGTGTTTTTACCATTTCGACGATTTTTATTTTTTTTAGAAAATCTTATGGACTTTTTCAAAAAAAGTGATATAATCATCGATTGGTGAAAAAAGATTTTGTTTTCATCTGTAAATGTTTATCATATTATTTACTATAAAATTTTGTTAGAAAGAAGGAATAAATTTATGACTCAAACTGCAAGTATCTTTTTGAGCTTATCTATTGCATTACTTTCGGGACTTTTACTTTCACGGCTTGCGAAGCTCGTTAAGCTTCCTGCCGTTACTGCATATTTGATCTCGGGTGTTTTGATCGGTCCGTTCTTACTTGGTGGATTGAACATTCCGGGTATTGGTATTACGTCCGAGCAGATCGATGGTTTTGGGATCATATCCGATCTTGCGCTTGGCTTTATTGCTTTCTCTATGGGTAACGAGTTCAGACTCTCTCAGCTCAAGAAGATCGGCAAGCAAGCGACGATCATCGGTGTTCTTCAAGCGGTGATAACGACTCTTCTCGTTGACGTTGCTTTGATCGCATTACACTTTGCGATGCCTGACGTACTTTCTATTCCTGCGGCGATCGTTCTCGCTGCCGTTGCCACTGCGACCGCACCTGCCGCTACGTTGATGGTCGTTAAGCAATACAAAGCGAAGGGCCCCGTTACCGACGTGCTCCTCCCCGTTGTTGCGCTCGACGATGCTGTTGGTCTCATTGTTTTTGCGATCTCATTCGGTATTGCAAAATCTATGGGAACAGGGGGGGTCGGCACACTTTCCATTATTCTCGAGCCGCTTGTTGAGATCGCGCTTTCGTTGTTGCTCGGATTTGTAATGGGTGTCCTTTTCAACCTTTGCGAAAAATATTTCCATTCTCGTTCAAAGCGTATGGCTGTTTCGGTAACGTTCGTTATGATGACGGTTGCCCTCTCGAGCTTGAGATTTGAGATCGGCGGAATACACGTTGGATTTTCGTCGTTGCTTGCTTGTATGATGCTCGGAACGGTATTTTGCAATTTCTGTGAGGTATCGGAGGAGCTGATGGAGAGAGCGGACAGATGGACGACTCCTGTTTTGATACTGTTTTTCGTTATCAGCGGCGCTGAGCTTGACCTTTCGGTATTTACACAATGGGGTGTTGTTATCGTCGGACTTGTATACATAGCTTCCCGTTCGATCGGAAAATGCTTTGGTGCTAACTTCAGCGCAAGGATCTCGAAATGTGACAAGAACATTATCAAATATCTCGGTATCACTTTGCTTCCGCAAGCGGGAGTTGCGCTCGGTATGGCGATAAAAGCGATCGAGCTCGGTCCTGACGGAGCGATCGTTCGTAATATTACGTTATTTGCGGTTCTTATTTATGAGATCGTCGGACCGTTTCTCACGAAGATGGCGCTTACAAAAGCGGGTGACATCAAGGCTGAGGGACGCACGAATGCTCGTGAGATGCATCTTGCTCAAAAGGCACAATAAGTCGAATATATTTTCAAAATCGGGCTACCACACGGTAGCCTTTTTTATTGACTTTTCGGTGGGTGATGATGTATAATTATACATATTCGTTGCGACTGTTTCGCAAAATGCGGGATACGATGCGACGACACGAGAAAAGGAAGGACACATCGGTGGAGCATAAACGATTTCATTTTGATAATGTTTTTTCAAAAACACCGCAGATCTTCGGAGCAATTCATTTGAAGCAGATCGGTGATATATATTGTGAGTCCGATCATACTATAGAGTTGCATCATCAGGCGGTTCACGAAATATGTTGTATTGTTGCCGGTTCAGGAATTTTCTTTCGAAACAACAAAGCATATTCTGTTAAAGAAGGGGATATTTTCCTTACTTCAATCGACAGTGATCATATGATCATATCAGACCGGAAAAATCCTTTAAGAATATTATACTGTGCTTTTGTATTTATTCGTGATCACCATAACTACCACATATATTCGGATTTTGAGAAGCTTTTATTCGACGATTCATTTACAATAATACCGGACAAATTCGGAATATCAAATATTTTCTATTCCGTTTTTAAAGAAGTTCAACGCAATTACAAAAACAAATCCATAATGATGGAATTAGAACTTACTCAACTGTTTCTGATGACTCAACGATGTGTTGAGGAAAAGAAAGAGAAAGATTTTAATTATACAAAAGGAATCGATTCAAAAAAACAGCTTGTTTATGAGATCATTAAATATATTGACAATCATCTTTTTCACATTGACCAACTGACCGACATAGCAAATGCTCTTGGTTACAGCTACTCATATATTACTCAATCGTTCTCATCAGTAATGCATGAAAATCTCATTAGTTACTATCGTCGGCAACGCTTAAAAAAAGCCGCAGAATTGCTTTCCGGCGGATGTACAGTCACTACTGTTGCAGAGATGCTTAAATTCGACTCTATACAATCCTTTAGTAAATCATTCAAAAACTATTTCGGCATTTCCCCGTCTGTTTATTCTAAAACACAAACGTCTTGACATTATTTGTGTAAATTCATCTAAATAATTCCGAAAATAAGACTACATACTTTTTAATTATTGAATTATATAATATATGCAGTTCACAAAAAGAAACGGAGAAGGTTCAAAATGAGAATAACGCAAAGCACAAAGATTTATGCAACCTGCGATTCGCTATACGCTGCAAAAGAGATGTCAGTTTTTTTAGGAAAGGTATTTTCAAGCGATCCTCTTTTGATAACTGACAATAAAGAAGATGCATGTATTATTTTAGGCGAAGCTGACGAGAACTTTTTATTGCCGAAAAATGACGGCTTTTGCATTTTGTGTGATGGTAGAAGACTTCAAATATACGGAAGCTGTGTTCGTGGTACACTTTATGGAGTTTATGACTTTCTTGAAAGATTTGCAGGTATTCGTTGGTTTACACCCGATGTAACAAAAATCGTTCATATGGATAGTATATATATTGGTGAATTACGAAAAATTGACGAGCCTGCATTTTTATATCGTGAGCCTGATTTTTTGGATGCCGCTCGTGACCCTGATTTTGCCGCACGATTGAGAGTAATTTCTCGGCGACAAACAGAAAAACACGGTGGATTTTTGCGTTATGCAAATCCGCACGTTCACACGATGAATTATTACTGTCCACCGAAAAAATATTATGACGAGCACCCTGAATATTTTGCTCTCGTTAACGGCGAACGCTTAAAGGAAGGTGGACAACCCTGTCTCACAAATCCCGAAGTTTTGAAAATTGTAACAGAAGCAGTGCGTGAAAATTTACGCAATGACCCAACAGCAAATATTTTATCTATTTCACAAAACGATTGCGACGGATGGTGCGAATGTGAAAACTGCAAAGCAATCGATGAAGAAGAAGGTAGTCACGCAGGAACGTTAATACGATTTGTTAACAGCGTAGCCGAAGCTCTTGAGGGCGAATTTCCAAACGTGCTTTTCAGCACTCTTGCATATCGCTATTCGAGGACTCCTACTCTAAAGACAAAGCCTCGTGATAATGTAACCGTTAGACTGTGCACGATTGAAGAATGCTTTATGCACGCGCTTGACGAATGCGAGGTCTTGGCGTGGCCGTTTTGCAATATGCATAACTCTGAACACACGATGTATGAAGAGATCGAAAGTTGGGGCAAGATCTCAAAAAACGTCTTTATGTGGGATTACGTTGTTAATTTTGCTAACTACATTATGCCATATCCGAATTATAAAGCTATTGTAAACAATATGAAGATATTTGCAGCAAATGGTGTTAAGGGTATGTTTTCGCAAGGAAACAGACAATCTCTCGGTGGGGATTTTGCTCCGCTTAAGGTATACATGCTCTCGAAGCTAATGTGGGACCCAAATTGTGACATTATAACGATTGCGAATGAATTTATCGAATACGTTTACGGCAAGGCATCTAAATATATATCCGAATATTTACAGATGATCTACGATCACGTTCAAGATAATGACATTCACATAGGTATTTATGAAATGCCATCAAAGCTCCGGCTCACAGATGAGCTGATCCTTAAAGCAGACAATCTTTTTGATGAAGCAGAAAAAGCGGCAGATAGCGAACACTCGAAAAAATACGTCAGGCTTGCACGTTTATCCGTTAAATATCTACATCTCTGGAATGCAGATAACGGTGAAGAGATCAAAGAACAATGCAGTGAATTTCTAAAAGAGATCGACGAATTGGGAGTAACTCATATCAGTCAATTCCCAACGTTAGATATTTCTCGAGGAAATCTTGAAAATGGATTTGGACCTTTCAAAAGCCAAAAAGATTATTGGGCAAGAATAGGCGGCATTGTTACTAAAGACGGATGTAAATAGCATAAGTCTAAATTTGAGAGTAATATAAAAAAATTCATTGATATTACGGATCATCTTGATCAACAACTGTTTTACAAAAAAGGCTACCCTGTGGTAGCCTTTTTTATTGACTTTTCGGTGGGTGATGATGTATAATTATACATATTCGTTGCGACTGTTTCGCAAAAGGCGGGATATAATGCGACGATACGAGAAAAGGAAGGACGCATCGGTGGAACATAAACGATTTCATTTTGATAATGTTTTTTCAAAAACACCGCAGATCTTCGGGGCAATTCATTTGAAGCAGATCGGTGACATATATTGTGAGTCCGATCACGTTATCGATTCACACGTTCAGGTATATCACGAGATATGCTGTATTGCCGCGGGAACAGGTGCTTTTTCGAGGAACGGCGAACGCTATTTTGTCAAGGAAGGTGATATTTTTCTATCTCCTATCGGGACTGAGCACGAGATCGTTTCCGATTCCAATCACCCTTTACGCATTTTCTACTGTGCTTTTATTTTTGACCAAGCTCATCCTGAATACCAAACGTATTCGGAGTTCGAGAGGTTTTTATATAACGAGCCGATCCCCGTTATATCAGACAGCTTCAAGATATCGAATATTTTCTCTTCCCTATTCGGTGAGGTACGCAACGAATACAAAAACAAGGCTGTTTTGATGAAGCTGGAGCTCAGTCAATTATTTTTATTGACTCAACGATGCTTTGAGGAGAAGAAGGGCGACAGGTTTCATTTTTCGAAGGACAAAGGCACAAAGAACCAGCTCGTTTATGAGATCGTTCAATATATTGACAATCATCTTTTTCATATTTCCAAGCTGACCGATATTGGAGATGAGTTTGGGTACAGCTATTCATACATTACTCAATCGTTTTCTTCGGTGATGAGAGAGAGCTTAAACAATTACTACCGTCGCAAACGCTTGAAAAAAGCCGCTGAACTGCTTACACTCGGGTTTACTGTCACGGCGGTCTCGGGGATGCTCAAATTTGATTCCATTCAATCATTCAGCAGATCATTCAAGAGCTTTTACGGTGTTTCGCCGTCTGCATACGTAAAAAACAATACTTAACACTGTTTGTGTAAAAAATGTTAAGTTTTTGTGGAAGTGACACCATATATTTCCCGTTAAAAATATTATATACTTATTACATACAAAGCAACAAAATTTTGGTGGCAAGATAGGAGTATTTACTATGGATATGTTATTTAACCTTCCATCCGTTGATCCGAACGTTGATTACAAAAGGCACAATGAAGAGGTGAAGCAGGTTTGGGATGCCTTTCACAGAGGGGATCCGATCCGTGTTCCTATGACCTTGGGGGTAAACCCTCGCGTGCTTTTGTGCAACCCGAAGTACAATCCTCGCGGGATCTCTTTTGAGGATTATTGGAACGATCCCGACATTATGCTCGAGGTACAATGTGAATTTGCATATTATCGCGATCATTTTCTTTTCTACGATCACAACATGGGACTTCCGAACGAATGGTGGATCGGTGTTGACCCGCAAAACTTCGGTGAGGCGGCTTGGCTCGGTGCTCCTTTGAAATTCATACCCGGTGATACGCCCGACACTACAGTTCCTCTCAACGACGACAACAGAGAGATGCTTTTTGAAAAAGGTATTCCCGATCCGTTCAGCGGTGTTATGGGACGCATTCGCGATTATTATGAATATTTCAACAACGGGAAGCACACGTTTATGGGACGCCCCGTTAAAGCGGGACGCGGTATGCTCGGCACGGACGGACCCATGACGATCGCTTGCAGTCTTCGCGGTGCGACCGAATTTTGCATTGAGCTTTATGAAGACCCCGACTATGCGATGCAGCTTCTTGAATTTATCACTGAGGCGACGATCATGCGTATTCGTGCTTGGCGCGATTATTACGGTCTCGGTACTCCCGACGGAATGTATATTGCGGACGACAGCATTGCGCTTCTTTCGGTCAAGGATTATAAAAGATTCATCCTTCCCTTCCACAAGAGGA
Source organism: Clostridia bacterium (assembly GCA_017436675.1). Classification (GTDB taxonomy): domain Bacteria; phylum Bacillota; class Clostridia; order Oscillospirales; family CAG-382; genus UMGS1307. The sequence goes on along the minus strand of JAFSCS010000008.1, from coordinate 17,424 downwards.
TCATCAGTGAGCTCACGACGGGCAAGGGTACGAACCAAATTCATCTTTGCGGTGATGCGACACGTCATTTCAAGACCATTCGCGACGAGCTTAACGTTCGCTATTATGACACCGGATTCCCCGTTGAGCACGGAAAGATATGCTCTGAGCTTGGCGATGGCGTTATCGTTTACGGCGGCCCGAGGATAGATATTTTGAAGAGCGGTACTGCGGAAGAGATCGAAAACGAAACGAGGAGGATACTTGAAGACATCATTCCCGTTTCCAAATCATTCGTTATCCGTGACGCTAACAATCTCGCACCCGGAACATCACCCGAAAACATTCAGATCATGTATGATACCGTTAAAAAATACGGTATATATAAGAAATAAATTATCGGAGAGACTATTATGGCTATTTTAGTTGAAATAAGTGAAGCTTTACAAAACGGCAGATCAAGGGACATCAAGGGGCTTGTTGAGCAGGCTTTAGGTGAAGGGATCGCCGCTGACGTTATTCTTAAAGAAGGACTTCTTTCGGGAATGGACGTTATCGGTGAACAATTCAAGAACGGTGAGATCTTCGTTCCCGAGGTATTGATGGCGGCTCGCTGTCTTAACAACGGAACTGCGGTCCTCAAGCCTTATCTCGCTGAAAACGGTGTTAAGGCGAAGGGCAAGGTCTGTATCGGCACAGTTCAGGGAGACCTTCACGATATTGGCAAAAATATGGTCAAGATGATGATGGAGGGCAAGGGACTTGAGGTCATCGATCTCGGAAAGGACGTCTCGCCCGAGACATTCGTTCAAACCGCTATTGAGCAGGAATGCGGTATTATTTGTTTATCTTCCCTGCTCACGACGACGATGGGCGTTATGGCTGAGGTCGTTAAAAAGGCTAACGAGATGGGTATTCGCGACAAGGTCAAGATCATGATCGGCGGAGCACCCGTATCAGATAAATTCTGCAAGGAGATCGGTGCAGACGTTTATGCTCCCGATGCGGCAAGTGCTGCTGATGCGGCTGTCGAGATATTCAACGAGGTGAAATAAAAAAATGGATATGCGCAAATGGCTGGACGATCTTCGTTCGTCAAAAAGAAAAAAAGCACTTCCCATTCTTTCGTTTCCGTCTGTTTCGCTTCTCGGGATCACTGTCAGAGAGCTGATAGCCGACAGTGATTCTCAGGCGTTGGGTATGAAAAGGATCGCCGAGCAGGTTGACTCCGCTGCGGCAGTGAGCTTGATGGATCTTTCTGTTGAAGCGGAATGCTTCGGTGCGCAGATCCGCATATTTGACGACGAGGTGCCGACTGTTGTCGGACGGCTTATTCACGATGAGGATGAGGCGAACGCGCTTATCGTTCCCTCGGTTGGGGCTGCAAGAAGCGGTCTTTACGTTGAGGCGATACGAAAAGCGGCTGCTCTTATCACTGACCGTCCCGTTTTTGCGGGGATGATCGGACCTTTTTCTCTCGCGGCAAGGCTTTTGGACGTGACCGAAATTATGATGGACTGCTATGAGGATCCCGATATGGTCCACACTGTTCTTGATAAATGCACCGAATTTCTTATTGAATATGCCAAGGCGTATCGTGACGCGGGGGCAAACGGCATTATGATGGCTGAGCCTGTTGCGGGACTTCTTTCACCGACGCTCGAGGAGGAGTTCTCTTCACCATACGTCAAGAGGATCGTTGACGCGGTTGGGGCGGATGATTTCATCGTTATCTACCACAACTGCGGCGACAACACACCGAAGATGGTCAAGTCTATTCTTTCGACGGGTGCGGCGGCATATCATTTCGGTAATTCTATCGATATGAAGAAGATGCTTGAAGCGATCGGGGATGACGTTATCGTTATGGGCAACGTCGATCCCGCGGGAGAGATACGCTTGGGAAATCCCGAGTCTGTCCGCATGGCAACGCTTTCGGTTATGGAGGCGTGTTGTGAGCATCCGAATTTCGTTATTTCGTCGGGTTGCGACATTCCCCCATTGTCACCTTGGGAAAATATTAATGCATTTTTTGATGCGGTAGGCGAATTCTATGGACGATAAGTTTTCGAGCTTGGTAGAAAAAGCGCTTGAAAGCGGTGCTTACAGGGCGGCGGTGATCCCCGTTTCCAAAATTGAAACAGACAAGTATTTTCGCAAGCTTTGCGAGGCTAACCACTGCGGTAATTTCGGCAGGAGTTGGATGTGTCCGCCATTGATAGGTGAGATCGATGAGCTTATCGAAAAGCTTCATACTTTTGGGTCAGCACTCGTTTTCCAAACGGTCGGTGAGCTTGAGGACAGCTACGACTTCGAGGGAATGATGGAGGCTGAGGCTTTTCACAATCGTTTGGTTTTGAAGGTCGGTGGCATTGTCGCTGAGGAGATCGACCACGGGAGGATGCTTTCTCTCGGCGCAGGAGGTTGCAGGATATGTGACGTTTGCGCGAAGAGGAGCAACGAGCCTTGCCGTCATCCCGAGATCGCCCTTGCATCCTTGGAGGGATATGGCGTCAACGTTTACAAGCTCGCTGAAGCGACGGGAATGAAATATATTAATGGAGATAATACCGTTACCTATTTTGGTGCGGTATTATTTGGATGACTTTATGAATATTACGATTAAGCTTGACGGAGTTGATATATCCGCAAAAAGAGGACGTCTTCTTTCCGACGTGCTTTCGCTACACGGTGCTGAAACGGAGATGCCGTGCGGTCGTCACGGGAAATGCGGAAAATGCAGAGTGATCGCACACGGTATGCTCAGCGAGCCGACTGCAAACGAACGGATGCTTCTCGGAGAGGAAGCGATCGGAAACGGCGTTCGGTTGGCTTGCTTGACGAGAGCTGAGGGTGATTGCACGGTCATTACACAAAAAAGAAGCGAGAGCCGAGTTCTTATTGACGGAGAGATGCCCGAGCTTGAGATAAAGCCGACTTTTTCGGGATACGGTGTTGCCATTGATATTGGAACGACCACGCTTGCGGCTCGTTTATTTGATGAAGGCGGCAGACGTATTGCCGATGCAGTTGCATCTAATCCGCAGGGGGTGTTCGGTGCGGACGTGATCTCGCGAATGGAAAGTGCGTTAAAAGGAAATGCGGAAGGCATTTCAAAAGTGACTGTTGAGGCTTGTGATTCGTTGATCGGTATGCTTTCCGAATCTGCGGGAATAAGCTCGAAGGAGATCGGAGGAGGCGTTATCACAGGTAACACGGTCATGCTCCATCTGCTTACAAGGACTGACGTTGAGCCGTTGACTCACGCGCCGTTTGAGGCTCGCAGGCTTTTCGGAGAGGTGTTGACGGCAAGTGAGCTTGGGCTGTGTTCGTTGGGCGCGGAGGTCGAGATATATCTTCCCTCTTGTATTGCGGCATTTATAGGTGCTGACACGACGAGCGCGATGCTCGGTTCATCGTTGGCACAGCACGAGCGCAGCGAGATACTTTGCGACATTGGTACAAACGGTGAGATGGTCTTTTCCGACAAAGGCGAGCTTTTTGCTTGCTCTACAGCCGCAGGACCTGCTTTTGAGGGTGCGGGAATACGGATGGGTATGGTCGGACGAGTCGGTGCGATCGACCACGTTTCTATCGTTGACGGAAGGCTATGCGCTCACGTGATCGGAGAAGTCAAGCCGACGGGGATCTGCGGAAGCGGTGTTGTTGATGCGGTCGCTTGTCTTCTCGAATTAGGTATCATTGACGAGACAGGTTATTTGGAGGGCGGCGAAGCGGAGATATCGGACGGAGTCGTTTTGACGCAAGAGGACATCAGAAAGGTACAGCTTGCAAAAAGCGCGATCCACGCAGGGATACGCTCACTTCTTATTTCTGCAAAGACCGATATTTCAAAGGTCGACACTTTATTGATCGCCGGCGGATTCGGAAGCTATCTTGACACGGACAATGCGATCCGAATCGGACTTTTACCGAGTGAGCTTCGCGGAAGGATACGTTCGGTCGGTAATGCGGCTTTGACGGGTGCTTCGATGCTTCTTTTAAACGGGGAGCTTCGTGAGACCGCAAAAAATACCGTTTTAAAGGTTCAGGTCAGAGAGCTTTCGGGAGATCAGGTTTTTGCTGATGAATATATTGAACGGATGATGTTCGAATAAGCTTTTGGGAAGGTATTGGGTAAGTATGACCGATTTGGAATTGTGGAAGGAGTTTTCCGAAAAACACGGGATCGACGACGTTGGATATGAAGCTTGGGCGTTTGGTGTTGATGCGGACAAGCTTGCTTTTTTGGTGGCGAACGGCGAAAAGACGGCAACAGCCTCGGCTTATCCGCTATATGAGGTCGACGGCGAGGAGCTTCCGAGGGAGAATGAATACAGTATTGTTTTGGACTCAAAGGAGAATGCGGTCTGTTTCATTCGAAACGTCAAGGTAACCGTCGTTCCGTTTTGCGAGGTCTCTGCCGAACACGCATATAAAGAAGGCGAGGGCGACAAGTCGCTGAAATATTGGAGAGACGTTCACGAGAAGGTGTTTTCCGAATGGATGAGCGAGGTGGGACTCGTTTTTACTGCGGACATGGATGTTGTTTGCGAGGAATTCGAGGTCGTTTACAAGCCAAATAATAATTAGATACACAAAGCTCCTTGAAGCGTTGACTCTGCTTCAAGGAGCTGTTTTTTATTTGGTTATGTTCTTTAATGCTTTTTTGAATTGGAAGAAGAACAATATTGCGGTGAAGGCTACCGCACAGATATCGGCGATCGGCTCTGCCGTATAGACGCCTGTAGTTTTATCCTCAAAGAATGCCGGGACGATATATATCAACGGCAGGAGAAGAACGAATTTTCTGACGACTGCCACGATGACTGACGAGCCTGCTTTTCCGAGAGAGACGAAGGTCATTTGACAAGCGATCTGTATTCCGAAGAGGACCATTCCGCTGAAGTAGACGCGAAGTGCTTTTGATGCAAATTCGATCAACGACGGCTCGGGGGTAAAGATCGAGACGAACAAGCTCGGAAACAGCATTACGAAAAGCCATATTATAGTCGAATAAGTCAGGCAGCATTTCAAGAGAAGCTTGTAGGTATTTTTGACGCGATCGACGTTTTTCGCACCGTAGTTATAGCTCAATATCGGTTGGGCACCTTGTGCGATCCCTTGGGGCGGGAGCATTGCAAACTGCATCACGCTCGTCAGGATGGTCATTGCGCCGACGGCTATATCTCCTCCGTAATGAAGCAATGATGAATTGAAGCAAACTGAGATCACGCTCTCGCTTGCTTGCATTATAAAGGTAGCGCTACCAAGGGCTATGCACGGGAAAATTATCTTTGGTGACGGGATGATATTTTTCAATTCGAGCTTCAACAGTGTCTTTTTTCCGAAAAGGAAGGACAACACCCATACTGCCGAAAATGCTTGGGAGATAACGGTAGCAAGGGCGGCACCCTTTACACCCATATTAAGTCCATATATTAATATTGGATCGAGGATGATATTCGTTACTGCACCGACGACAACGGACATCATTGAGATTTTTGTAAAGCCTTGCGCAGTGATAAATGCGTTCATTCCGAGGGTGAGTTGGACGAATATCGTACCGATGGCGTAGATATTCATATAATCGTTGGCAAAGCCGATCGTATTCTCGCTCGCACCGAACATCAAAAGAAGATCACGGTTCCAGATCAGCAGCACTGCGGTCAATATTGCTGATATGATGAGCTGTAGACCAAAGCAAGAGCCGAGTGTCTTTTCGGCTTTGTCAAGCTCGTTTCTTCCCATAAATATCGACGCTCTCGGCGCACCACCCGATCCGACGAGTGCGGCAAACGCGGAAACGATCATTATTATCGGCATACATACGCCGACACCCGTCAACGCAAGGTCACCTATCGTTTCCATATGACCGATATAGATGCGGTCAACAATATTATATAGCATATTTATCAATTGTGCGACTACAGTTGGGACAGCTAATTTGAAGAGCAGCTTCCCTATCGGTGCTGTGCCGAGAAATTCTTTTTTATCGTTCATATTAAGCTCCACGATTTCTTTTTGGTAAAACGATTATATCATTTTTTCGTCGATATTTCAAGCGAAATCGAAAGGAAATGACTTTTTTGGCATGAGATTGCAAATGTAGATCAGTGTTGACAAGTAGTATTATAGTATGATATAATGAAAAAAAATGATTCTTTTGAAACGATCATCGTAACATCGCGGTGTTTATATTTCTGACTTTAGTAGCCGTACTGTTATTTTGAACACGCTTCAAGGGAATAGTACGGGCTTTTTTAATTTTAATAGGGAGGGTAATTCAATGAAGAAGAAAAGCTTGATTTTTATGCTTCTGATCGTATGCTTAATCGTTGTTTCGTGCAAGGCCGAAAAGCAAGGCAACGAGAGCTCGAACGATCCCGCTGACGTCTCTGTGACAATCAATGACGTTATAAGCAAAACGGATGACTTTTCCAAGGTCGTTTCCGAGGACGAAAGCAAGGCCCAGGAAAGCAAGGCCCAGGAAAGCAAGGTTGAGGAAAGCAAGGCTGAGGAAAGCAAGGCTGAGGAAAGCAAGGCTGAGGAAAGCAAGGAACACGTATGCTCGTTCAAGGGAAAATACAAATACAACGATACAGAGCATTACAGGGAATGTGTTTGCGGAAAGAAGAAGGTTTCTGAGCATACGCTCGACCAAGTAGTCCAGAAGGAAGCAAAATGCACTGAGGATGGACAAAGCTTTGTCATGTGTGTATACTGTGACTACTCCAGAAAAGAGACTATACCGAACTTAGGTGGTCACATAGTTAAGACGAGAGAGGCAATAGCACCGACCTGCGTTAGTTTGGGTAACAATCAATACGATTATTGCGAAAGATGTCTTTTGCCGTTGACGGATCGTTTTATTTACGAAAAGATCGACCATAATTTTGTTGACGGTTATTGTACTATGTGTCCGTTAAAGGATCCGAGCTATGCATTTGTTTTTGAGGACAACGGCGACGAGAACGGGCTTTCGGTTAAATTTTATTTTGACGGTGTAAAGAATTCGGTTGAGTTTCCTGCTTTTTCACCCGACGGCAAGCCGATCATTACGATTTCCGACGTTAGTGCTTATAATATCACTGAAATACGCGTTCCCGAAGGTGTCAGAAGATTGGGATATCAAGCATTTTCGGCGTTGTCGAGTGTTGTTACATACAAGCTTCCGCAATCGCTCGAAACTGTTTCCGGTTATGGATTTGCGGGAAATATTGCGTTAAGGGAGCTTCATTTTCCATCGCCGAAGCTCGATATCGGTTTCGCCGCCTTTGCGGGAAACAAAAAATTGAAAAGCGTCACCTTTGATGCTACTGAGTTAAGTATTGGAGAAAGTGCTTTTGAGGAATGCGTTGGATTGGAGACTTTTGTTATTCCCGATGCACTTTCGCATATGTCATCACGGTTATTCGCAAAGTGCACCGGATTGACACACATTTCTATTCCAAACACTGTGACTTCGTTCGGCAAAGAGATCTTTATTGATTGCACCGCATTGAACGACGTAAAGCTGGAGGAAGGGATCACCGTTATTCCGGAAGCGTTTTTAAAGGGCTGTATTTCTATTGAGGAGATCAAGCTTCCGAAATCGCTCAAGGAGATCGATAACAATGCATTTGAAAATTGTACGTCTCTCAAGAATATCGTTTTCCCCAATGGGCTCACTCGAATCGGTATCGCCTCATTTGGTGACACCTCGATGACGAGCGTTGTTATCCCCGACAGTGTTACGGTCATCGATCAATATGCTTTTACATACACCAGAAAATTGAAGTCAATTAAGCTTTCGAAAAGCTTGACCGAGATATCCGACGGAGTATTTTCAAGCTCCGGTATAGAAGAGATCGATATTCCGATCGGCGTCAAGAGGATAGGTTTTCAAGCATTTATCGAATGCCTTGAGCTCGAAAAAGTTACGATCCCCGAAACTGTTACAGTGATCGATGAACATGCATTTGCAAGATGCAGCAGTCTTAAAGAGATAGAGCTTCCGTCAGGACTTGAACAGCTTGGTCCGCATGCATTTTCTTACGCGGCATTAGAGAGCATCGTTATTCCACAAAAAGTAACAGAGTTGAATGACACGTTTTTCAATTGTGAACAGCTCAAGTCGGTCACGATTCCGAAGAGTGTAAAAACGATCTATTACGGAACGTTTTACAATTGCCCGAGGCTTGAGAATATCAACTATGAGGGCACGATGGCTGAATGGCGTCAGATCTTTTTCGCAAAGAGTATGGAGCCCGGGTTCGTAGAGAACGTTCACATTAAGACTGTAACGTGCAGTGACGGTGTTATCACCATTGATTATTCGAAGTTAGATCAATATTAAATCAAAAAAAGCTTGTATGGAATTAGCGTGTTATCCTTAACGGAGAACACGCATCGAGATAAATCCCTTGCGGGATTTTCGATATACGCCTGCGGCGTTCGATATGTGCTGACGCACTCGATATGTTTGCTTCGCAAACGAGGGATTTATCTCATATCGAATTGGCGCAAAGCGGCAATATATCGAGCCTGAGCGTAGCGAAGGCATATCGAGTCAACGAGGTTGACATATCGACAGAAGAAGAAAAAAAGAGCACGAATAGAAGGATTTATTTCCTTTTACTCTTGCTCTTTCTGCTTGTTATATGGGGTTGGGCTTAGCCCATTTGCATTTGACTCATCAAAGGCGATGCTCGCACTTAGTGGTATTTTTATAATTCTCCGCTAAGAACAACACGATTTTCCATACAAGCTTTTCATATTATTTTCCGAGGAGCTCTTCTTTAGTGAATGCTCTTGTATATGCGCGGCGTTCAAGGGTATCTACCACCTCGAAGCGTATATAGTCCATCATTCCTTCATAGAAGGTAAACGTTGCTTCGGTGAGGTTTTCGCCCGGCTTCGCTTTTGCAAACTCGCCCGTTCTCATATTCGAGAAGCTATACACCTTTGATGCCTTCGGGAATTTCAGGTGGATCTTTCCGTCCTCGTAATAGATCTCGTCGATCGTTGCGCCCGTTGATGCATAGAGATCACCGTTTTCCATTGCGCTTATTACGCTGTCATAGGTAAGCTCGTTTGCCGCGATATACGTACATCCGACGAATGAGTCACATACGTGGCTGTCAAGCGGGTAACGGTTATGGTTATCGTCGCTTGCAACCGGGAAGAGACGTTTTCCCGCCCAGAGCATATCGTCATAAACTCTGTTATTATAGTCGAAATTGCCGTCGACCTCTGCACATCCCGTATTATAGACCTCCATTGCAAACAAGCCCTCAAGCGGTATATAATCGGGGTATTGTTGAAGCGACCACTGTGCGTGGTTATAGCAAACGAGGCAGCCCTCGTCGTTACGTGCTTTGATGTATGCGTTGATACCGTCGATATCGTGATAATCCACGTTGATCGGTGCGGCTGTTTTATCCTTTTGGGGATGCTTATCGTAGACGTTGAGGTGATACACCTTTCTCACGTTCCAAGGACGTTCATCGTTCTCGATAACGCCTGCCTCATAGCCTGCGAGTGCGAGAAAATTCTCGTCGGTGAGGTGCTCGTGGTAGCAGTAGGTCTCGTGGTCGGTATATGCGATTATGCTATAGCCTCGCTTCATATACTCTTCCTTGAGCTGCTCGATCGTGAGTCTTCCGTCGGAGATGGTGCTATGGCAATGGAGGTTTGCCTTATACTGCTTTCCGTTCGGGTTGAGGAGATATTTTTTCATTTTACTTCCCTGCGCTTTCTATTTTTGTGTTTTGGGGTATATATTTCGTTACGTCTTTTTCAAGGCGCAAAAATTCACGTACCATCGTTGAGGATATAAACGAGGTTTCGGGTGAGGCGGGCAAAAGGAGAGTTTCGACGTCACCTGCGGATCGATTGATCAGCGAGAGGTTATATTCATAGTCGAAGTCGGTCGTATTTCTCACGCCCTTCACGATCACCGCGTCGAGACTTGCCGCAAGCTCGCAGACCATTCCCTCGGAATAGATGACCTCGACGTTTTCAAGGTCCTTCAAGCCATCAGCCGCAAATCGATATCTTTCCTCGGGGGAGAAGGCAAATTTTTTCTCGCCGTTGATCATTACTGCCACGACGACCTTTTCAAACATTTTTGACGCCCTCTCGATGAGGTCGTAATGTCCGAGCGTTATCGGATCGAACGATCCCGGGATGAATGCTGTTTTTTTCATAATTACTCCTCTGTTTTAAAGATCGTTACCATTATTTTTCCGTATTTATACGTTTTAGCATACGGAAAATGGTCGTCTCTCGGCGCACCTGTTTCACTTGTTTCACAAATAATTATTGCATTATCGGCGATTACGTCGTTTTCCTTCAAATCATCGAGCACCTTATCCATTTTTCCGTCCTCATAAGGCGGATCGAGGAAGATGAGGTTGAATTTATCCTTCGTTGCTTTCAAATACGCTTTATAATCTGACGCCAACACTACACACTGACTAAAGAGGTGTGTTCTTTGGGCGTTACGCTTCGTTATTTCGACTGCTGCACGCGAGCTATCGACGAGGACTGCTCTTTCCGCGCCTCTGCTCAATGCCTCAAGTCCGAGCTGACCGCATCCACAAAACAGATCGAGGACGTGGCGGCCGCCAATGTTGAACTGTATTGCCGAAAATACGGCTTCTTTTACTTTTTCGGACGTTGGGCGTGTATCGTTTCCTTCAAGTGTTTCGAGCCTTGTACCTTTTGCGCTTCCTGTATTTATTCTCATTATCTTTCTCCGTTTTCTTCTTTATGAAAATAGGAATATACTCTGCTTGCGTCACGCTCGGTGAGACCTTTTACCGTTAGAAGCTCCTCGAGTGACGCTTCCTTTATTCCCTTCAAACCGCCGAAGCGACCGTTTAATATCTTTGCTTTTTTCTCGCCGATGCCCTCGATCTCCTCGAGGCTGCTTTTTTTCACTGCTTTTCTTCGCTTCGTATCCATTCGCGACAGGGTGAAGCGGTGGACCTCCTCTTGTATTTTATAGAAGAAGGTGAAGACGTCCTTTATTCCGGCTATACCGATCTCGTTTTCGCCATCGGTGAGTGTTCTTGTTTTATGGTGGTCGTCCTTGACCATACCCAAAACGGGAAGGTCAAGCCCGATATCTCTCAAGGTCTGCTTGACGACGCCGACGTGTCCGACACCGCCGTCGATGAGCATCAGGTCGGGCAGCTCCCAGCCCTCGTCGTTTCTGTGGTCCATTCGGCGTATTACCGCTTCTCTTATTGCACCGTAGTCATCGGAAAAAGTCGTTTTTATTCCGAAGCTGCGATATTTCTTTTTTGCAAATTTTCCGTTTTCGAGGACGATCATTCCAACGGTCGTATTTTCCGCTCCGCTGTTTGATGCGTCGTATGCCTCTATTCGTTCGGGAACGAGCTCCAGACCGAGTAATTTCGTTATTTTCAAAAGAAAATCGTTGTCTCTTGTCAATTCTTCTCTATATACCTTCGTCAATTCTCTTGCGTTTTCCGACGCCATACGCGCAAGCTTCTTTTTGTCGCCGACCTGCGGAACACGGACGTTGATCTTTGAGCCGTTTTTCTCGGTCAGGTATTTTTCCAAGAAGTCACGGTCCTCTTCTTCAAGCTCATAGTCGCATATTACGGTCTTCGGTATGAAGTCACACATATCGTAGAATCTTACGAGAAAAGAGGTTATGCTTTCGCTGTCGAATATCTCATCGGCGCGGAAGAAGAATTTGTCTCGATCGGTGATCGCACCGTTTCTCACCATCAGCACGGTGAGGGTGCTTCCGCCGTCATCGGTATAATAGCCGAAGACGTCCTCGTTGGTATCGGGCGAGGATACTATCTTTTGGCGGTCGCTGAGCTTCGTTAATGCGATCATACAATCCCTGTATTTTGCGGCACGCTCGAAGAGCATCTCTTCACTCGCATCGAGCATTTTCTTTTCAAATTCGCGTTTTAACGCCTTATAGTCGCCGCCGAGCAGACGCTTCGCCTCGGAGATCGATTCAAAATACTCGCTTTTCGTTATTTTCCCGAGGCAGATGCCATCGCACTGCTTTATGTGGTAATTCAAGCACGCTTTCGTTCCGAGGTCACGCGGAAAGACCTTTTTGCAAAGCGGAAGGCGAACGGTCTTTTTTACCGATTCGACGATATTCCACGCGTTTGCAACGGAGGTGAACGGTCCGAAATACGATCCGTCCTTCGTTCTGTTGTAGGTGACGTCGATGCGCGGATATTCATCGTCGGTGACGACTATATACGGATATCCCTTTGCGTCCTTCAGCTTTATGTTATATTTCGGCATATGCTGCTTGATGAATTTATTCTCAAGCACCAGCGCTTCCATTTCGTTATCGGTGACGTAATACTCAAAATCGTCGACATTGGAGACCATTTTTGCCGTTTTTATTGAATGGTTGCTGCTATTCACAAAATAGCTCGTAACTCTGTTGCGAAGCGATTTTGATTTTCCGACGTAGATTATTTTCCCGTCCTTATTCTTCATCAGGTAGACGCCCGATACTTGCGGAAGGTTATTCGCTTTTTCAAGTAGTTCGCTTCGTTTCATTGGTCCCTCACACTTTTTATAAGCAAAAAAGGACTGTTAAACAGTCCTCAAATTAAAGTCAATTATTAGTCGTTGAAGCCTGTCAAGATCAAGTTTACAAGACCGTCAACTGCGTTCGCATCGTCCTCGCCGTCTGCCAAGATCTTTATCGAATCGCCTTTTATTATCCCCAAGGACAAAACGCCAAGCAAGCTCTTCGCATTAGCGCGTCTTTCGTTTTTTTCGATCCAAATCGAGCTCTTAAAACTGTTGGCTTTTTGGATGAAGAAAGTCGCAGGCCTTGCATGAAGCCCTACTGTATTTTGTATAATAATTTCCTTTGTAATCATTTCAACGCCTCCGAAATTCTACATTGTATGTATAATAACAAATTTTCTTTGATTTTTCAAGTGTTTTTTTAAATTTTCTTTAGCTTTTCGGGCATTTTATCACTTTTTCGTCATTTCGCCGAATTGTACGTTAATTATTGTGGCTTTTGCATATATTTCGCCCACAGTTACGTAGAAGGAATTCCCCTCTTTCAAGATAACGTCGTTACCGAGGACGTAGACGTTTTCATTTTTCAGCACGTCGCTGTTGACTGTCAACGTTATATCGCTCTTTCCTACAAGCTCGCCGACAACGTTGCTTCCGCTCGCGGTGGTCAGGGTGGTTATCGTTTTCGCCACATCAAGCTCGATTATCTCTCCGAGAGAGACTTTTTCGTTCTTCTCCTTCACCTTATCACCGACAGCGACTGTCTCCACAAGCTCATTGTCGATTTGGGTGAGCTTCAAGGTATAGGTCACGTTATAGTTGTTTCCGAGCACCAGATTCAGCACATAGCCGCTGCGCATAAACATTGCAGCAAGGATCGTTATTGCCAAAAGGATAAAGAATATATCCACGGCGTTTATTTTCGTTTTTGTTTTCAGCATATCATTCTCCATTGTGTCATCATTTCGACGGCACTATTATTTTGTGGGTTCAAGCTAACTTTTTTATGCCATATATGAGTTGACGCTATCCTCTTTGTCGAGGCAATTATTACCTGCGACCATCAAGCCGAGCACGAGCCAGAACATCAAGGTCAGTGTGTTGCCGCCTTGGTAATTTCGGCAGGTGCTCTCGAGAAGCATCGCAAACAGCGCACAAGAGAGCATTTTTATTATCGTTTTCATTTTTCTTTTTATGCCGCGATGAAGCGAGGTCATCGTATTCATTATTACGCCGACCAATATGGAAAGGTAGGAGAGGGCTGTTACGACGCCGCCGCTCGACAAGAGATAGGAAAGCGAGCTGATGGGCTTTTGGGCGGTTGTCGGATCAAGCATTACCGTCGAAAAGTTGAATGATACGTCACCGTAGCCTACGCCCTCAAACAGATGTGTATACGTTGCGTATGGGGCATTAAAATATGCTTTATACGGCTCGATCATTTGCAAGAGAGAGTCGATTACTGTTGCTCTTATTGATTCGGGCAGGAAGAAGTTTCCTGCGGCGACGCTCGCGAGGGTTATGAAAAGCACGACGAGAAAGCCTTTTTTCGAAACTGTAAACACGGCGACAAAGAACGTTATGATCGCGACGAACCAATAGGAATCGGGCGGACAAAGCACCAAAGCAGCGGTCGTAAGCAAAAAAGCTGTTGCCGCCATGAGCTTCGAGGATGCATACTGCATTCTGCCGAGCATCAAAGGTAAAGCTATTACGATGAGCATTACGACTGAATATTCGGGGGTGAAATTAATTATGATATATTTTGAGTACGGCACGTGGTCGATGCTCGAAACGAATTGAAGGATCGTTATCAAGGAGGTTATAAGGTTTCCGAGAAGGAACGATCTTATACAGCAATAGAACGTTTCGTTATTTACAACGAGTTGAGTTACGGCAAAATACGAAAGCACGAATACGAGCAATATCATTGAATTCTTAAAGCCGTCGGACATTCGGAACGAAAGCGTTCCAAAGACGAGCACAAGAAACGAAAAGACCAAGACGGTATAGTCGATCGCTTTAAAGTGGAGCGTTCGCTTCAAGCTCAAGACCTTCCAGCTCAAAGAAAGGAGGACAATAATTACGGCGAAAAGCAACGGCAACGTATCCAAGAAGGGCAAAAGCATAAAAAGAAGTGCAACGCCGCTTTCGGGGGATGCGAGTACGAGCATTGCCGTCAACACGACGACAAGGATCAGAAAGATCGTCAGCGGAGAAAAGAATATCGTCAAGCTTCCGCAAAGCAATCCGAGGATGAGCGATGCGACGTAGCCGACGCCTGTTTTTTCGCAGGGCTTCAGCGTTGCGCCGCGTACCGCGAAGACCTTTGTCAGCAGGTAACTCGTTATTTTACTTGAGCGCAAGAGAGTTGAGATCGAGCGATCGATAATGAAGATGGGCAAGCCTGCGAGGATCAAGCCGCAAGCAAGTATGACGTCACTTTGATCTTCTCCCATCTCGGAGAAGGCAAATCTTTTCACGAGGAAGATCAACAATATATACAATCCGAAGGTCAAGAGGAACGTTCCGTACACTCTCGACGAGGCGGAGAGCATATTCGACACCAAGCCGGAATATGCTTTTGCGACAGTAGTTTTTTCGATCGCTCTGACGCACTTTCGGCGAAGCTCGATCGATCGTGTACCCAGTCCGGCACGTTCGATCGCCGAATTCAAGGCGGAGGATCTGAACTGCTCGCCGAGAAATTCACAAAAACCCGAAACTGCGTTGCAGATCGAGGAAATTATTCTTTTGTATTCACCACCTGAGCTGTTCACGGTCGTTCTCCTTTTATTTTTCGTTAGTCTCGAGCCACTTTTCAAAGAGGTCGGGACGTTTTTGTTTCGTTCGTTCTATTGACTGTTCTTTTTTCCATTTTTGGATATTTGCGTGGTGGCCGCTGAGCAAAATTTCGGGCACACGCTTTCCCTCATATTCCTCGGGGCGAGTATATTGGGGGTATTCGAGAAGTCCGCTGAATATACTTTCATCTTCGTAGCACGAGGGATCGGGCAGCACTCCGTCAACAAGTCTGCCGACAGCATCGACTATTATTGCTGCGGGCAGCTCTCCGCCTGTTAAGACATAGTTACCGACGGAATACT
This sequence comes from Clostridia bacterium, assembly GCA_017436675.1. GTDB lineage: Bacteria > Bacillota > Clostridia > Oscillospirales > CAG-382 > UMGS1307. The sequence continues at coordinate 1,810 of JAFSCS010000008.1, read as the reverse complement.
CCTCGACGTTCAAAATTTCGAGCGCGCGTTCATCGACGCCCTCATAGTGTCCGCAAAGGATCACTATTTCGTCTTCTTTCGACAGCTCTACTGCGGCATTTTCGTCGAACACTCTGCCTTGAGGCGACATATAGAGTGTTTTGACGTTTCTGCCCTGCGTCACATCTCTATAGCAATCGACGATCGGCTGGCAAGACATTACCATACCGAAGCCGCCGCCATATGGGGAGTCATCGACACGGCGATGCTTATCGGTCGTATAGTCGCGGATATTCACGACGTTTATTTTCAGAATTCCGTTTTTCACTGCTCGTCCGATTATACTCTCGTTAAAGATCGTTTTCATCATTTCGGGAAACAGCGTCAGCACGGTGAATTTCATATATCAAGTCCTTCGATAAATTTTATTTTTATTCCCGTTTCGAGACTTATCTCTTTCACGAACTCTTTTATTCCGGGGATGAGGTATTTTTTCTCGCCCTCGACATAATAGAGGGGGTACATTTTGCCCTCGTCGATGCGCGTGAGCTTGCCCATCAATTTTCCGTCGTCGGCAGAATAGACGTCAACTCCGATGAGGTCATCGTTAAAGAAGGTTCCCTCGGGCAATTTTACGTCGTTACGGTCGAAATATATCGTTTTTCCTACGAGGTCAAGCGTTGTTTCGCGTGATTCCCTATTTTCAAACACTATCGACGGGATGGTCGGGCGATAGGTCTTCACAGATAGGGGCTTTTCACCGTTTTCATCAAGATAGAAGGTTTTTACGTTTTTCAAAAAATCGGGGCTGTCACACCAGCAATCGAAACGAAGCTCGCCTACGATACCGCGTTGGGAGGTGAGTCTGCCCGCCTCAAGATATCTTTTCATCGGAGTTTTCTCCTATATTTATAAATATACATTGTCATTATAACACCGATCGCATTTTTTTGCAATAGTTTCTTTTGCAAAGCACGAAAGTACTATTTGGGGAAGAAATGATTCTGTTTTTTGATATAAAATGGCGGAAAAAAGCCAAAAATGGCAACTCTACCGATGGTAGAGTTTGTTGTTTTGCGGTAGAGTCGGGCGTGATGATGGAAAAGCGGCGTGGGCGGGACGAGTGGGGGACGAGGTTGGGGCGTGGGTTAAGGAAGTGTGAGGTTGGGGGTGAGGGGATTTTAATAAAAATGGAGTTTTTTCGTGAGAAAAAACATCCTTTTGGGATATGGGGGAAATTTGACATCGTGGGATATATTGGGAGGTTGTTGGGAGGATGGTTGTTTGGATTGGGTGCGGAGGGGTGCGGGTGTGGGGTGTGTGGGATGTGTGAGGGAGTGCGCGGGAGTGCGGGCGAGGCAGGAAAAATAAGGCAGAGGAGTGAGATATGGGGAGACATTGACATTAGTGGGTGTTGGGAGGTTGGTTGCGGGGAGTGGTGCGGAGGGTGTGGCGGCGTGCGGGCGGTGTGGGCGGAAGGCGGTTGTGGAGGCGCTGCGGGCGGAGGGTGAGTTGGGCGTGGGGAGTGAAGGCGGAGGTGTGGCGGCGTGCGGGCGCTGTTGGCGGAAGGCGGTTATGGAGGCGGTGTGGACGGGGGGGCTTTTGTTCATAATTTAGTTCGCAATGAAAAAGTGCTCATATTTACCGCTTCGCGCCGAATATGCGGTGTTTGTTCATAATTTGTTCATAATGTTCATAAATTGTTTACATTTGGAGTTGATAAAACCTATTGACATTTTGCGGGGGGGTGATATAATGTAATTGAAGAGTAAAGGGTGCTCTTCTTAAAGGAAAAACAAGCACTCGGTAAGTACGGTGCAGTAATATTTTT
>JAFSCS010000007.1 GCA_017436675.1 Clostridia bacterium | reverse complement strand
TGCGGGACTCCAAAAACGCACAAAAAAAGAGCTCCCGAAAAAATTATCGGGAGTCCCTCATCAAAAAAATAATTAAAAAATCTTTGAAAGATTCCAAAGAAAACTTTCTATAGAAAGTTGTCTTTGGTCGCCGAAGGCATAATACAGCCGTCGGAGACATATCAAACTCGTCGGGGATAAAAAAACATCCTTTGGGTGGAACCAAAGGATGAATTTTTTACTTAAACTTACGTTTACGAGCCGCTTCGGACTTCTTCTTTTTTCTTACGCTGGGTTTCTCGTAATGTTCTCTTTTGCTGAGCTCAGAACGGATACCGGAACGAAGGTAGGATCTTTTAAATCTTCTAAGCGCGCTATCGATAGATTCGTTCTCTTTTACTTTTACTTCTGCCATCTTTATCCCTCCCCTGCAAAAGGATTATAAACAAATGCGAACGAACGCAAATGAAACCAATTAAAGAGCTTTTTTAGCAGTCTCAACGAGTTGAGCGAACGCTTCCTTATCGTTTACAGCCAACTCAGCGAGCATTTTACGGTTAAGAGTGATACCGCTCTTTTTGAGTCCGTTCATAAATCTGGAGTAGTTGATACCGTTAACCTTCGCTTGAGCGGAGATACGAGTGATCCAAAGTGAACGGAAATCTCTCTTCTTTTGTTTTCTGCCGACGAAAGCGTAGTTACCGCTCTTCAAAACGGCTTGTTTAGCCATCTTAAAGTGTTTGGACTTAGCGCCCCAATAACCTTTAGCGGCTTTCAAAACTTTATTTCTTCTTTTTCTGGTAGAAAGTGCACCTTTAACTCTAGCCATTGTAAATTCCTCCTAATTTCTTATGCGTAAGGCATCATTTTCTTGATCGTCTTAGCTTGTGTAGCTGCAACGTACTCTGCCTTACGGAGTATTCTCTTGCGCTTCGGTGCTTTCTTACCGAGCTTATGTCTTCTGTTCATGTGATTCAATTTAACTTTTCCGCTACCTGTAACCTTAAATCTTTTTTCAGTAGCTGTGTGTGTTTTAATTTTCCCCATCTGTCTTTTTTCCTTTCGTTGTAGTTGACGCTTTTTTGGGCGCCATGATCATAATCATATTTCTGCCTTCGAGCAAAGCGGGTTTTTCGACAACGCCGGTTTCGGCAACAGCCTCGGCGAATCTGTCCAAGAGCGCCTTTCCTTGCTCGCTTCTTGTAATCTCACGTCCGCTGAAGCGTACGACGACTTTCACTTTGTTTCCGTCCTCCAAGAAACGCTTCGCGTGGTTGAGCTTTGTATTAAAATCGTGGGTGTCGATTCGGCATTTAAGTTGGATCTCTTTCAACTCGACAACCTGACGTTTCTTACGTTGTTCTTTTTCTTTCTTTTCACGTTCGAAACGGTATTTGCCGTAGTCCATAATTTTGCACACCGGCGGTTTTGCGTCGGGCGCAATCTCAACAAGGTCAAGCCCTTCTTCCGTGGCAAGTCGCAACGCTTCCTCGCCCTTCATTATTCCGAGCTGCGCGCCGTCTTTTCCGATCAGGCGCACCTCTTTATGCTTGATACTGTCGTTGATGATCTGGTCTTTACTGATAGTAAAACACCTCCAAATTACAAATAAAAAATGCAGCCTCGGAGCTGCATAACACCACGACACGACACCTATCCCATTTCGAGACAGCTTTCGCATCAAAAATGTTATTAACCAAATGCTCCGATCGAGAAGTGGTGAAGGCAAATTCGCCTTTCTTCTTTGTGCCTATCTATTATACATCCTGAATCTCTGTTTGTCAATACCTTTTTTCAATTTTTTCAAAAAAATACGATCCCCGACACTTTCGCGTCGGGGAAGACCAATTAAATACTATTTTGTATTTCTCGTATCGTTAACAGAGATCAGTTGTTTTTCATCGCTGCAAAACATTCGCTGCAGTAAACGGGTCTATCGTTGGAAGGTTGGAACGGGATCTTTGCTTCCTTGCCGCAGTTTGCACAAGTTGCTGTGAAGAATTCTCTCGTTTCTGTCGCGGGTTTTCCTGCGTTCTTTCTTGCTTGACGGCAAGCCTTACATCTTTGGGGCTCGTTTTGGAAGCCTTTCTCAGCGTAGAACTCTTGCTCGCCTGCGGTAAACACAAACTCCTCGCCGCAATCCTTGCAAATCAATTTCTTGTCTTCGTACATGCTTTCTTTCCTCGCATCGTGTTTTTATTTATACAACCGTTTGGGTCATATCGAATTTATTTCCCGCCGAGCTTTCGTTTCGCTCGCGCAAGGGCGTTGTCAACACTTTTCTTTGCTATCCCGATCTTCTCAGAGATCTGCGATGGACGGTACCCGTCAGCATACAGCTCGACGACCATTTTCTCAAGCTCTGACAAAGGCAGCATCATTCGTTCATACAGCAATCTTGCCGATTCCTGCTCCAAAACGATCTCCTCCGGCGACCGATCGTACGTGTCGCAGAATTCTCGCTCCTTTGGGATCCGTTCATATTTTCGCCACGCCGTTATCACGGCGTTCTTTATGCATTGAAAGGCGTATGTCGAAAACGAGGAAGATAGACCGTCGTAGGTTCTCACCGCCCGAAAGAGCGCCAAGAATCCTTCTTGCATAAAATCTTCTCGATATTCGCCGCACGACCAACAGGTCGTATCGACGATATATCCAACGTAGTTTTTGTAATCGAAAAGCAGCTTCTCAAACGCATCGGAGTCGCCGTTTTTCGCCAAATTGATGAGCTCACGTTCGTTTCCGCGTGAGTTAATCGTCACATTTTCATTTTTCGTCATAACAAATGTCAACTTTCAACCTTCATTATACACACGATATTTCCCGTTGTCAACAGATTTTTTTAATTTTTTTACGATTTTTACACAAAAATTTAACATTTTCGTTACTTTTTTCTGTTTTTTTCAAAAAAAATCAAAAAATTATCGATATTTATTGATGATCTCTTTCATTTGTTCATACTTTTCGAGCATATCCTCGGCGAGAGTAAGCTGACTTTTTGCGCGGACGAGGTTATGGTTCGGATATTTCGTTTTGAAATATATATCGCCGTTGAGGTAGTCGGTGAGAAAACGAGCGGAAAGCTCGAGCGTCATCGTTATTGCTCCCAAGGACATATACTCCAGCTCTATATCGGTGAGTCCTTCGGCGATCTCGGGGATAAAGCCTGCCGCAAACGCCTCATACATTTTGAGGTCGAGCGACACCTTCGAGAGATTGACCTCGTCCTCGGCGCCCGTATTGGCACCGTATCTGACGGCATCACCGAAATCATGCACGGAAAGCCCCGGCATAACTGTATCGAGGTCGATAACGGAAACGGGCTCGTTTGTCAACTCGTGCAGAAGCACGTTGTTGGATTTTGTGTCGTTGTGTGTGACGCGGATCGGCATCTCGCCCTTTTCGACGAGGTTTTGGATCTTGAACGCGATCTTTTCCTTCTCCTTGAGCGAGCCGAGCAATGCGCCCGTTTCGGCGTTTGCTCTTCCGGCGGAGTTTTCGCGCCAAGCATCATAGAGCATATAGAAGCGCTTCTTCGTGTTGTGGAAATCGGGGATCGTCGTATAGAGCGTTTCTGCGGGGAAGTCAGCGAGCTGGCTTTGGAATTCGCCGAACGCCTTTCCGATCATTTTCATTATTTCGGGGGTTTCGACCGTGTTGTAGCTGATCGAATGGTCGATATACGGATAGAGCCGCCAAAACGAGCCGATATCGTCGCGATAGAAATTCTCGCCCGTCTTGAGATGGATCGGGATGAGAAGTCGGTTTTCCGTATCTTCACCGCGTTGTTCGAGCTTCTTTTTGATGTGCAGCGTTATCCTTTCGATATTATCGATTATTTGTTCGGGGTGCCTGAACACGTTACCGTTGATACGCTGTAGCGTATATTCCTTCAGCTTTCCGTTACATTCGACCATAACGTGATACGAGTCGTTGATTATACCGCTTTTCATACGGTCGATTCTTTTTATATTACCGCTGATATCGAACATCGCGAAGACGTTCCTTGCGTTTGGTTGCATTTTGGAGGACCTTCCTTATATAAAGTCGATGAAGTAGTGGTTATCTTCTCTGTATTTTTTCTCTGCCTTCGTCCAGAGAGCCTTTGCATCGAGGAGATGGCATTGGGCCTTCAGTATGAAGCCGTTTTTGTATTCCTCGCCCTCGAGAAGCGGGACGGCACGGTAGTAGCATTGTGTCACGCCCTTGAATCCGTGGGAACGGCAATTCATCTTTTTAACTGTTCCGTCCTTGTCGATCAGGTCGTATTCATAGCTGTCGCCGTAGAGATAATCGGGCTCAACGAGCTCCTCGATCGCGTGCATCGAGGTGTTGCAGTTGTTACCGCAGCCGATGAAGAGTATCTTTCCGCCGAGCTCCATAACACGTCTGAAGGGTGAATTCGGACCGCAGGGAGTGGTGTCCTTAAAGTGATCCCTCGTGATCCATTCCGCATCCTTGCCGATAGCGGCGCAGGAGTGAGTCGGGCAAAGCGAACGGAGCACGCCGTCAACGCTCGTTCTGAAGTATTCGGGGATCGCACCGACGCACGATGCGGTCTTGTGGTAATCGAAGGTCGTGTTGTTTTTTCCGCATTCCTCATAGCTGAGCGTCGGGAAAACGAGCGTTCCGTTTTCACCGAGACAGTCGCGGAGTCCGTCGATCACGTCCTTTGGAGAGATATTTCTGTCGCCGAGCGATCTCAGCGACGAGTGGACGAGCACGACGTCGCCCTCGTTTATTCCCAATGCTCTCGCATCGCGAGAGATCGAGGAAGCATATTCACTTATCATATCGGAGTCCTCATTAAATCTTTTTTAAACAGCATCCGCTGTATGCGGGAACGGTCACTTCGCCATCATAAAGCTTTCCGTCGAGCATATCGAAGTAGCGACCGTCGAGCTCGAATGGGAGCGCATTTTCGTCCATATTCGTCAATACGAGCGTTTCGCCGACCTTATAGCAAAAGCTTTTGTTTCCCGTTTCGAGCAGCTCGACCTCGCCGCCGAAATTACCCTCGCAGCGTATCGAACCGAGCTTTTGGATGAATTCGACGAGATCCTTCTCCTCGCGTCCCCACGGGTAAGGTCTGCGGTTGAACGGATCGCGATATCCCTCGAGCCCCGCCTCGTCGCCGTAGTAGATACACGGTGTGCCGAAAAGCGAGAACAGGATCAGATATCCGCATTTGAGCAGCTTTTTGCCGAATTCGCGCTCTTTTTCGGACATTTTGATTTTTGACAGCTCTTTGTTTGTTTTGTCGCCGCTAAACTCACCGCCCAGCACCGTCAAAATACGTTCGGTGTCGTGTGTACCGAGCACGGACATCGTATATCTTTGCGCCTCGGGCGGATAGTGGAGGATCAGCGTTTTTGCGGTATTTTTGAGCAGGTCGCTGTTCTTCCAAACGAGATAATCGATTATTCCCTCTCGGAGCGGATAGTTCATTACGCCGTCGAGCTGTTTGCCGTGGAAATAGTGGCGTCTGTTTCCGTATGCGATCTTGTTGGAGCCGTCCTCCCAGACCTCGCCGAGAAGGTAGCATCCGTATTTTTTCACCGTTTTGGCGATTCGGCACAAAAACTCATCGTCGAGCTCGTCAACGACGTCGAGCCGCCATCCCATTACGCCCATCTTACAATACTTTTCGAGCACCTCCTCGCAGATATACCTGCGAAACGCCTCGACGGGACGTATTTTCGGCAATATCTTGACACCCCACCAGCATTCGTACTTGTCGGGATGCTCATCGAAGAAATACCAATCGTAATACGGCGACTCCTTCGACGAATACGCACCAACGGTGTCATATCTTCCGTATCTGTTAAAATATATGCTGTTATCGCCCGTATGGTTAAAAACACCGTCGAGCATAATACCTATTCCGCGTTTTTTCGCCTCGTCGATGAGCTTTTGCAGTGCCTCATCACCGCCGAACGCGTCGTCGACCTTCATATAGTCCCCGGTATCGTATTTGTGGTTTGAATACGCCTCGAAGATCGGGCTGAGGTAGATGCATTTCACCCCGAGGCTTTTTATGTAGTCGAGCTTTTCGACGACGCCGTACAGCGTGCCGCCGAAAAATTCGTTATTTGCGATCGGATCACCCGGTTTTTCCGGGAACATCGGGATAGCGTCGTGCCAATCGTCGCGATAGACCGAGTCGTCGCGCGGGATGAATTTTCCGCCTCGGTTGAATCTATCGACAAAGACGTGATAGATCGCGCCGTCGCGAAGGAACTCGGGCGAGGAATATTCGTTTTGGTAGACGGTTATTTGTTCTGTGACGTTTTCGTCGTCGTTACCGATGAAGAAGAAATAGAGACCGACGTCGAGTCCGTCGAGCTCGACGGTCAAGCGTCCGTTTTCTGTTTTTGGTGTTTTGTCGAGTATATGACCGTCGTCGTTCCAGAGTGCGAACCGTGGTTCCTTCACGTTGCCCTTGACGGCGATATATATTTTTTCGCCCTTCTTGAATGAAAGGCGGCGGTTCAAGATTTCCATTTTTAGCCCTTCGTTCTCCTTCTCCCCGCTCTCGAGGAGAAGGAAAACGCTGAAGTTATTATTTTACTTTATTGAGGTGCCAGATATTATCGGCATATTCGCCGATGCTTCTGTCTGCTGCGAAGAAGCCTGCCTTCGCGATATTCACGAGGCATTTTTTGTTCCATTCGGTCTTATCCGTATAGAGCTTATCGACTGCGAGCTGTGTTGAAACGTAGCTGTCGAAGTCAGCGAGGCACATATACGGATCGGCGATGCCGTGGCTGAAGAGGAGATAGTTGACGATCGACGAGAACGATTTTCCGTCGAATCCGACGTTGAGGCGGTTGATGACCTTTTGGAGAAGCTCGCTTCTGCTGTAATATACGTGGGATTCATATCCGCTGTTCCAGAGCGCCTCGACCTCGGGCGTCGTCATTCCGAAAAGGAAGATATTTTCGTCGCCGACCTCTTGGTGTATCTCCACGTTTGCGCCGTCGAGCGTACCGATGGTCAACGCACCGTTTATCATAAACTTCATATTACCCGTACCGCTTGCTTCTTTTCCTGCAAGAGAGATCTGTTCGCTGAGCTCTGCGGCGGGCATCAGGCGCTCCGCCATCGAGACGTTGTAGTTTTCCAAGAACACGACTCTCATTTTTTCTCTGAGAACGGGATCCTTTTCAACGTCGTTGCTGATGAAGCAGATGAGCTTGATTATCTCTTTTGCGTGGTAATATCCGGGTGCTGCCTTTGCCGCGAACAAGAACGTTCTCGGTTGGAGCGGTGCGTTCGGGTTTTCCTTGAGCTTGACGTAGTGGCTGATGATATGGAGCACGTTGAGGAGCTGACGCTTATATTCGTGGAGGCGTTTTGCCTGAACGTCGAAGAGCGAATCGGGATCGAGCGCGATACCGCTGACGCCCTTGTACCAATTCGAGAACGACTCCTTGTTTGCTCTCTTTATCTTGCCGAGCTGATCGAGGACGGTCTTGTCGTCTTTATATTTCAAGAAGCCCTCGAGCTTTTCGGGCTCGTTTCTGTAGTCGGGGCCGATACACTCATCGAGGAGTGCGGAAAGTCCTTTATTGGAATAGCAGAGCCATTTTCTGTGGGCGATGCCGTTGGTTACGTTGGTAAATCTGTCGGGGAACATCGTATAGAAGTCGTTAAAGACAGACTTTTTGAGTATTTCGGAGTGGAGCGCGGAAACGCCGTTTACGGTATGGCTTCCGATAACGGAGAGGTTTGCCATTTTGACCTGTCCGCCCTCGATGATCGACATTCTGCCGATCTTGTTCCAGTTGCCCGTATACTTATTCCAAGCGTCAGCGCAAAATCTCTCGTTGATCTCGCGGATGATGTTATATATTCTCGGGAGCTTCAAGCGGAAGAGGTCCTCATTCCAGCATTCAAGCGCTTCGGGGAGCACGGTGTGGTTGGTATAGCTCATCGTGCGGGTAGTGATATCCCACGCTTCCTCCCAGGAATAGCCGTAGTCGTCCATCAAGATACGCATAAGCTCGGGGATAGCGAGCGCGGGATGGGTATCGTTGATATGGATCGCGACCTTGTCGGCGAGGTTGGAGAGTGTTTTATAGCTATAGATGTGCTCGGTGATGATATTCTGGAGCGATGCGGACACGAGGAAATACTGTTGCGAGAGGCGGAGCAGCTTTCCTTCGGTGTGATTATCGGCAGGGTAGAGCACCTTCGAGATCATTTGGGCGTTTGCGTTCTCCTCGACAGCCTTGAGGTACTGACCTTGGGAGAAGAGCTTCATATTGAAGTTTCTGATATCCTGCGCTTTCCAGAGGCGGAGCACGTTTACGCACTCACCATCAGCACCCGACACCATCATATCGTAGGGCACTGCCTCGATCTCGTCGTAATCGGTATGGATTATCGTGAGGTGACCGCTTGACCAATCCTCCTTGATCCTACCGCCGAGGCGTATCTTTTTCGCTTTGTCCTGACGTTGCACGAGCCAGCCCTCGCCGCTCGGCATCCAGACGTCAGGCAGCTCGATCTGTTCACCGCCGACGATCTTTTGCTTGAAAAGTCCGTATTCATAGCAGATGGAAAAGCCCATCGCAGGGTATTGGAGCGAGGTGAGGCTATCCATAAAGCAAGCAGCGAGTCGTCCGAGACCGCCGTTGCCGAGTCCTGCGTCGTCCTCGTACTCATAAATCACGTCGAGGTCGAACCCGAGCTCCTTTAATGCTGATTTTGTGTCGTCCTCGAGTCCGAGGTTGCAGAGGTTTAGCTTGAGCGAACGGCCCATAAGGAATTCCATGCAGAGGTAGAACACTCGTTTTTGGTCCTGTTCGATCGATTTTTTCTTGAAGCTTTGGCGTTTTGCGGTCAAAATATCCTTGACTGCGAGGACGGTCGCTTTATATATTTGCTCCTCGGTCGCGTCCTCGGGTGTCACCGCAAAATAACGTGACAGCTTATCGGTAATAAGGGTCTTCATTTGTTATTATCTCCTAAAATTCGCGTTTTTCTATAAATATCAGAGGCGGCAAGTCGCCGCGAACGACTTGTCGCCGTAATATTTCAAATGTTATACTGACTCATAAAGTCCGAGGTATTGGTTCGCGCTGTTTGCCCAGGTGAAGTCGGTCTTCATAACTCGTTTCACGAGCGACGCCCATTCGTCCTTATTCTCGAACGATGCGAGTGCGCGCTCGATCGCGCGAAGCATCTCGCTACCATTATATGCATAGAAGGTAAATCCGTTGTCAGGCTCGTGGATCGTGTCGGCGAGTCCGCCCGCGAGGCGAACTATCGGCACTGCGCCGTATCGCGACGCGATCATTTGCGAGAGTCCGCAAGGCTCACTCTTCGACGGCATCAAGAACAGGTCTGCGGATGCATATATCTTTTTCGAGAGTGCTTTGTCGAACTTCAGGATGGTTGCCACCTTATCGGGATAGCGATCGGCGAGGCTTTTGAAGAAGTCCTCATAGTGCTTGTCGCCTGTTCCGAGGATGACGAGCTGGACGTCACGCTGCAAGAGCTCGTCCGCCGCCCAAGTTACGAGGTCGAGTCCCTTGTGACCGGTGAGTCTCGTTATCATCGCGATCATCGGAACGTCTTTTTCGGGGAGTCCGACCATCTCGCGCAGCATTTTTCTGTTTTGGGCTTTTCTGCCGATGCTTCTTGCGGTGAAGTTTACCTCAACGTCGGGATCGGTTTGGGGGTTATAGTAATCGTAGTCGATGCCGTTCATGATACCGCTGAGCTTTTCTTGGTTTGCGATAAGCACGTAGTGGAGCCCGTGGGAGAACGTTTCGCTGAGTATTTCTTTTGAGTATTGGGGTGAAACGGTCGTTACCTTATCGGCGCAGACGATCGCACCCTTCATCAAATTGATGCAGCCGCCGTATTCAACGACGTCGCGGTCCCACTCATCGAGCTCGAACGTATCGCCGAGGATATCGAAGCCATACTGACCTTGGTACTCGATATTATGGATAGTGAATATCGTTTTTATTCCGGCGTATTCGGGACGGTGTGCATATTTGCGCTTGAGGTATATTATACTCAACGCGCTCTGCCAATCGTGTGCGTGGAGGATGTCGGGGTAGAAATCCATTCTCGGCATCAGCTCACATACCGCCTTACAGAAGAAGGCGTATCTTTCGGCGTCGTCCATACTGCCGTATAGCCCCGTTCTTGCGAAATAGTACATATTATCGACGAAGTAGAACGTGACACCGCTCTCGGTGAGCTTATAGAGCCCACAATATTGCTGTCTCCAGCTGAGCGGTACTGTCGTTATGCATACTTCCTCGAGCTTTTCTCTGTATTTGTCCGCCATCATAGAGTATAGCGGCATTATAACGCGGACGTCAAGCTCCGCGTCCTTTTCTTTGAGTGCGCGCGGCAACGAGCCGATAACGTCGCCGAGCCCGCCCGACGCCGCATACGGTAACGCCTCCGACGCTACTATCAAAATCTTCTTGTTCAATTTACTTTATCTCCTTTTTGTTGCCAAAGGGAACTTTTGAAAAAGTTCCCTTTGGAATCCTTCAAAACTTTTTGTATTCTTTTTTCCCGACAGGTGCTTGCCACCTATTTGGGAAGTTTTATTTTGTTCGTTTTCAGCACCTATCGGGAAAAAAGCAGGCAAGAAGCTCCAAAGCCTCTAAAAAAACCTTTCAAAGTCCCTTTAGCTACCAAAAAGCACACAAAGTGAATTAAAAAATTAATTTATTTTTCCGTTAGGAAAAATTTCCTTAACTCTTCACTTTTCACTCTTCACTCAAAAATTCCCAAAAGGGAATTTTTGATCACACCATCGCGTCCTTTTCGATGAAGAACGGTCTTGTTTCGTAGCCGGAGAGGTTACGGCCGTCGCGGATAACGACGTTTTTGTCGGTGATAACGCAGTTGAGGTTCGTGTTCGAGCCGCAATAGGTATCCTGCATCAAAATGCAGTTTTTAACGACAGTGCCCTTGCTGACCTTAACACCGCGGAACAATATCGAGTTTTCGACAACGCCTTCGATGTGACATCCGTCGGCGATGAGCGAATCCTTGACCTTTGCGTCGGGCGAATAGTAGGTCGGGGTAGAGTTTCTGACCTTTGTCAATACGGGACGGTTAGCAACGGAGAAGAGCGAGTTTCTCGCATCTGCGTTGAGGAGGTCCATATTGCACATAAAATAGTCACGAACGGAGTTGATCGAGTTGAAGTATCCGTCGTAGTTGTATACCATAATGTTGTCCTGCTCGATCTTTCTCGGGATCAGCTCACTGCGGAAGCTGATGTAGTTACGAGCGATCGAGTCGGCGATGAGGCTTTCGAGGTAACGCTTTGTGAAGACCATAATGTTGAGCGATACGTCATAGAATCCGTTCGAAACTGCGCTCGAGGGGAAGATCTGGAGGAGCTTTCCGTCTTTTGAGGAGCGAGTGATCGTGATATCTCTGTTTTCGTTCGCCATAACGTACATATTTTTCGTAACGATGGTGAGGTCTGCGCTGTTTTTGATATGAGCCTTGATGACCTTTTCGAGATCGATGTTGCAGATCGCATCACAGTCGCTGCAAACAACGTATTCCTCGGAAAGATCGTGGATGAACGATTGAACACTGATTATCGCCTCGAGACGATGGCTATAGAGTGAGGGTGCGCCGTTTTGCGCAAACGCCGTGATGTAGGGCGGGAGTATCTTGATACCGCCGCTGCGACGTGCGAGGTCCCAATCCTTACCTGTTCCGAGGTGGTCCATGAGTGATTGGTAGTTATAGTGGGTGATGATACCGATGTTGGTGATACCCGAGTTTACCATATTGGAAAGGCTGAAATCTATTAATCTGTAACGGCAACCGAACGGAACGGAGCCCATTGTTCTGAAGCGTGTCAGTTCGGGAACGCTTTGGTCGTGAAGGTTAGAAAAAATTATACCTGCTACTGTCATTCGCTATATTCATTTTCCCAAACGGGAAAAAACCCTTTCTCCCCGAGATTGAATTTTTATTGCTTCGGGGCAGCAAAACGAAGATTTAATGGAATTCTGTTGCGCATCAGAGGCTTTTTGCCATTTCGGGAGTGAGCATCGTGCCCTCCTCAACGACTTTACCTGCGCCAATGGTGAGCTCTTTTCCGATGAGCGTGATCTTTTTCGCTTCCTCGCGCGGCTTACCGACAGTCGCGTTGGATTCGACGGTCACGTTGCAATCCATTATCGTGTAATCCACCTGTGCGCCTGCGCTGATGGTACAATCGCTCATAATGACGGAGTCGCGCACGATAGCATCGCGCTCTACGATGACGCCTCTCGAGAGCACGGAGTTGATGACCGTGCCGTAGATCTCGCAGCCCTCGGTGATGATCGAGTTGTTGATAATTGCACCCGAGCCGACGAAATGAGGCGGTGTTGCAAGGTTTTTAGAATATATTCTGTTCGTTCTGTCGGTGAGGTCGAGAACGGGGCTTTCGCCGAGCATATCCATATTCGCTTCCCAAAGGCTGTCGAGTGTTCCGACGTCCTTCCAATATCCGTTGAATTGATATGCGAACATTCTCTCGCCACCCTCGAACATTGCGGGGATAACGTTTTTACCGAAGTCGTTGTCGCTGTTTTCCTTTGCTTCGTCCTCGATGAGATATTTTTCGAGCTTTGCTTTGTTGAATATGTAGACACCCATCGACGCCTTCGTTGATTTCGGGTTCTTCGGCTTCTCCTCGAACTCGTAGATCGACATATCCTCTCTCGTGTTCATAATACCGAAGCGGGACGCCTCCGAAAGCGGAACGTCGATGACGGCGATCGTGCAATCTGCGTTCTTTTCCTTGTGGAATTCGAGCATCTTGCGGTAGTCCATTTTGTAGATGTGGTCACCCGAGAGGATGAGCACGTAGTCGGGGTCGAATTGGTTGATAAAGTTGAGGTTCTGGTAGATCGCGTTTGCCGTACCCTTATACCAATCGGCACGCTTCGACGCTTGGTAGGGCGGAAGCACTCGCGCACCTCCGTAAACGCGGTCGAGATCCCACGGTTGTCCGTTTCCGATATATTCGTTGAGCACCAACGGTTGATATTGGGTCAGGATACCGACGGTATCGATACCCGAGTTGACGCAGTTGGAGATAGGAAAGTCGATAATACGGTATTTACCGCCAAACGTAACGGCGGGCTTTGCCATATTCTCGGTGAGCAGATATAATCTGCTTCCTTGTCCTCCTGCAAGGAGCATTGCGACACATTCTTTTTTTCTCATAACAGCGACCTTTCTCCGACAAACTGTAGATTTTATTTATTATAGACGTGAGGATGTCGGTATCTCACTTTCGTGTTGGTTTATTTATTTTCGGTTGGCTTCGGCGTTCTCGGTTTCCTCGGCTTCGGTTTTTTGCCGACCTTACGCCATATCGATGCGGTCAACGGATGCATCGTCATCTCAACGTAGCTTCTGCCCGCAGCCTCCTTCGAGGTGTGCTTTCCGCTGTTGACGGTGCCCTCGCCTCCGTACTCGGCGGCGTTCGAGGAGAATATTTCGGTATATACTCCCGGCTCGTTTACCTGCATCCAATAGTTTTCTCGCTTCACGGGTGTGAAGTTGACGGCAACGACGAGCTCGTCGCCTCCGTCGCCCATTCGACCGTAAATAAAGATACTGTCGTTACTGTTGTTCGCCTCATACCATCGAAATCCGTTCCAGCCCTCGTCGTGCAGATAGAGCGACGGCTCGGTCTTATAGAGGTGGTTGAGGCTTTTTGTGAAATCTTGCATCTTTTTGTGGGTATCGTAGGCGAGCATAAACCATTCTACGCTCTTTTCCTCGTCCCACTCGCAGAACTGACCGAGCTCCTGACCCATAAACAAAAGCTTTTTGCCCGGATGAGTCATCATATACGTCAGATATGCGCGCATCGTTGCGAATTTATTATAATATTCCGCGTCGACCTTATCGACCAGCGTTTTCTTTCCGTGGACGACCTCGTCGTGCGAGATCGGGAGAATATACCGTTCGTTGAACGCGTACATTATCGGAAAGGTTATTTTATCGTGCTTATTCTTGCGGAACAGGCTGTCGGTCTCGAGGTAGTCGAGCGTGTCGTTCATCCAGCCCATATTCCATTTGTAGTTGAACCCGAGTCCGCCGTATTTTGCGGGGACGGTGATGTCCTTCCACGCGGTCGCCTCCTCGGCGATCAGCATCACGTCGGGATAGAGGTAGCTGAGCGTTCCGTTCATCTTTTGGAGAAACGCGACGGCTTGGCGGTTATGGTTCGAGCCATCCTCGTTCGGTATCCACTCGCCCGGCCCTCTGTCGTAGTTGAGGTATAGCATCGACGACACGGCATCGGTGCGCAGTCCGTCGACGTGATATTTTTCGCACCAATATACCGCGTTGGAGATCAAGAAGCATTGGACCTCGTTTCGTCCGAGGTCGAAGAACCGCGTTCCCCAGACCTTGTGCTCCATTCTGTCCCAGCCCTGATACTCGTAAAGCGGAGCACCGTCGAACTCATACAGCCCGTGCTCGTCCTTCGGGAAGTGGGCGGGCACCCAATCGAGTATCACTCCGATATCGGCTTGATGCAGCGCATCGACGAGGTGCATAAAGTCGTGCGGTGTGCCGAACCTTGAGGTCGGCGCATAGTAGTTGGTGCATTGATATCCCCAAGAGCCGTCGAATGGATGCTCCGCAACGGGCATCAGCTCAACGTGGGTATATCCCATTTCTTTTATATACGGGATCAGCTCCCGTTCTGTTTCCGAATAAGTATAATAGCTTCCGTCCTCGTGACGCTTCCACGAGCCGAGGTGCATTTCGTATATATTGATCGGCTTCGGGACGTGACGCCCCTCGCTGAGATATTGGCTGAGCTCACGTCTTTTTTCGAGCCACTTTTCGTCGCCCCATTCATACCCATCGAGCTCGTAGTAGATCGATGCGGTCTCTCCGCGAGTCTGCGCCATAAACGCATACGGGTCGGATTTCATCCGTCGGCTTCCGCCGCGGTCGATCATATATTTATATCTCGCACCGACGGGAAGCTTTTCCTTCGGGACGGTAATCGTCCAGATCCCGCCGTCCTCGCGAGTCATCGGATCGCTGTCGCTCCAGCCGTTGAAATCGGCGCAAAGAAACACACACGTCGCGTTCGGCGCCCATACGCGAAGCGTTATCTCGCCGCCGTCGCGATGCGCACCCATATATTCGTATGCGCGTGAATTTGTCCCCTGCAAAAAATAATATTTACCGAGCTCGTCAGCCATAAAAACGCCTCCAAACGATATAGGCATACTTTTCCTATTTTCTCTCTTTAGTATATAATATTACTACAGAAAAATCAAGTAAATTTTACTAAAAAAACACATTTTATAGTGCTTCTGCGATTGAAATTATTATTTATTTATGTTAAAATATATTCGAAAAAGGTAGAATATTATACCGAATCAGAAATACACGGGGGAGACTTTGATTTGAAGAAAAACATACCGATCTATATATTGACGACGGCGGTCCTTTTTGTTGCGACCTTTCTCGTTATCGCGCTTTCCGTTTCCGGCAAGCTTCCGTTTTTGAATGGCGTAAAACCGCAAACGAGCGACACATCCGTCAACCTCGACGAGAGCGAGGATGAGTTCATCGACGAGAGTGAGGATGAGTTCATCGAGGAGAGCGACGATGAGAGTGAGGTGTCTGCGCCCGACGTGTCGAAGCCCGACGAGGTCGAGGCGGCACTTGCGGGGTTTGACAAGGTGGACTTGGATGGATATCGGCTCACCGACGCGATGTTCAAGAAAAACGAGTTCAAGCTCGCCGTTGTGAAGCATTATGAGACGCTCGGCGAGGGTGAGACGCTCGTTCCGAGGATGGGATTTTTGTTCAAGACGGTCGTATCGACCGACGAGGACGGCGAGACAGTCGAAACGATATCGCTTCTTGACGAGCGTGGCGAGGTGCTTTTCGAGGTGCTCGAGAGCGAGTTTGCGGGTGTACGCGACGCGCTTGACAATCCGCTTTTCAAGGACGGAAAGAAATATTACTATCTCGACCGCGAGACGCTCGAGTTTGTTGAAACGACGTATACGAAGGGCGAGAACGGGCGAGGCGTTGAGTTCGACTATCCTTCGTATTACGGCAGATATCAGGACGACTACACGGTCAGAAGAAAGCGAAGCGGTCAATGGGGCATCTACGATTCGACGACCGAAGAATATATCGTTTATCCCTATCGCGATATGGTGTTCACCTTCAACGGCAACCCGATCGCCTGTACCTATGACAACGACAGCAGTAAGCTGAAGTTTTACGAGCTGAACACCGATCTGTTCAACGACAAATACTACAAGCCCGAGACGAACGGGCTCGAGAGCATCGGATATTACCACTTCATCGACGAGCTGACGCGGGTGCGTCGTGTTTACAACGAGAACGGACAGAAGGTCAGCGCCCAAGAGCTGATGTATACGGACGGAACGCTGTTCAACCTTCCGGCAGATTTTGAGCTGAAGGCATATTCCGACGCAGTTTTGCTGCTTTGCCGTGAGGACAAATACGGATATATGAGCTCGAAGGGAAGATGGATAACGAACCCCGAATACGACAGCGCGGCTCCGTTTTTGGAGGGACTTGCCGTTGTCGGAAAAGATGGAAAATACGGTGTTATCGCGACCGACGGCAGCGTTGTCGTGCCGCTCGTGTTTGACGAGATAACGAACTGCTCGGGCGGAGTGATGATACTTTACGCCGAGGGCTACGGCTATTACGTCGTCAACAAATACGCTCCGATCGAGATCGACGCACCGATCGACGAGAGCACTGACGAGAGCGTGTCCGACGAAAGCGTGTCCGACGAGAGCACTGACGAGAGCGTGTCCGACGAAAGCGTGACCGACGAGAGCATCGACGAGGGCGGTGCTGAGGAATAAAAAAACAAGAGAAAAAATAGAATGGGAAGGGAGACATTTCATAAAGAAGTGTTCTCCCTTTTTTGTGTCAAGAAAAATGACACTTTCGCTTTAAAAGTGTCATAATGGGTTACGCACTTTCAAAAAGGTGCACAACAAGTATGCAATTTAAAAAATCAACCCATCTCAAAGATAAGAAAAAATAAGTGATATTGTGAGACGGGTCTCACAGTGATATTTTGCTTATCAGCAAAGTGATATTGAAATCTAAAGATTTCAGTGATATTATATTCGCCTCCAAAACTCGCGAAGCGAATATAACTTGGGCGAAGCCCAAATATAACTGCGAAGCAATATCACTCGCCTTTGGCGAATATAACTGAGGCACACTTCCTTACGGAGTGTGCCTCAAACCCATTCTCTCTTTCGTTTTATTTTTGTGATATTTCGCTTTCCGAACGGATCTTTTTGATCCATTTTCCGCTTTTGAGGCGTATTACGCACCAAACGGCTTTCAATACTTGGTCGATCTTGAGTGCGAAATAGATCCAGAACGCAGGGAGGTGGAACACGAGTCCCGCGAGGATGCCGAGAGGGATCGATGCTACCCAAAGGAAGATATTGTCTGCGAGCATCAATACCTTCGTATCACCGCCGCCGCGCAGTACGCCCTTCGTCATAATACTGTTTGTCGCTTGGAAGACGATTATTACCGATATCGAGAGCATCAGCTGTCGTGCGAGTAATCTCGTTTCGTCCGAAAGCTCATAGAAGCTGATCATCGGCTCGCTGATGAGGAGGCATATTCCCGCCGCGATCAAGCCGAACACGAATCCGATCGAGAGGAATGCATAGCCTTGACGCCACGCCTTATCCTTGTCGCCCTCGCCGAGTGTATAGCCCGTGACGATCGCGCCCGCTTGCGAGAAGCCTTGGATCATTACCGAGCTGAGCTGTTGTGTTACTGCGGTCACGGCGTTTGCGGCGACGAAGCTTTCGCCGAGGCGTCCGATTATCATTGCGACGGAGTTGTTGCCGAGCGCGAGGATGCCGTCGCTGACGAGCACGGGGATACTGATCCTGATATACTCACGCCAGAGATCTCCCACGGGGGAAAGGATATCTTTTATTCGGTAGCCGATATTTTTGTCCTTCAGGAACATATATCCGCATATTATCGCAAATTCAAACACACGTGCGATAAGTGTTCCGACTGCCGCGCCCGCCTCCTCCATTCGAGGTGCGCCGAGCTTTCCGTAGATAAATACGTAGTTTGCGCCGACGTTCACGAAGAACGCGCCGATCGACGTCAAAAGCGGGATATGCACTTGACCGACGTTGCGAAGCACGATCGTGCAAGTCAACGACAAGCCGAGGAAGAAATAGCTTATTATCGAATAGTTGAGGTAGGAGATGCCGTATTCGATTATCGGCAGCTCGGTCGTATATATTTTCATTATCTGCTCGGGGAACAGCACTGTTCCGACACAAAACAGTGTTGCCATTGCAAGGCAGAGGCGGAGCATTATCGTTACTGTTTTTTTCAGCGCGGGGCGGTCGCCCATTCCGTAATAGCGCGAGACGAGGACGGATGCGCCCATTCCGATACCCATACAGAAGATATGGAAGATGTTGATGAATTGGTTTGCGAGTGAGACGGCGGAGAGCTGTGTCTCGCTGACCGCGCCGATCATAACCGAGTCCATCGCGTTGACGCCCGAGGTTATCAGCCCCTGCAACGCGATCGGGACGGCGATCGTTGCCACCCGTTTATAAAATGACGTGTCTTTGACGTAAAAATCGCTTAGCTTCAATTTGGTTCACCTTCAAGAATAATACTAAACCTCATTTTAACATATTTTCGGAAAAAAAGGTATCGGTTTTTGAAAAAAGTATGAACAAATTGTAAATTTTTAAAAAAATGACGAAAAGCCTTTGACTTTCTGTAAAAGGTGTTTTATAATATAGGTATAATTCGTGTTTGTAAAGGAAACGTTAATGAATAAGTTGAAATACAGGATCACTATCGGAGTGTACTCGTTCGTTGCCGTGTTGCTCGGGTTCTTGAGAGTGACGTTGACGCGCCGCTATGCCGTGTCGGTCGGTGTGTCGGAGCTCGCGACGTATGACAGCATCAGGCTCTCCGATAACCCGAAGATCGCGATCTTCACATACCTCGTTCTTGCGATGCTCGTCATCGCGGGGATAGTCGCGCTGATATCGTCCAAAACCGCGTCCGATAAGGTCGAATATACCGATATCGCGTCGGTCTTCTCTTCCTCGCTCTGTGCGTTTATGATGCTGACTACTGCCGCGTTCCAGTTCTATTACTATTTCAGCGGAAAAGAATACTCCGTGCTCGAATGGGCGATCGCTTGCCTTTTGATCCTCGCCAGCGCGTTCTTTTGGTACGCGTCCTCTAAGGCGGTCGATCCGCGCTCGCCAAAGTTCACTCTGTTGTCCGTGCTCCCGCTTGTCTGGGCGGTGTTGCGCGTGCTCGAGTTCTTCATAAAGATCCATATCAAATCGGCCGATACCAACGAGCTGTTCCACCTGTTCTCGCTCTGCACCATAATGCTCTTCTTCCTCGAGGAAGGTAAGTTCTCGCTCGGGTTCGGTAACAAAAAAGCCTACGTCTTCTACGGTCTCTGCGCCGTCGTGCTCACTATGGTCTACGCGCTGCCGCACGCGCTGCTCGCGGCGTTCTGGGTGGTCAACTTCTCTATGGAGGCGATCTGCTCGTGCCTCGAACTCATCGTCGTCGTCTTCATCATCAGCCGCCTCTTTAATTACCCCCGACAGAGTTCTATTATGTCTCCGACGGCCTAAGGGAACTTTTGAAAAAGTTCCCTTAGGAATCCCTCAAAACTTTTTAATTGCTTTTTTCCCGATGGGTACGCGCTACCTTTTCGGGAATTTTTATTTTGTGCAGTTGTACCCATCGGGAAAAAAGTAGTTAAGAGGCTCTAAAGGACTCTAAAGAAAGCTTTCAAGAGTTCTCTTAAACTGTCAGAGATATAATAAATTCGTTGGAGATATAATAAGATCATCGGAGATAATATACCCCTGCGGTTTGTTATATCTCCTGCGATCAAGGATAACTCTCTTTAGAAAATTCTCTTTAGAGCCTCTCAGCGACTTTTCTAACCATTTTTTCGAGGAGATGCCCTTTAAACGCACAAAAGAACACCCTCGTTATAAGCAACAAGGGTGTCTCCTCGAAAAAATAATTAAAAAATCTTTGAAAGATTCCAAAGAAAACTTTCTATAGAAAGTTGTCTTTGGTCGCCGAAGGCATAATACAGCTGTCGGGGGTTATTTATACCAATTATTGATAGTCAGCTGCAGCTGTTCGATATAGAGTTGTTTATTGGTAGGGTAAGCGAGCCCGTGGTCAGCGTTTTTGATGAATGTGAGGTGTTTTTCTTTGAGCGGGCAGGCGTCGAAGACATCCTTACTCATTTGGCAGGGGACGAACCCATCGCTATCGCCGTGGTAGAATATAATTGGGACGGTGATACGTTTCACGGCTTCTATCGGTGCGGCGTCGCGCAGATCGAACCCGCCGAAGACACGAGCGCCGATGTAGACGAGCGGATAGATCAGCGAAGCGGGTAGGTGAACGTCCTTGATGACCTTTTTGATGATCGCCTCAGCGCTGGAGTAACCGCAATCGGCGAGCACACCGATGACGTTTTTCATTGGTTTTTCCGCTGCTGCGAGTATCACGGTAGCCGCGCCCATCGAGACGCCGGTCAAGATGAGCTTGACGTCGCTGCCGAATCGGTCTACTGCGTACTCCACCCATTTGATGCAGTCGAATTTTTCTTTTACGCCGAAGGTTATGATCCTGCCGTCGCTCATACCGTGGCCGCGTTGGTCGACGATGATGGCGCTTCTGCCGACGGCGAAGCAGCGTTCGACACCGCCGCTGAGATCGCGTTCGCCGTTACCGTGGTATCCGTGGAATTGGATCTCTATCGGCGCGCCCTTTTCGTATTCGTAATAATATCCGCGCAGCTTCAGCCCATCGAACGACGTTATCTCGACGAGCTCACGCGGCATCGCGCGAACGGACTTTTGCCATTCGATCAGCTGGTCGCGGTGCTTCCTATACGCCTTACCCTTTGGGATATCGTATTTTCCCTCGGGCAGCGGCTTGTGCTTCGGGAACGAGCCGAACGTTGTCAAAAAGAGGATGAACGTGATCAAAATAAGTGCGGCTGCGACACCGACGCAGATCCAAAGAATTTCCATATTTTTTCTCCGTATAAATTACCCGAGTGCCAAATGCGGCACTCGGGTGGATCGTTAAAGCTAAAGTATCAGCCGATCTCGGGAAGGCTTGCAGCTGCAACGGATTGACCAACGCGTCTGCTTGCTTCGTCGGGGATGTTGAGGTTGATAGTTTTTGCGAGCTCGGGGAACTCTGTGTTGAGAACCTCGCCTGCTTTTTCGAGGAGGATAACACCACCCTCACCGCTTGTTACACGGCCCATGATAAGAACGTGCTTGATATCATAGAACTCTGCGTAGTATGCGATAGCGTAACCGAAGTATACACCGATGGTCTCATAGATCTTCTTCGCTCTTTCGTCGCCTTCAGCCATAAGCTTTTGAACGACCTTGAGCTTTTCTGCGGGGGAGAGGCTCTCGTCGAGCTCGATACCTGCTGCGGGCGCGAGCTTGATAACAGCGTCTTGCGAGAAGTATTTAACACCGCAGCCATAGTCGCCGGACCACTCGTCTACCATCGCGTTTTCGCAATAGTCAACGGGAACGAACGCCAATTCGTTGAGCCAGCCGGTGATGTTGCCGTTTCCGTCAACGTATCCGCCCGCTTCGCTCGTACCCATAGCGATACCGAGGACGTTGTTGTCGTTGAGGTCCATCGCACCTGCGAGCGCAGTTACGTCGCCGTCGTTAGCAACCTCGATCGGAATGTTCTCGCCGAGCTCTTTCGCAACGTCGAGATACATATTTTTAACGTGAGCATCGAAGTCCTCGTCGTTGACCTTCAAGAAGAGCGATGCGATCATAATTCTGTTGTCGATATAAACACCGGCACTGCTTACGCCGATACCGTCAACGCGGGGCATATGAGAAGCGGCTGTTTTCATCGCTTGGAGGATGCCGTCATAGTGGTATCTCCAGTCGCTGTTGGTCTTCGGGAACCAAACGACCTCTTCGGAATATACTGCTTCGCCGTTGATAACTGCGGACACCTTGCGGTCGCTTCCGCCTGCGTCAAATCCGATACGGCAGCCGTCGAGGTGACGTCCTACGGGAGCGGCGTCCTCTTTCGTTACGGGCGCGTTCTCGATAGAGACGTGCTCTACAACGAAGGGTGTTTCGTATACGCGAGCCATAAAGTCTGCGTCGAACTCACGGATACCGCCTTTTTTATATGCAGCCTCGATATAGTCAGCTACTTTTTTGGAGCCTGCGATGATGATCTTGTAACCGCCGCGTACCCAAAGCATAGATTTTGCGAGTCTTTCGATAAATTTGAAGTTTGCAGCATCGTCGATACCGTCGGCGAGGATCTCTGTTTCAAACGTGGAGATATAGCCTTTGTTACGAACAACGCCGATAACGAGCTTTTGGCTCTCGTTTTCTTGAACACGTTTTTTGAACTCTCTCACAACAACGGAGAGCGGTTGAAATTGAGGGTCAAGTATAGCTTTTACTTTGATATCCATTTTTGGTGCTCCTTATTTATTTTTTATAGTAGCTTACGCCTCTTACAAACGTCTCTTCAACGTTGAAGTCTGCGTCTGTGATCACGATGTCAGCGTCCTTGCCTGCTTCGAGCGAGCCCTTCGTGTCGGATACGCCGATAACTACCGCAGGGTTGTAGGATGCTGCCGCAACGATCTGCCAAAGCGGCATATCTGTGTTGTCACGTACGTTACGTACCGCGTTGTTGAGCTTGAGCACGCTTCCTGCGATCGTGCCGTCCTCGAGTCTGCACTCGATTCCCTTAACGATGATCTTTTGTCCGCCAAGCGTGTATTCGCCGTCCTCAAGTCCGCCTGCTCTTACACAGTCGGTGATAAGGCACATCTTGTCGCCCTTGAGCTTGTCGATGACGGAGTAAAGACCGGGATGGATGTGGAACGTGTCCGCGATGACCTCAACGGATACGTCTGTCGCAAACGCTGCGCCAACAACTCCGGGTGCGCGATGCAAAAGTCCTGTCATCGCGTTGAAAAGGTGAGTAACGTGGGAAATTCCCACCTTTGTGGAAGCAACGGCTGTTTCAAAATCAGCGCCTGTATGTCCGATAGAGAGAACAACGTTTGTGTCTGCCGCAACCTCTTTGATGCATTGGAAATCATCGTCCATTTCGGGAGCGATAGAGATTATTTTGATAACGTCAGCATATTCTTTGATGAATTTTGCGTCAGGCTTGAGTATGTATTCCTCTGCTTGCGCGCCCTTCTTCGACGGGTTGATGAACGGGCCTTCTACGTTCGCACCAAGTACTTGCGCACCACACCATTCGTCCTTGCCCTTCAAGCTCTCTTCCTTGAGATCGCGGATCGCCTTCAAGGATTTCTCGATCTGGGGCTTCGCTACCGTCATCGTCGTCGGAAGCCATGCGGTACATCCGTTCGCAAGAATGCCCTCCGCCATCTTCTTGATGCCGTCCTTCTCGCCTTCTGCCGCCTCTTCTCCAAGATATCCGTGGATGTGGATGTCTATAAGTCCGGGCGATACGTATTTTCCCGATGCGTCTATAACCTCGGTCACGTCTGTCATCGCCTTCGCGCTCTCGTTGTCAACGATTCCTACGATCTTCTCGTTGAATAAAAGCGCCATGTCTTCAATGATCTGGTTCGGTAATATGATCTTGCCGTTTATAATAGCTTTCATAGTAAATATTTCCTTTCTTCCCACCAAAAAATCGGCAGGATACACTTTGATAAAGTAATTATATCATACTTTCGTGCTTTTTTCAATAACTTTCCCCCCATTTTTGCAGTTTTTTATTACCCCCGACCGAGTTTAGTATGTCTCCGACGGCCTAAGGGAACTTTTGAAAAAGTTCCCTTAGGAATCCCTCAAAACTTTTTGTATTCTTTTTCCCCAACGGGCACTCTGTTGCTCCTTGGGGATTTCTTTTTTTTGCAAAGAAAAGCACCCGTTGGGGAAAAAGTGTGCAAGAGGCTTTGGGAGACTCTAAGGAAGCTTTCAAGAGTTCTCTTAAACTGTCGGAAAAATATTAAATCATCGAAGATATAATAAATTCGTTGAGAAGATATAAAACCTGTGGTAACAGTATCAAGCTTCCATATACTGCTAACTTTTTGTTGTTTATCTACTCCCTGCGGTTTTGTTA
>JAFSCS010000006.1 GCA_017436675.1 Clostridia bacterium | reverse complement strand
AACTTTTCAAAGATTTTTTAATTATTTTTTCGATGAGGGACTCACGAAAAAATGATGGAACTGTTAATTTGGTGCGGTTTAGAGTCCCGCATCGAAAAAATGGTTAGAAAAGTCGCTGAGATGCTCAAAAAAATACTTCTATAAAAGGTTTCCTTTAATCGTCAAAGGTATACAAATAATAACAAAAGCAATACAAACAAAAGTTTAGTCAACCTTTTTAAAGGTTGCGGGGTAGGGGGCAGCGCCCCCGAAAATAGCAACAAATAGCTAAAATCAACAATAACCCCCAAAAAGCTCCAAATACCACCAAAATAACACGGAATATAAAGTTTTTTTGGAAGAGCTCGAGAAACCTTTTTTCGAAAAAAAAGGTTTCTCGAATAAAAGAGTTATCAACAAAATGTTGAAAAGTGTGTGGAAAACATTGTAATAAACAGAAAAACCCTTGGAAATAAAGAGTTTTTTAAAAGTGGAAAACTCGAAAAGGGACTTAGGAGAAATAAATGGATAACGAATATAAACACCACGAAAATCAGGACATCGTCGAGATAGAGATAGAAAAAGAGGTCAAGACCTCGTATATAAACTATGCGATGAGCGTTATCGTGTCTCGTGCGCTGCCCGACGTGCGTGACGGCTTGAAGCCCGTTCACCGCCGTATCCTGTACGCAATGTATAAGGATAAGCTCACGTATGATAAGCCGTTTAGAAAATCCGCGACGACTGTCGGTAACGTGCTCGGTCACTATCACCCGCACGGCGACGCGGCGGTCTACGACTCGATGGTACGTCTTGCACAGCCCTTCTCGATGAGATATCCTCTCGTTGAAGGTAAAGGAAACTTCGGTAACATCGACGGTGACGGCGCAGCTGCATACCGTTATACCGAGGCGAGAATGGCGAAGATGGCAGACCTTATGCTGACGGATATCGACAAACGAGTTGTCGATTTCGTGCCGAACTTCGATAATAAGCTCGAGGAGCCGTCATATTTGCCTTCGCGTTTTCCGAACCTGCTCGTAAACGGCTCGATCGGTATCGCCGTCGGTATGGCGACGAACGTTCCGCCGCATAATCTGGGCGAGGTCATCGATGCGGTAAACTACCAAATAGATAACCCCGATTGTACGATACAAGACCTTATGCAGTTCGTTAAGGGACCGGACTTCCCGACGTACGGTATCATCTATGGTACGGCAGGAATATATGAAGCATATATGACGGGTAAAGGTCATATAAAGGTAAGAGCAAAGGCACATTTCGAGGAAAAGCACGGAAGAACGAGTATCATTATCACCGAGCTTCCGTATCAGGTCAACAGATCGCTCCTTCTCGAGAATATGGCTAATCTCGTAAAGGATAAACGTATCGAGGGCGTCAGCGACCTCCGTAACGAGAGCGGCAGAGACGGTATGCGTATCGTTGTCGATCTCAAAAAGGACGCTAACCCGCAGGTCGTTTTGAATCTGTTCTATAAATATACACAGCTTCAGGACACGTTTGCGGTGAATATGCTTGCGCTCGTAAACGGAGAGCCGAAGGTGCTCAACCTGAAGGAGATACTTTTCCACTATATCAATCACCAAAAGGAAGTCGTTGTACGAAAGATAAAATACGAGCTTGACCAAGCCGAACGACTTGCACATATATATGAAGGCTATCAGATAGCCATCGATAATATCGACGAGGTCATCAGGATCATCCGTGCGAGTAAGAGCATCGCCGATGCGAAGGTAGCGTTGATGGAGGCGTTCTCGCTTTCCGATCCGCAGGCACAAGCGATCGTTGATATGACGCTCGGACGACTCAGCGGTTTGGAAAGAATTAAGATCGAGGAGCGACTCAACGAGCTGCTTGCACAGATCAAGGAGCTTAAAGAGATCCTCGGCTCAGAGGCACGTATCACAGCTATCGTCAAGGACGACCTTAGCGAGATAAAGGAAAAATTCGGCGACGAGAGAAGAACGACGATCGAGCCCGTTGACGATGATATACTCATCGAGGACCTCATCGAGAAGGAGGATTGCGTTGTAACGGTAACGCAAACGGGATATATCAAGCGTCTTCCTGCCGACACCTACCAGACCCAACGCCGCGGCGGTAAGGGAATTACTGCGATGGCGACGAAGGAGGAGGATTTCGTAAAGGACGTTATCGTTTCCTATAGCCACGATATATTGCTTATGTTCTCGAACACGGGCAAGGTATATATGAAGAAATGCTACGAGATCCCCGAAGCAGGCAGAACTGCGAAGGGAACGAACCTCGTCAACGTGCTTTCGCTATCGGAGGGTGAGAAGATCACGGCTATCATACCGATCAAGGCGTTCACCGACGACGAATATCTCGTGATGGTAACGAAAATGGGCGTTGTAAAGCGTATTGCGCTCAGCGAATACAACACGAGAAGAAGCGGAGGACTCTTTGCGATCAATCTCGACGAGGGTGACGAGCTGTTGTTCGTTATGAAGACGACGGGATACGACAGCATTATGATCGCGAGCCACAACGGACTCGGCATCAGATTCGAGGAGTCGGACGTAAGAAGCGTCGGACGTCAAGCGAGAGGTGTCAGAGGAATCAACCTTGCTGACGACGACTACGTTGTCGGTGCGGCGGCTGTGATGCAGGGCGACAACGGTGCACTCATCACGATCACCGAGAAGGGATACGGAAAGCGTTGCGACGCCGATGAATACGCGCTTCAAAACAGAGGCGGTAAGGGTATGATCTGCCATCGTATTATGGAAAAAACGGGTAAGCTCGCGGGAATTGCCTACGTACACGATGATGAGGACGTTATGCTCATCACGGACAGCGGAATAATTATCCGTACGGCAGTTGACCAGATCCCCGTATACGGACGTAACACGGGCGGAGTTATCGTGATGAGACTCGACGACGATGCAACAATAATGAATTTCGCCGCAGTAAAGAAAACTGAAGAAGAAGACGGCGAAGAAAACCAGCAATAACACAGGACGGAAAAAACCAATGAGCATAAAAACGTATGTTTACGAATATCACACAGACAAGAATGAACGACTCGAGCTTATAACGGCGGCGTTACACGAATTTACGGGCAACGACCAAGCGACCGTTACTTTCAATGCGAAGGGTAAGCCCGTTATCAAGGGAAGCAAGACACATCTGAGCGTAACCTGCTCGGGTGAGATCATGCTCGTCGTATTTTCGAACAAGCAGATCGGCGTAGACGGCGAATATTTGCCGCGTGTACGTCAAAAGAAGGTCGATTACTACAACCTTGCAGAGCGGTTCTTCACCGAGGACGAGGCGGAGTACGTGCGCGGAGGCGACGACACTGCAACAAGGTTTGTTAAGGTTTGGGTGCGCAAAGAGGCGTACGTAAAATACACGGGAAAGGGTTTGACCGATTTCCCGAACTTCTCGGTCGTTAACGACAGCGGTCATTTCGAGAGCGAGATCGGTGGCGTTATGATAAAACGCTACAATCCGTCGTTCCCGATGAGCGAGGATTATATCTTCGCGATAGCGACCAACGAAGGTTGATCTAACGAAAATACTTTCACAAGGGGAGAGTTTTAATAATGTCAAAAGGATTCAGAAGCTTTTTTATAACGTTTGTTCTCGCGTGCGTGCTTTTTGCATACGGGGCAACGTACATATTCGATAACTACGTTGACGATTTTATCGTTTCGCTTTTTGGTATTGCAAAAAGTGAGAACAGCGACGTCAGCGAGGAATTCAGCCAAGAGATAAGCCGTCCCGACCAGAGCACGGATGAAAGCACCGACGTGTCGACCGACGAGAATTTCAAGGGCACGAGCAAGGGCTCACTCTTCATTTTGAGAAACGAGGCAGGCGAGGTGGACACAGTCCTCGTGATGCGTCGCAAGCTCGAGACGAAGGAGCTTTTGTTGACTATGATACCTGCCGACACTCGTCTTTACGTTGACGGTGCATATCAAAAGGTTCGCAATTTGCT
This sequence comes from Clostridia bacterium, assembly GCA_017436675.1. Lineage (GTDB taxonomy): Bacteria > Bacillota > Clostridia > Oscillospirales > CAG-382 > UMGS1307. The sequence continues at coordinate 2,914 of JAFSCS010000006.1, read as the reverse complement.
CAAAAACCGTGACCTCGAGTTCTTCAAGGCGAAGATGGAGGCGATCGTTGGTGTCAACATCGACTACTATTTTATGATGGATTTCGAGGATTTCGAGCCTGTTTTGAAGGAATTTGACGGCTACAACTTCAACGTGCCATATGATATGTATCTTGAGCAGATAGTTGAGGTCAGCGGCGACGGTGAGAGCTCGATAACGGACGAATCGATCGCAGACGAGTCTGCCACACCTGCACCGAACGAAAACTCCCAAAGCGGAGTGATCGAGATACCCGACGTATCGGGCGGTGTCGATTCGGGCAAGATCATTATCGTTGATCTCAAGACGGGCAGAGTGAAGCTCGACGCGGACGTATTCCGTCAGCTTACGATCTTCCGCAAGGGCGACGACGAGAAGGAGCACACGATCTTGATGAGAGATCTTTTCACTTCTGTTTTCGTTCAGATGTTCAGCGAATCCAACGCGAAGGAGCTTCGCAAGGATATCGAAAAGGTACTTCCGTTGCTCGACACAAACTTCACGATGCAGGATTATGACGACAACGTCGATGCTATCCTCGGATACAGCGGCTACACGAAGCACGTTCTCGACTACCCGGGAACGTACAAGAAGATGGCAGACGGATCGATCCAATTTAACGCAGAGGTCGAAAAAGCGATCCTGCAATACAAAAATTTCAGATAATTTCCGAAAGGACACAAAAATATGAGACCGGAAACAAAATGCCTTCACGAAGGCTACAAGGCAGGCAACGGCGAGCCGTTAGCTTTGCCGATATATCAATCAACAACGTTCCGTTACGACACGGCGAGTGAGGTTGCGAAGCTTTTCGACCTCACGGCTGACGGACATATGTATAGCCGTATCTCCAACCCGACCGTTGCGGCGGTGGAAGCGAAGATCGCTGCGCTCGAGGGTGGTGTCGGTGCTGTATGCACGTCCAGCGGACAGGCTGCGTCCTTGACTGCGGTGCTCAACATCTGCTCTGCGGGTGACCACTTTATTTCGTCGTCGAAGATCTACGGCGGTACTGTCAACCTATTTTCCGTTACGCTCAAGCGTATGGGTATCGACGTGACGTTCGTTGATCCCGATGCATCCGAGGAGGAGATAGCGAAGGAGTTCCGTCCGAACACGAAGCTCGTTTTCGGCGAAAGCGTTGCCAACCCTGCTATTTCCGTGCTCGACATCGAGAAATTCGCTCGTTTGGCGCACAGCCACGGCGTTCCGCTCATCGTTGACAACACGTTCCCGACTCCGATACTCCTGCGCCCGTTTGAATACGGTGCTGACATCGTTGTTCACTCGACGTCAAAATATATGGACGGACACGCGATCCAGGTTGGCGGTGTTGTTGTTGACAGTGGTAATTTTGATTGGAAGGACTATCCCTGCTTGACCGAGCCGGACGAGTCATATCACGGGCTCATCTACACCGAGGCGTTCGGAAAAGCGGCTTATATAACGAAGCTTCGCGTTCAGCTCATTCGCGATTTCGGTGTTTTGAGCAGTGCGAACAGTGCATTCCTGCTCGATCTCGGACTCCAGACGCTTGGTGTTCGTATGGACCGCCACTGCCGCAACGCAGAGGCGATGGCGCTCGCGCTTGAGAGCCACCCGAACGTTGAGTCGGTCAACTATCCGACGCTTGAGAGCAACCCCTACCACGAGATAGCGAAAAAATATCTCCCGAACGGCGCGAGCGGTGTTATATCGTTCGTGATCAAGGGTGGTCGCGATGCGGCGGCACGATTTATGGACAACGTTCGGCTTGCGAACAACGTGGTTCACGTTGCTGACGTTCGTACCTGCGTGCTCCATCCTGCAAGTGAGACACACCGTCAGCTCACCGACGAGCAGCTCGTTGCCTGCGGTGTATCGCCCGGACTTATTCGTCTTTCCGTTGGTATTGAGCATATTGACGACATCAAGGAAGACATTCTCGGTGCGCTTGACCGTATATGAACGTAACCTTAATTCACGTTGGTGATTTTAAAGAAAAATATTTCGTTGACGCGGCGGCGGAATACGAAAAACGGCTCGGCGGGTTTTGCAACTACCGCGACGTGACGATAAAAGAATCGAGGCTCGACAACTCACCGACCGATGCGCAAATAAAAGCGGCGCTTGCGTCCGAAGCAGAACGTATCGCTGCGGCGATCCCGAAAAAAGCGGTGGTATTCGCGCTCTGTATCGAAGGGTAGCAATACTCGTCGACCGAGCTCGCTACCCTGATCCTCTCGGCAAAAACTCGCTCAAACGACCTCGCGTTCATTATCGGCAGCAGCTTCGGGCTCGATGAACAGCTCAAAGCGCGGTGCGATCATCGGATGTCTATGTCTAAAATGACCTTCCCGCACCAGCTCGCTAAAGTCATGCTGCTCGAACAGCTCTACCGCACCGAAATGATCAACTCTAACCGCTCTTATCACAAGTGACAATTTTATTATGCCTTCGGCGGATTTAGTATGTCTCCGACGGCCTAAGGGAACTTTTGAAAAAGTTCCCTTAGGAATCCCTCAAAACTTTTTGTATGCTTTTTCCCCAACGGGCACTCTGTTGCTCCTTGGGGATTTCTATTTTTTACAAAGGAAAGCACCCGTTGGGGAAAAAGTGTGCAAGAGGCTTTGGGAGACTCTAAAGAAGCTTTCAAGAGTTCTCTTAAACTGTCGGAAATATATTAAATCGTCAGAGATATAATAAAACAATCATATATAATAAAAAACAGTAAAGGGATAACATTAACTTATTGCCGTATTTTTGCCTGCGGTTTTGTTATGCATCCGACGGGGTTTGATATGTCTCCGACGGCTTAAGAAAACTTTTGAAAAAGTTTTCTTAAGAATCTTTCAAAACTTTTTGTATTCTTTTTCCCCAACGGGCACTCTGTTGCTCCTTGGGGATTTCTTTTTT
>JAFSCS010000001.1 GCA_017436675.1 Clostridia bacterium | reverse complement strand
TGTTGTTCATAATGCAAAAGCGCTCATATTTACCACTAAAATGGCTTTTGTTCATAATTTATTCATATTTTGTTCATAAATTGTTTACATTTGGGATCGTTAAAACCTATTGACATTTAGCATAGGTGTGATATAATGTAATTGAAGAGTAAAGGTGCTCTTCTTAAAGGAAAAACAAGCACTCATGGGGTACGGTGCAGTAATATTTTTTTGACTTATAGCCGTACTTTCTTTTTGATGATTTGTTTTCAAGGGACAGGTATGGTTTTTTTATTTAAAGGAGGGACTAAAATGAAAAAATTATTACTTATTATACTTCTGCTTTTGGCGTTGCCATTAGTTTCGTGTGACGGTGAAACGCCGAGTGAGTCGCTCCCGAGCGAATCCGTTCCCGAAGTCAGCACCCACGTTTGCGATTTCTCCGGAAGAGTTAAATATGACGAAAACGGTCACTTTGTTACCTGCGAATGTGGCGAAGTCAGCAGAAATGAGCACGAATTTGAAGATTTGGAAATAATAAAAGAAGCTACTTGCGTTGAAGAAGGCTCGAAAACCGTAAAATGCAAGGATTGTAAATATCAAGAGACCGTCACGATTCCAAAATTGGAACACACTACAGTAAAGTATGATGAAGCACCTGCGACTTGTCTCAAAGAGGGTGTTAGCTCTTACGAGCGTTGTGATATTTGCGATATTGATATAGGTAAAACAGCCATACCAAAACTCGAACACGATTTTGAAGACGACTATTGCACGGTATGTGAGTCTCACAAATCTATCGAATATATCACATTCGAGCTAACCGAATATGGATGGGTTGCTGTCGGAAAACCTTACGATGGAAACATCAGAGAAATAACGGAGCTAATTATCCCAACTCACACTGACCAAGGCGAAAAGGTTGTCGGAATAGAAAAACTGGTTCCGTCTTACTTGGGTAACTGTTCTTGGGAAAATTTAAAAAAAGTAGTAATTCCCGATGGAATAAAATACGTTTTTAAGGATGCTTTCTCTGGTTGTTACTATCTTGAGGAAGTGGTATTTTTGAGCGACCCCTCGACTGAAGTAGAGATACACGGCTCCCCGTTTTATCATTGTAATGAATTAAAAGAGATTAAATGGCCCGAAAAATTTGTTTTGAAAGACGCGGAAAGATGCTTTTATTTGAATAAAAAATTAAAATCAATTGAAATTCCCGAAGGAACAACAACATTGTGGGGGTATTTATTTAAAGATTGTATATCTCTCAGAAGTGTTAAGATCCCCGACACTGTGACAACAGCAGGCACATGGGTGTTTAATAATTGTTATTCGTTGAAAGAGGTTGACCTCGGAAACGGTATCACGAACTTGTCATACGAGATGTTCAAAGGCTGCAGTGCTCTTGAAACGATAGTCATCCCCGATTCTGTGACATATATTGACAGAAGTGTATTTTATGGTTGTGACGAGCTGAAAAACGTCGTTCTTTCAAAAAATTTAAAGACGTTAAACGACCGTGCGTTTACCGCTTGCACTTCGCTTGAAAGCATAACGATACCCAAAAGCGTAGAATATTTGGGATCAGCTATATTCGAAAACTGTAATTCACTAAAGGAAATCAACTACGAGGGCACGATAGAGGAATGGAACAATATCCCACATGTTGATAAGAAATCAGTTCTTAGCGGTTCTAAGGTTGAGAAAATAATCTGCTCCGACGGTGTTATTGAATTGTAATTACAAAAAATACAAATAGAACAGTGTGCCAAAGGTGATCCTTTGGCACACTTTTTTCGATCTATTTCATCTCGCTGATGGTGACGTTTTCGGGCGAGAGCGACGCCTCGAGGACTACTATCTCGAGAATTTGCGCGACCTCGTTGGCGAGCAGTCCGTCGGTCTTCACGATGACCGTGCATTTTCCTTCGGAAAGTACCGCCATACAGTCGTCGATGCCCTTCGCCTTGATGAGCGACTCGATGTTGCTCTCAACACTCATCTCCTTCACGATCGCGGCGATGTCGGCGAGTGCTTGGTCCTTCGTGTCGGGCAATACGTCGGGGTTGGCTGCAACCTGCTCTAAAACGGCGAGCGCTTCCTCACGCACCTGCTTTCTGTCTGCGGCGGCGCTTTGGAAATAATCCTCCTTGTCGAGTGATGGCTCCTTGTTTGCGTTTGCATCGACGAGCACCGATTGACCGAGGTATTTCGGAGTGCTTTCGTTGCCCAAGGTGTCGGCATCCTGCTTTCCGACTATTGCGACCGAAACGGTTATCACCGTAATGAGCAAAACGCTCCCGAGCAAGACCGCTCCTTTTTCGCGGAAGAATTTTCCCGTTTTTTCGAAGTCGATCTTTTCACGAACGCCGTCGAGTTTTTCTTTTAATTTTGTTTTGAGCTCCATATTATAATTCCTTTCGAAAGATACTGTTTAGTGATATATATCTATGCTCAAGAGGTGACAAATATTCTGCTTTCGTCGAGATTGAGAAGCACCGACAGCATATTTTTTATTTTCTCTGCATGCGAGCCTCCATCACCGAGAACGACGGCAACGCCCGAGATCGACGGGAGGTATTCCTCGATGACGATCGGCAATTCGTCGCCGTCGAGCTTTGAAAACACAAGCTGCTTTGAGACGTTCCGACGCTCACCGTCATATTCGAGCTTTTGGTCGGTCGCATAGAGGTATGAAAACGAGCTGTCAAGATATACCATCACCTTGCACCCGCCGACGCCGTCCATTTTGTTTATGAGCGATTCAAGCTCACCCTCGAGCTCGAAGGCATATTGATAAGCATCGACGGTGTCCGCTCTTGCTTCGTCGGAAGAGCCGTGAGGTATCAGCAGCAACGCGATCCCTGCCGCGAGGGAGAGCAGAAGATATGGAAATATCTTCGTTTTCGATAGCCGTTTTAAAATGCCGTTGTCATTCATTATGTATCAACACCTCCGAGCTTGAAAATAAAAGTGCATCGAGATATTGCTTCAGCTCGTCGATGAGCGAGGCATATTCTTTGCTTACGTATATCTTGACGTTATCAACTATAGTAACGCTTCCGTTTTCGCTTTCGCGCGAGGTGATCTCGAGCTCTATCCTTTCGGGGAAGAACCCAAATTTTGAAAAGACCGCCTCGGAGACCGTTTTTTTGAGCATATTTTCTGTTTCCGTAACGATCCAATCGGAAGCGAGGCTTTCGTCTATCGAGACCTCGGGAAGCGAGACCTCAAGCTCCGTGCCGCCCGAAAATACGGAGCTGATCGGCGACAGTATCAAAACGATACAGACGAGCGAAACGACGTATTTTATCGGCTTCTCGAATTTTGTGTCCGAAAGAGAGCAAACGAGCCCGCCGATGAGCGAGGTGACGAGTATCGTGAAAAAATAGTCTCTCATATACTCAACCCTCCGTTAGTCGTGACGAATATCCCCGTTGCGATAAAGAATACCGATGAAGCACCGCAAACGAGCCCGAGCAAAATACCGAGAAGCCCGTTTACGTCATACAAAAATCCGCTCTCGCGCTCGCATCCGAGCAGGCGCGACAGCATCGCGCAGAATAATACGGCAAGCTTATAGAGAATGATGGTGATCAACGGTGGGAGAGTGAACGTGAGCATCGCTATTATTGCCGCACCGCCCGAGAGCGACTTTATCGATGCCGCGCTGGAATATACTGTCTTCGACGCCTCGCCGAGCAGACTTCCGATAACGGGGATAAAGCTTCCGCTCGCAAAGCGTGCCGACCTGAGCGCAAATGTGTCCTTGCCGGAAGCGAATATCGTTTGGAACGAGAGCAGAAAATTCATCGTCGAGAAAAGAAATACGAGAAGCGTCGTCATCGTGTTTCGGATGAGGCTCCAAAGAGAGCGAAGATCGACGCTTGACGGAAGCGCACCCGAAAGCATTACGGCGAAGCAGATGCGATACATCGAAAAGAAGAACGAGCCGTTCATCCCTTGCAGGAGAGTTAGATATATCAGCATTCCGTTCGTGGAAGATGCCGCGGCAAAAGTGTTTCCGCCCATACAGTATAACGTCGCCATAACCGGCAGATATGACGAGACGAAGAGCGTCAACGAATCGAGCGACACCTCAACGAGCTCGATAACACCTCCGAGAAGCGAATAGATCGAAAGCGAGAGCGAGAGAATAGATATGTAGTCTATCGTGATCGATAGAGCCTTGCTATCGCCCTTGAGATTTGAAAGAAGCGACGAGAGTATGATCACCGCAACGATAACGCCGAGCTTTTTTGACAAAGGCTTTAAGGTCGAGGAAAGACAGTCGCGGATGATCTCGACCGCCTTCCCGAAAATGTCGAACCCCACGTCTCCCGACAGCTCGTCTTCCTTGACGTATTCGCCATAATCGACATCGGGAAGGCTTGGCTCTGTGGCGATGCACTTCGGCACTACGGCGAGAATGAGCAAAAGTGTAAAGCAGATATACTTCATTTGTTTATACCAATCCTTGAATGATCTCCAGAATACTTTTCAACAGCGGGAGCGAAAGCGAGATCAAGGCGAGCTTTCCAATCGTTTCGATCTTTCCCGCGATCGAGGCTTCGCCGCAATCACGGCATATCTCCGCACAAAACCGTGTTATCCCCGCGATAGCGAGCGATCTCGTCATCACCGAGACGTTTCCCGATGCCCCGAGCGACGATATCTCGAGCAAAACGTCGTAGATAGGCTTGAATAACGTGACCACAACTCCGAAAAAGACGACCGCTGCGGCAATAGCTGCGGGGAGCGCAAACTCGTCCTTTGTCCGCCTCATAAGAAAGATTATGAAAGCTATGCCGACGAAGGCGAAGATCGTGTTGAATATATCCATATCAAACGTTGAAGGTCGAGCGGATCAACGAGAAAAGCTCACCGATCTCGCCGACGAGCAAGAGCATAACGACGACGACACCTGCGAGCGTGACGAAGGTGGCTTGTTCGTCACGCCCCGTTTTCTGTAGGAGCTGTACGGCAACGGAAACCAAAAGTCCGACGCCCGCCACCTTTAATATAAGACCGATGTTCAAAAGTCAACCACCCTTATCAAAGCATTAGTATTGAAACGACGAGTCCGACGAGCGGAAATACGGTCGTGTAGATCCGTTTCGTCCTTTTCAGCGTGGCGGATCTGTGCGAAAGCATTTCCATCGCCTCCGCTTCAAGACGGTCGAGCCGCTTCAGCTCCTCGTCGAAGGGACATCTTCCGAGCTCCTTGCCGAGTGAGATGCAGATCTCTCTCGCGTCTGAGTCGAGAAGCGACGCCGCTCTTTCGAAGCGAGCCGCTGTCGAGTCTACGTTGTGCTTGTCGCAAAGCAAAAGAAAAAAAGAACGCATACTTCTTTCCTTTGTTTCGAACCCGTCAAGGATCACCCAGATCGGCAATCGCGTGTGCGAGATCCCGAGACGAATGTGTCGTATCAGCTCGACCAACACTCGAAGCTGCTTTATCGACGTCTCGCTTCCGATCGCCAACGCAACTCCTGTAAAAGTGAAAGAAGAAACAACGAGAAACAGACCGAAAAGCTTCATATTTCGTCCTCCGTTTTTAAATTTTTTTCAATTCGTCTGCCGAAAAAACGTCGTATGAATAGTCCTTTTTGATAACGACGAACGTTTCGAAGACGCCTTCGAGGATGAGCGATCTCACAAACGGACGCGAGAGTGCTTGCTTTAGTGAGCTTGAGTGGATCGAGGCAATAAAAACGATACCGCTTCCGCGTGAGTTTTTGATCGCTTCGCATTCATTGGCGGATATCTCGTCGCAGATGATCGCGTCGGGCGACATCGTCCTCGTCATAAGCTCAATGGCGTATCCCTTCGGACACCCGCTGATGACGTCGATCAGCCCCCGCGTCATTCCTTTGACGTATAGCTCGCGCCGCTCGTCAACGATCGCCGTCTTCAACGGAGCACCGAGCTCACCCTCACATAAAAGCGTCGCAACACTGCGTAAAAGAGTAGTCTTGCCAAACGATGGCGGAGAGATGACGAGAGTGTCGGATAATCCGTTTTTTCGGTAGTGAAGACAAAGCTTTTTTCCGAATTCACGCTTGAGATGCATCACCCGAATATTTATCGCCGTAATGCGAGACGGCGTGAGCACACCGCTTTCGGAAAGCGTGAATTCACCGCAAACACCGGCACGGCATCCTCGCTCAAGAGGGATGAATCCGTTCTTGATAGTCTCCTCGAATGAGTATAACGAGGAGCTGCAAAGCCTCTCGAGGCACTCCGCAACGTCCTCACTCGTTGTTATTATTCCGTCAGAAAGCGAGGATAATTCATTATTTTCGTCTAACGTAAAGCTCTCGCTTCCAATACAGACCGAGAAGGGAAGCGAATCGCGAAGTCGGATCTCGGTGATCCTCGAAAGAAACGAGTCGCTTTGGTGCGCCAGCGCGCGCGAAAGACGAAGCGGGAGATATTTTAAAAGTGAGTCCATTTTTCTTGTCTTTTCTTCTTTTGAAATATATTATTAATTCTTCCGTTTAAATATTCGTGAACTCCTTGAAAAAAAGGATGATATATGATAAAATATATAGCAACAATATTTTTATGAAGGTGAATTTTAATGAAGAAGGTCGATATGTTCACTTCGATGACAACGGAGCCTATTCCGAAGCTGATGGTCAAGCTGTCTGTCCCAACGATAATCAGTATGCTCGTCACGTCGTTTTATAATATGGTAGACTCGTTTTTCATCGGTATGCTCGATGATACTGCGGCAACAGCCGCCGTCGGAGTGGCATTTTCGCTAATGTCTGTGATACAAGCAACGGGTTTTTTCTTCGGACAAGGCTCCGGAAACTATATTTCGCGTGTTCTTGGAGCGAAAAAAGAGGAAGAGGCTAAAACGATGGCGTCAAGCGGATTTTTCTGGTCAATGATCTTTGGCGTGGTGATAGCCGTTCTCGGACTCGCCTTTCGCCGTCCGCTCGCGTTCTTGCTCGGTGCGACCGATTCGTGTATCGACCATACCGTTTCTTATATGACCTATATCCTTATCGGCGCGCCGATAATGACGTCGTCGCTCGTGCTCAATAACCAAACGAGATTTCAAGGCAACGCCTTTTATGCGATGATCGGTATCGTCAGCGGAGCAGTCGTCAATATCGCACTCGACCCGATCTTTATGTTCGTGCTCGATATGGGTGTCGGCGGCGCGGCGCTCGCAACGATAATCAGCCAATTTATCAGCTTCGTGCTTCTCTTCGTTGGCTCGGAGCGAAGCGGCGGAATAAAGATCAGACCGAAATGCTTCTCGCCCTCGCTCGTTTATCTGAAGGAGATATTCCGCGGCGGATTCCCGTCGCTCTGCCGTCAAGGACTTTCGAGCGTTTCCGTGATCTGCCTCAATAACGTTGCGGGCGATCTCGGTCACGATGCGGCAATAGCGGCATTCGGGATCGTTTCGAGAATAATGATGTTTGCCAACTCCGCGATGATCGGATTCGGTCAAGGCTTCCAGCCGATATGCGGATATAACTACGGTGCGAAAAAGTATTCTCGCGTTATCGAGGCGTTTTGGTTCTCGGTCAAGGTCTCGGCGGTCTTCCTCGTCGTTGCAGCGTCAGTGATGTTCGTGTTCTCGCCCGAGCTCGTCCTGTTGTTCCGAAAGGGTGACCCTGCAGTAACGGAGATAGGCTCGTATGCATTGAGAGTTCAATGCATCGGTATGCCGCTCTATTCGATCATCATAATAGTAAATATGATGCTCCAATCGGCAGGAAAAGCGGTTTCCGCATCAATAGTTGCAGCCGCAAGACAAGGTGTGTTCCTGATACCGTCCATCTTCGTATTGAGCGCACTTTTCGGTATGAGCGGACTTCAGTTCGCCCAAACGACGTCCGACTTTCTCAGCTTTGCCTTGGCGCTTCCGCTCGGGCTGGCGTTTTTGAATGAAATGAAAACGGAGATAAAAAAGAATGAAGCCGATTGAACTTCTTTTGATATACCTTGCCGTCGTTTCGATCGTTGCGGTCGCGATAACGGTATACGATAAAATAGCATCGAAGCATTTCACAAAAAACAGGATACGCGAAAGCCACCTTCTGATGATCTCAGCCTTCGGCGGTGCTATCGCGATGTATCTGACGATGCTGACGATACGTCATAAGACCCAAAAACCGAAATTTACAGTCAGTATCCCGATAATGATCGTGTGTCACCTCGCAATCGTGGTGCTCTTGCTTGTAAAAGGAGTAATATAGATGGATAATCACGAGATGCGATTGAAATTCTATCCGATAAGGCTCGTCCGTGACGATCTCGAGAATATACCCGTGTATGAGCTTCCCGAGGGCTATAGCTTCCGCTTCTATGAGGGAGAGAAGGATATCGACGTTTGGATAGATATCGAAAAAAGCGCGAAGGAGTTCATTTCGCACAGTGAGGGAGTTCGCAATTTCGAGGCGTATTTCGGGAAAAATAAGGAGCTTCTCGGTGATCGAATGATCTTCGTGGTCGCACCGAACGGCAAATCCGTTGCGACTGCATCGGCATATTTCGAGCCGTGGGACGACGAGAGCGTCGGTTGGCTTCATTGGGTAGCAGTGCGTCGGGAGTATCAGAAAAAAGGACTTTCACGTCCGCTGATCTCGAAAACGCTCACGACCTTGCGAGAGCTTGGCTACCGTACCGCAAAGGTGCCGACACAGACGACCTCGTGGGTAGCGGCGCGACTGTACCTCGATTTCGGGTATCGTCCCGAACCTCAAAACGCGATCGAAAGCGAGTATGGGTATCGTATGCTCAACACCCTGACCTCGCACCCAACGCTTTCGAGCTTCGAAAAGGTTGAATTCGATGACCTTTTCGACCGCGAGGTGTGTGACGTCGCCGATGCGTTGAAGCTGCTCCATAAAAATTGCGGCGATATGAAGGTGCTCACGAAATATAAAACGGCTCTCGTCGAAGCAGACGGGGCAGTAAAGGAATATAGCTACGTTTATAAGAACGGAAAAACGGAATTAACGGAGAAAACGATATGAATACTCTTCATTTCAAATATGCGCTCGAGGTAGCGAAAACAGGCTCGATCTCCCAAGCGGCTGAAAATCTGTATATGGCTCAGCCTAACCTCAGCAAAGCGATAAAGGAGCTTGAGGACACCCTCGGAATAATAATATTCACCCGTACGTCGAGAGGCGCGGAGCCCACCGAGGTCGGCTCGTTGTTCCTTGATTATGCAAGAAACGTGCTGAAGCAGATCGACAAGATGGAGTCGTTGAGATCTCCGAAGGATCTCGGCGGACAAATGATGAAGATCGCGACCGCCCAGATCGACTACGTCAACGAAAGCTTCGGAACGCTCGCGTCACATATCGACACCTCGTCATATACGCACCTGCATATAAAAGAGACCGATTCGCTCGGCGTTATCAATGCCATAGTTTCCGGAGAGGTCGATATCGGACTCGTCAGAGTAGACAGAACGAATAAGCAGTATTTTACCGACTATATAAAAGAGCATAAGCTGAAAAGTCAGCTCGTGTGGAGCGGGGAAAAGCTTCTTTTGATCTCGAAGAATAACCCGTTCGCAAAAAAAGAAAAGATATTCGCCGCAGATCTGCGCCGCTTCACGATGATCCAAAATGACCATTCGCCCGTCCCCTACGTCGCACCGCAGACGGCGGAAACGGAAACGCATTTCGAAACGAACGAGATAACCGTGAACGATAGCTGCGCAATGTATGAGATACTTGCGAATATGCCGATGTCGTATGCGTGGAGCACGCCGATGTCTCCCGAACGCGCTGACCGCCTCGGGCTCGTCCAACGCCGTATAGCTGACGGAGCTCCGGATTTTGAGGACCTTATCGTGTTCCCCGAGGGATATAAATTTGCCGATTTTGAGCATAAATTCCTCGACATCCTCCATTCCGTGAAAAATACGGTCGCTTTTTGCGAATACGATTAAAGGAATATTTTGCTAATATATACATAAACGTATGAACGATATATCGAATAATATATATAAAATAATAAAAACGCGTCTTTCCGACGCGTTTTTTTGCATATCAGGCGTAAAAAATGATGTAAATGGAAGGAAAATGCCCAATTTTTGATATATATATCGGCAAAAATTAGGGAATAATATATAGGGTATCTTTTTTTATATATGACTTTTGTTGCATTTGCTCTATTTTGTGAATGGAGTTTTGGCGAAATCAATAAAATAACGACCATAATATTACCGCAAAACCTCGAATGAAAGCGAGAAAAACAGTATATCGATAAATGAATATCGATATTCAACATTTATATTTGATTTTTTGAATGAAATTATATAAAATAAACTCAAGAAAGTATGAAGAAATATATCTTGAATAAGGAGTTATAAATTTTATGAATAAGGTAACAATAATCGGCGCAGGTTCCGTTGGTTCGACAATAGCATATACCTTGGCGACACAAGGCATCGCGTCGGAGATCGTTTTGATCGACGTTAATGAACAAAAAGCATTGGGTGAAGCACTCGATATCAGACAAGGAACACCGTTCTGCGCACCCGTATCTATATATGCAGGCGACTATAGAGACGCTGCGGGAAGCGACGTTGTCGTTTATACCTGCGGTATCGCTCGTAAGCCCGGTCAAACACGCCTTGACCTCGCACAAACAAACGTTAATATCACAAAGAGCGTTATACCTCAAATAACAAAATATGCACCCGATGCAACCTATATCATCGTAAGTAACCCCGTTGATATCTTGACCTACGTGTTCCACAAGGTGTCGGGACTTCCCGAGCATAAGATCATCGGATCGGGTACTATCCTCGATACAGCTCGTCTTCGCGCTCGTATCTCCGAGTACTATTCGATAAACCAAAAGAACGTTCACGCATACGTTTACGGTGAGCACGGCGATAGCTCCTTCGTTCCGTGGTCGCTCGCTAATATCTCTAACGTAGCCGTAGATAAATATCACGAATCCGTGCCCGGACGCAAGATCGCGTTCCCGCCTCTTGATCACGAGGAGGTTGAGACGTATATGAGAAAATCGGGCGCAAAGGTTATCGAAAGAAAGGGTGCGACCTTCTATGCCGTATCCATCTCCGTATGCCACATCATCAAATGTCTCTTTGGCGGCATGGATACAACTCTCACCGTATCTGCACCCATGCACGGCGAATACGGAGTTGAGGACGTTTGCCTCAGCACATTGAATATCGTAGGTCCCAACGGTCTCGGAAGCAAGGTAATGACTCCTCTCACCGATGAAGAGATCGCGCTTCTCCACAAGAGTGCAAACACTCTCAAAGACTTAATAAAAGGACTCGATATCTAATATAGAAGCTCGACTGCCTTGGTGTTTTCAGCATCAAGGCACTGTCACGAAATAATATAAAATAAAAATCTACTTTTGGAAGGAATAAATATAATGGAATTTCGCACAGAACACGATTCAATGGGCGAGGTGCTCGTACCTGCCGACAAATATTGGGCGGCACAAACAGAAAGAAGTAAAGGAAACTTCCGCATCGGAGTTGGCATCGAGACGATGCCCCGTGAGATCACTCACGCATTCGGTATCTTGAAGAAGGCGGCTGCTATCGCAAACAGCGCTCTCAAGCCCGAAAAAATGACTGAAGAAAAATTGAATGCAATAAGCAAGGCTTGTGATGAGGTCATCGCAGGTCAGCTCAACGACCATTTCCCGCTCGTTGTATGGCAAACGGGAAGCGGCACACAATCCAATATGAATGCCAACGAGGTAATCGCCAACAGAGGTAACGAGATAGCAGGCAAAAAGCTTCTCCACCCCAACGACGATATCAATATGAGCCAATCCTCCAACGATACGTTCCCGACGGCAATGCACATCAGCGCAGTTTTGATGATCGAGGATAAGCTCATCCCCGCGATCGATCTCCTCATCGACACCTTCAAGCGTCTCGAGAAGGAAAACGAAGGGATCGTAAAGAGCGGTCGTACACACCTCCAAGACGCAACCCCCATCACGTTCTCGCAAGAGATCAGCGGTTGGAGAAGCAGTCTTGAAAAGGACAGAAAGCTCATTCTTCTTGCTGCTGACGAGCTCAAGGAGTTGGCGCTCGGCGGCACGGCTGTAGGAACGGGGCTCAACGCTCCGAAGGGCTTTGACGTTAAGGTCGCTGAGGCGGTTTCCGAGATCACGGGAAAGAATTTTAAGACAGCAGAAAATAAATTCCACGCGCTCACATCGAAGGATGAGATGGTGTTCGCACACGGCGCACTCAAAGGACTTGCGGCAGATATGATGAAGATCGCAAACGACGTTCGTTGGCTCGCAAGCGGTCCTCGCGACGGCCTCGGTGAGATCACGATCCCCGAAAACGAGCCCGGCTCCTCCATTATGCCCGGCAAGGTGAACCCGACACAGTGTGAGGCAGTAACGATGGTTGCAGTGCAGGTTATGGGTAACGACGTTGCAGTCGGTATGGCGGCATCACAAGGTAACTTTGAGCTCAACGTGTTTATGCCCGTTTGCAGCTACAACTTCTTGCAATCCGCACGTCTCCTCGCTGAATCGATCGTTTCGTTTAACAACAATTGCGCAGTCGGAATTAAGGCTATTAAAGAAAAAATGCACCACAATCTCCACAATTCCTTGATGCTTGTAACGGCGCTCAACCCCTATATCGGTTATGAAAACGCCGCAAAGACAGCGAAGAAGGCATATAAAGAGAATATCTCGCTCAAGGAAGCTTGTGTTGCGCTCGGATTCCTCACCGCAGAGAAGTTCGACGAGGTCTTCCACCCCGAGCAAATGGTATAATTGCAATAGTTATATTGTACTAATAAAAACACAGTGCGATTGCAAAGCGAATTTCCCTCGAAATGGGACCCGACCCATTTCGGTCGAACTAAAAGTTCGACACCGGAAAATTCCAAGCTTAAAACAGATTGTATATTGTACCAATAAAAACACAGTGCGATTGCAAAGCGAATTTCCCTCGAAATGGGACCCGACCCCATTTCGGTCGAACTAAAAGTTCGACACCGGAAAATTCCAAGCATAAAACAGATTGTATATTGTACCAATAAAAACACAGTGCGATTGCAAAGCGAAATTCCCTCGAAATGGGACCCGACCCCATTTCGGTCGAACAAAGAGTTCGACACCGGAAAATTCCAAGCTTAAAACAGATTGTATTTTGAATATAAGATCAAATTAGTTTAATACATTCAAAAAAGTTTTTGAAAAATAATCGGAGGTATTGAATGAAATTCAGTTATTATCCCGGCTGTACGCTTAAAACTAAGGCGAAGGAGCTGGACAAATATGCAAGACTCAGCGCTGAGGCGCTCGGAATAGACCTCGTAGAGCTTGAAAACTGGCAATGCTGCGGCGGTGCATACAGTATGGCAAAGGATGAGATCGCTTCGAAGCTTTCTTCCGTCCGCGCGCTCGCTGCCGCTAAAGAGAAGGGACAGGATCTCGTAACTCTTTGCTCCGCTTGTCACAACGTTCTCAAGCAAGTCAACAACGATATGACTACAAATGAGGATATGATAAACAGAGTACATAACTATATGAAGGATGAAGAGCCCTATAACGGCGAAACGAAGGTCATCCATTTTCTCGAGCTGCTTCGTGACGTTGTCGGATTTGATAAGCTCAAGGAAAAGGTAGTGAATCCCCTCGGTGGAAAGAAGGTTGCCGCATACTACGGATGCTTGCTTCTCCGTCCCTCGAAGATAATGGCAATGGATAACCCCGAGAACCCGACCATCATCGAGGATTTCATCAGAGCGATCGGCGGTGAGCCCGTCGTATATCCCTACAGAAACGAATGCTGCGGTGGATATATCGCGCTCGAGGACAAAAATAACGCGATAAAGAAAAGCACACTCGTTATGGAGAGCGCAGAGAAAAACGGCGCGGAAGAAATTATAACCGCTTGCCCGCTTTGCCTCTATAACCTCAATAAAAACGGTGCTGTAGAGCTTCCTGTGAAGTATTTCACCGAGCTTCTTGCCGAGGCGTTAGGTGTGAAAGGAGAAAACTGATGAGCTTTTCCAACAATTTGAAAGAAAACGTGATCAGAAGCGCAGGCGTCGATCCGAAAAAATGTATGAAATGCGGAAAATGTACCGCAACCTGCCCCAACGGTAACGAGATGGAATATAAACCCCATCAGTTCGTGTATATGGTAGAGAAGGGCGACATTGAGCCGCTTATGAATACCGATTCCATATATAAATGTCTTTCCTGCTTCGCTTGTGTCGAAAGATGCCCTCGCGGTGTTGAGCCGGCGAAATTCATCGAAGCGGTAAGAGTTGCAAAGATCAGAAAGCAAGGCGAAAACCACCTCAAAGCAGATATGATCCCCGATCTTTTGGACGAGGACCTTCCGCAACAGGCTATCGTCACGGCGTTCAGAAAATACAGTAAGTAACAGGAGGAGAAGAAGATGCAAAGAATAGGTGTATTCGTATGTCATTGCGGTACAAATATCGCGGGAACCGTTGACGTAAAAGCGGTTGCCGAGGCAATGAAATACGAAAACGGTGTAGTGTTCTCCACCGATTATCAATATATGTGCTCCGAAGCAGGTCAGAATATTATCAAAGATGCAATTAAAGAGCATAAATTGACGGGTATCGTCGTTTGCTCGTGCTCACCGAGAATGCACGAGGCAACGTTCAGAAAAGCGGCGCAATCCGTTGGACTCAATCCCTATATGGTTGAGATCGCAAATATACGTGAGCAATGCTCGTGGATACATAAGGATATGGCAACGGGTACGGAAAAGGCAATAATCCTCGCTCGTACAGCCGTTGCAAAGGTGCATCTTAACGCACCGCTCACATCGGGTGAGACTCCCGTTGTAAAACGCGCACTCGTTATCGGCGGCGGTATAGCAGGTATCCAAACGGCACTCGATATCGCGGATGCGGGATTCCCCGTAGATATCGTCGAAAAGCTCCCGACCATCGGCGGTAAGATGAGCCAGATCGACAAGACGTTCCCGACACTCGACTGTGCGGCTTGTATCCTCACACCGAAAATGGTAGATGCTGCTCAAAACGAGAATATCAAAATATATTCCTATAGCGAAGTCAGCGGCGTAAAGGGATTCGTCGGTAACTTCGAGGTAACTATAAAGAGAAAAGCTCGTTTCGTTGACGAAACGAAATGTACGGGATGCGGTCTCTGCACCGAAAAATGCCCTCAAAAACGTGTTCCCAACGAGTTCAATCTCGGAATGGACCAAAGAAGAGCGATCTATATCCCGTTTGCACAAGCAGTTCCGAAGATAGCGACCATCGACGCCGATTACTGCACGATGCTCAAAACAGGTAAATGCGGTGTCTGCTCAAAGGTATGTACCGCAGGCGCTATCGATTATACACAAAAAGACGAATTTATCACCGAAAAATACGGTGCTATCGTAGTTGCAACAGGATTTAATCCGATAAAGCTCGATAAGTATGACGAATATGCATATTCTCAAAGCAAGGACGTAATTACCTCGCTTGAATTCGAACGTCTCACGAACGCCGCAGGCCCGACAGCAGGAAAATTGCTTCGTCCCTCCGACGGAAAGCATCCGCATAAGATCGTTTTCGTTCAATGCGTCGGCTCTCGTGATACAAGAGAATGCGGAAAATCATATTGCTCGAAGATCTGCTGTATGTATACCGCAAAGCACGCAATGCTCACAAGAGAAAAATACCCCGATACAGAGGTATACGTATTCTATATCGACGTCAGAACACCCGGCAAGAACTTCGATGAGTTCTACCGCAGAGCAGTTGAAGAATACGGCGTGCATTACATAAAGGGTATGGTCGGAAAGGTCATCCCCGAGGGAGATAAGCTCATCGTTCGTGCGAGCGACCTCATCTCCAACGAACAACTCACCATCGACGCTGACCTCGTCGTATTGGCGGCGGCTATCGAGCCCGATAAGACGGCAAGACCGCTCGCAACGATGTTGACGGCAAGCATGGACACAAACGACTTCTTCACCGAGGCTCACCCGAAGCTTCGTCCCGTTGAAAGCCCGACAGCAGGTATCTTCCTCTCGGGTGCTTGTCAAGGCCCGAAGGATATCCCCGAAACCGTTGCCCAAGCAAGTGCGGCAGCAGCGAAGGTCATCGGTCTTCTCGTGAAGGATAAAATGAAAAATAATGCGTGCGTTGCACATTCCGACGAAAATATGTGTAACGGATGCTCGAACTGTGCGAAGGTATGCGCGTATAACGCGATATCCTACGTTGATAAAGAGTTCAGAATGCCCGACAGAACAACGAGAGTTCGCCGCGTAGCAGTAGTAAACGATGCGGTATGTCAAGGCTGCGGTGCTTGTACCGTAACCTGTCCTTCGGGAGCTATGGACCTCAAGGGCTTCTCTAATAAACAGATCATGGCGGAGGTAGATGCAATATGCAAGTAAACGAATTCAAACCGAAGATCGTCGCGTTCTGCTGCAACTGGTGCTCCTATGCGGGTGCTGACCTTGCGGGAACGAACAGATTGAATTATCCCGCTGACGTAAAAATAATCCGTGTTCCTTGCTCGTGCAGAGTAAACCCCTTGTTCGTGCTCAGAGCGTTCCAAAGAGGCGCGGACGGTGTTATCATCTGCGGATGTCACCCCGGCGACTGCCACTATACAACAGGTAACTACTACGCAAGAAGAAGAATGACTCTCCTCTTCTCGATGCTCGATTACCTCGGGATCGAAAAGGAACGTACAAGAGTCGAGTGGGTATCTGCGGCAGAGGGCGCAAAATTTGCGGCTACGATGAACGATTTCGTTGCCACAGTAACAAAGCTCGGTGAAAACAAGAGATTGGAGGATCTGAGATGCAAGAAGTAATGAAAAATAAAGCGAAAGAGCTTTTGGCAAGCGGAGAAGTCCGCGCAGTGATAGGCTGGAAAAAGGGTGAATTCTGCTATGATATCACCCCCGCTGTCTTCACAAACGCAGAGGAGATAGATAACGGCTTTATCTATGACGATTTCTGTGGTGCTAACCTTTCGAAATATCTTATAAAAGAGGCTCACAAGGACGGCAAGGTGCTCGTGTTCTTGAAGCCCTGCGATACCTATAGCTTTAATCAGCTTTTGAGTGAGCATAGGATAAACAGAGAAAAGGTCTACGTTGTCGGCGTTTCGTGTGACGGCAAGGTGGATATCGAAAAGATCAAAAGAACTGTCGGCGACGGCATCATCGCTCTTTCGTCCGACGGCGATAAGATCAGCGTTGAAACGCTCTATGATAAATATGAAATAAACCGTGCAGATGCTTTGGCTGAGCGTTGCGTGAACTGCAAATCGAAAAAGCACGTTGCATACGACGAGCTTCTCGGAGACGAGGGCGAGGTGCTTGATTCAAAACGCTTCGACGAGGTCGAAATGATCGAGAATATGACGGCAGACGAGCGCTTCGAATTCTGGAGAAACGAGCTTTCAAGATGCATTCGTTGTAATGCGTGCAGAAACGTGTGCCCCGCTTGTTCTTGCGAAAAATGTATCTTCGATAACGATAACTCGGGATACGTTAACAAAGCACCCGTAACGAGCTTCGAGGAGAATATGTTCCACATCATCCGCGCGTTCCACGTTGCAGGAAGATGTACGGACTGCGGCGAGTGCTCGAGAGTATGCCCCCAAGGAATTCCTTTGCACCTTCTCAACCGCAAGTTCATTAAAGACATCAATACACTCTACGGTGATTATCAAGCAGGTGAAGACCCCGAAGCAAGAGGTCCGCTCACAAGCTACACCGAAAAAGACCCCGAGCCCTCTGTGGTAACGGATAAAGAATAATAGGGAGGAATGAAAATGGTAAAGATCAGTTTTGAAAAGTTAAATTCGCTTTTTGAGAAGATCAGCGAAAAATATGACCTTTTTGTTCCGACCAAAAAGAACGACGGTCAATCGTATTTTGAAAAATGGGAGCAAGGAAAAACAGTTTCCGATGACCTCAACACCGTAAGAAGCGCGAAGGATTTCTTCTTCCCGCAGCACGAGGATATCGTGTCCTTTAAGCTCGACGGAAAAAATATCGAGATCACAGACGAACGCCGCGAGGTAAGACCGTTCGTGATGTTCGGTGTAAGAGCTTGCGACGTAAGAAGCTTCTCGATTCTCGATAAGGTCTTCCTCTCCGAGCCCGTTGATACGTTTTATAAGGCAAAGAGAGAAAAGGGAATAGTGATCTCTCTCGCTTGTCAAAAGCCCTCCGAAACGTGCTTCTGCACGACCTTCGGAATAGATCCCACTGAGCCCGAGGGAGATATCCGCGCTTGGAAGGGAAATGACTGCTACTACCTCGAGGGCGTTACCGAAAAGGGAAATGCACTTCTTTCCGAGCTTTCGCTTGAAGAGTGCGATCGCACAGAGGTCGATGCACAAATTGAAAACACAAAGAAGATACTCGATCGTCTCCCGCTCGGAAAATTGGATACCGATTCCTTCGGCGGCGACAAATTGAAGGAGCTCTTCGATTCTGAAAAATGGGCGTCTCTTTCCGAGAGCTGTCTCGGATGCGGTACTTGTACCTTCGTTTGCCCGACTTGTCAATGCTACGATATCAAGGACTTCGAAACAGGTCACGGCGTAAAAAGATATCGTTGCTGGGATAGCTGTATGTATTCCGACTTCACAAAGATGGCGCACGGCAACCCCAGACTCACTCAGCTTGAAAGATTCCGCCAAAGATTTATGCACAAGCTCGTATACTTCCCCGCTAATAACAGCGGTGAGTTCGGCTGTGTCGGATGCGGCAGATGCCTCAATAAATGCCCGATCTCGATGAATATCGTGAAGGTAATGAAGACCTTGAAAGGAGAAAACTAAAAATGATCGAAGAAGTTTTGATCCCAAAGCTCGGCGTTGTAACAGATATTCGTATCGATACACCCGACGTTAAAACGTTCAGAGTAGTTGCTCCCGACGGAAAAAAGGTTTTTGAGCATATTCCGGGACAATGCGCAATGCTCTCCATCCCCGGTGTCGGCGAGGCGATGTTCTCGATAACGTCATCTCCGACGAACACGGAATTTATGGAATTCAGTATAAAGAAATGCGGATGCCTCACCGATTGGCTTCATCATATGGAGGTCGGTCAGCAGGTAACGATCCGCGGTCCGTATGGAAACGGATTTCCCGTTGATACGGTGTTCAAGGGCAAAAACCTCCTCTTTATCGCAGGCGGTATCGGTCTTGCACCGCTTCGCTCCGTTATCAACTACGTTCGCCACTATCGTGACAGCTACGGAACGATCGATATAGTTTACGGCTCGAGAAGTATGGACGACCTCGTTGACTATAAGGAGATAATCAACGAATGGTGCGTTGAGGAGGGCGTAAACGTTCACCTCACGATCGACCGTGAGCAAGAGGGCTGGGACGGCCACGTTGGATTCGTTCCGAACTACGTTAAGGAGCTCGGATTTGATACGAATAAAACGGTAATCATCTGCGGACCTCCCATAATGATCAAATTCACACTTGCAGGACTCAGTGAGCTCGGATTTGACAAAACACAAGTGTTTACGACGATGGAGCTGAAAATGAAGTGCGGCGTCGGTAAATGCGGACGTTGTAACATCGGCTCGAAGTACGTATGTAAAGACGGACCGGTGTTCAGATGCGACGAGCTCGATGAGCTTCCCAACGAATATTGATTAA
Source organism: Clostridia bacterium (assembly GCA_017436675.1). Taxonomy (GTDB): domain Bacteria; phylum Bacillota; class Clostridia; order Oscillospirales; family CAG-382; genus UMGS1307. The sequence continues at coordinate 65,068 of JAFSCS010000001.1, read as the reverse complement.
AACGAAGAAAGGAACTTATATCGTCATTTCGACGTAAGAGAGTAAAATAACAATGGCAGAAATGGTAAATGTATTTTTGTTCGGAAAGAAATATTCCGTTCCCTCCAACTTGACGATAATGCGCGCAATGGAATATGCGGGCTACAGTCTCGTTCGCGGATGCGGATGCAGAAACGGATTCTGCGGCGCGTGTGCAACAGTATATAGAATTAAAGGCGACAGAGAGCTCAAGGTCTGCCTCGCTTGTCAAACAAAGGTCGAGGAGAATATGTACGTAGCAACTCTCCCGTTCTTCCCGCTTGTAAAGCAAGTTTATGATATCAACGAAATAAAACCCACAGAGCAGATCATGATGCAGCTCTATCCCGAAATATACAGCTGTATCGGATGCAACGCTTGTACGAAGAGCTGTACTCAAGGTCTCAACGTAATGCAATATATCGCATACGCTCAAAGAGGCGAGTATGAAAAATGCGCAGAAGAGTCCTTTGACTGTGTAATGTGCGGCGTTTGCTCGTCACGTTGCCCTGCAGGTATCTCTCATCCCCAAGTAGGTCTTCTCGCAAGACGTCTCAACGGAAAATACCTCGCTCCGAAGTCCGAGCACCTTGAAGCAAGAGTACAAGAGATCAAAGACGGCACGTTTGAAGAGCTTCTCGAAAACTTGATGCAAAAGCCTGTTTCCGAGATGAAAGAGCTTTACAACAACCGTGAGATCGAGAAATAAGGAGGAGAAAGACAATGTATACAAAGGAAATGCTTGAATCAATAAAAAAGGTCGAAGCAAACAGAGTCGCTAACGCTGAGCTTGAGCCCAGACGTATGACGGCTGAAGAAAAAGAAACACTCCTCAAAACATATCACCCCGACTATAAAACGGACGAATTCCGCGTTCTCTCCGTCGGTCCCAACAAGGGTGAAAAGGTTCCGACCGAGCTTGCCGCACTTTTGCAAGGCAAGAGCAGAATAAATACGGCAGACATCGATCTTTCAAAGGTGGATTACGACGTTGACGTTCTCGTCATCGGTGGCGGCGGAGCAGGCTCAAGTGCGGCTATCGAGGCTCACGAGGCAGGCGCTAACGTAATGATCGTAACAAAGCTTCGTATCGGTGACGCTAACACAATGATGGCAGAGGGCGGTATCCAAGCTGCTGACAAGCCCAACGATTCTCCCGCTATCCACTACCTCGACGCATTCGGCGGCGGTCACTTCGCTGCTAAACCCGAGCTTCTCTACACGTTGGTAAACGAAGCTCCCGAAGCTATCAAATGGCTCAACGACCTCGGTGTTGAATTTGATAAAACAGAAGACGGAACAATGGTAACGACACACGGTGGCGGTACGTCGAGAAAACGTATGCACGCCGCAAAGGACTATTCCGGTGCGGAAATTATGAGAACGCTTCGTGATGAGGTGCTCAACCGTAATATCCCCGTCGTTGACTTTACCGCTGCGATCGAGCTCATTCTTGATGAGAACGGCAACGCGGCAGGTGCAGTGCTTCTCAATATGGAAACAGAAGAGATCCTCATCGCTCGTGCGAAAACAGTAGTTATCGCAACAGGCGGCGCAGGAAGAATGCACTACCAAGGCTTCCCGACCTCCAACCACTATGGCGCAACCGCTGACGGTCTCGTCATCGCATATCGTGCAGGTGCAAAGCTCCTCTACGCCGATACACTTCAATACCACCCGACAGGTGCGGCATTCCCCGAGCAGATCTTCGGTGCGCTCGTAACGGAAAAGGTGCGCTCTCTCGGCGCGAAGCTCATCAACGTAAACGGCGAAGCGTTTATGCATCCCCTCGAAACACGTGACGTTTCCGCGGCATCCATCATTCGTGAATGCTCCGACAGAAACAACGGTGTCGACACGGGAAGCGGCAAGGGCGTTTGGCTCGACACTCCGATGATCGAAATGAAGGGCGGCGAAGGTACGATCGAAAAACGTATCCCCGCAATGCTTCGTATGTTCGAAAAATACGGAATCGATATCAGAAAAGAACCGATCCTCGTCTATCCGACGCTCCACTATCAAAACGGTGGTCTTGACATCACAAAGGATTGTATGACCACGAATATCAAAAACCTCTTCGCAGCAGGCGAGGTCGTTGGCGGTATCCACGGACGCAACAGACTTATGGGTAACTCCTTGCTCGATATAATCGTATTCGGTAGAAATGCAGGTAAAAACGCTGCTGCTGCCGCAAAGAACACGACAGTCGGAAATCTCACACTCAACCACGTTGACGAGTTTGCAAAAGAGGCAGAGGAATATTGCTCCGGTGCAGTTTCTCCGATGCTTTTGCCCGATTACAGAAACAAATAATCTCGGTCGCGCCCTACTATAGAAAGGAATTTCAAAAATGAGTTTATTTGGCGGAGTTATCTCCATTAGCAATATATCAACACTCCTTTTCGTAGTTTTTGCCGTATTGATGGGCGGATACGTCCTCGGCAGAGTTACTGTAAAAGGGATATCCCTCGGTGATGCGGGAGTATTTATTATCGCGCTTCTCGTTGGAGCACTTTGCTTCAGCGTCGGAGACGATGGACTCATCTTCTTTGCATCATCAAAGCCCTTCGACTTCTCAAGCGGACTTTCTTTGATCGAAAGCTTCGGACTCGTTCTCTTCGTAACGTCGGTCGGCTTCATCGCAGGTCCGAAATTTTTCGGAAACTTCAAAAGAAACTTCAAATCCTACGTTCTTTTAGGCTTGATAATCATCCTCGCGGGCGGACTTTCCGCAGCCGGATGTATCGGCTTGGGCGAGGTAGTCGGATACGGCGGAACGATCGAGGATCAAGACGGCTTCGTTGCGATGATCGTTGGCCTTCTCTCAGGCTCACTCACATCTACTCCTGCGTTCTCCGCGGCTAAAGCAACAGTTGCAGAGCAATACCAAGCTCTCGTGTCCGTAGGTCACGGTATCGCATATATCTTCGGCGTTATCGGCGTCGTATTGTTCGTTCAACTCATCCCGAAGCTCACAAAAGCTAATATGGACGAGGAACGCGCAAAGCTCGTGATAAAAGAAGAAGACGAAAAGAAAGGCTTCACAGGAAAGCTCTTCGAGATCGACCATATGGGTATCGCGGCGTTTTCTCTCGCGGCATTACTCGGAACCGTTCTCGGACAAATAAAGATTCCGCTTTCGGGCGACGGACTCAGCGGAACGTGCTTCTCGCTCACAACAACGGGCGGATGCTTGCTCGTGAGTCTCGTAATGGGACACTTCTCTCGCATCGGCAAAGTAAATATTATGCCTGCATCAAGCACACTCAAGCTCTTCCGTGAGCTCGGGCTCGTGTTGTTCCTCGTTGGAGCAGGTATCCCCGGTGGCGCAGAGTTCGTTGAAAACTTCGACGTAATGTATTTCGTATACGGTATCATTATGACGATAGCTCCGTTGATAATCGGATTCTTGTTCGCAAAATACGTCCTCAAGCTCAGCCTTCTCAACAACTTAGGCTCGATCACGGGCGGTATGACGAGCACACCCGCTCTCGGAACACTCATCGGTGTTGCGGGAACTGAGGACGTTGCTTCCGCATATGCGGCAACCTACCCGATAGCGCTCATCGCTGTCGTGCTCGTATCACAATTTTTAATAATATTGTTCTAAAACGTTCATCATCTCCGCCCGAAAGGGCGGAGAAATAAAAAAGGAGTTGCGAAAAATGGAAAAGAAAGCAGTTTCCAAACAAACTTTGCAACGCCTTCCGCTATATCTCAATTTCTTGAAGCAAAGAGACCCTCTCTCCAATGTATCGGCAACCATAATCGCTCAAGCGCTGAGCCTCAACGACGTCCAAGTACGCAAGGACCTCGCGTCGATCAGTCAGCGCGGACGTCCTAAAATCGGCTATATAACAAAAGAGCTTATATATGATATAGAACAGTTCCTTGGCTATGACAATACGCAAAATGCAGTTATCGTCGGTGCGGGAAATCTCGGCAGAGCATTGTTGTCATACGATGGGTTTGCTGCGCAAGGACTTGATATCGTAGCGGCTTTTGACCTTGATAACAATAAATTGGGAGAGATGATCAACGGGAAACAGGTAATGGATATCAGCAAGCTTGATAACCTTTGCCGCAGGATGAAGATCCGACTCGGTATAATTACCGTACCCGCGTTTGCCGCACAAGAGGTTTGCGATATGCTCGTGGAGGCGGGAGTGCTCGGCATTTGGAATTTTTCACCCGTACATCTGAAGGTACCCGAAAACGTATTGGTACAAAACGAAAATATGGCTTTTTCATTGGCGATGCTCTCAAAGCATCTGAGTGAAAAGCTGACTGACTCACAAGAATAACGACAATAAAGAAAGGCACGAAACAATGAAAATTACAATTTGTATAGGAAGCTCATGCCACGTTAAAGGCTCACGCCAAGTTCTTGAAAAGCTCCAAGCTCTTATAGCCGAAAATAACATCGGTGATAAGATCGAGCTTTCGGGAACGTTTTGCGTCGGTCAATGTCAAAAAGGAGTATGCGTCCTCATAGATGAAGAGGTATATTCCGTATCACCGGAAACGGTTGAAGAATTCTTCAACAACTCCGTTCTTCCCAATTTGAAATAAAATTCGCACCAATCAGGAGAAGCATTATGGCTGAATTTCTGAGATTAAAAAAATCAAACTGTAAAAACTGTTATAAATGTATTCGTCATTGCCCCGTAAAATCGATCAGATTTTCAGCAGGTCAAGCGAATATCGTAGGAAACGAATGTATCCTTTGCGGACAATGCTTCGTTGTATGTCCCCAAAACGCGAAGGAGATAGCTGACGGAACCGAGACTGTTAAGGTGCTTCTGATGTCGGGTGAACCCGTTATCGCAAGCATTGCACCTTCTTTTGTTGCAAATTATGATGGTATCGGCATCCGCGCACTTGAAAAAGCACTCAAAAAGCTCGGATTCTTTATGGCTGAGGAAACTGCTGTCGGAGCTACGATCGTCAAAAACGAGTATCAACGTATTCTTCACGAGGAGAAGCCGTCAATACTTATCTCATCATGCTGCCATTCAGCGAATTTGCTGATCCAAAAGCATTTCCCCGATACACTTCCTTTCCTTGCACCCGTAGTTTCGCCTATGCAGGCACATTGCCTCGATATCAAAAAGCGTTATCCCAACGCAAAAACGGTATTCATCGGTCCGTGCGTTGCGAAAAAGGACGAGGCTGATTATTATAAAGGAATAACCGACGCGGTCTTGACCTTCGAGGAGCTTTCAAAATGGTTCGAGCGTGAAGGAATAACCCTCGAGCCCGAGCACGAGAATATCGAAGAGAGCAAGGCAAGACTCTTCCCGACGTCCGGCGGCATTTTGAAGACGATGGACGTTCGCGAGGAAGGATATACTTATCTCTCCGTTGATGGAATAGAGAACTGTATCGCCGCATTGGAGGATATCCGTGCCGGACGCGTTTCGAATTGCTTTATTGAAATGTCCGTATGTGCGGGTAGCTGTATCGGTGGTCCCGTTATGGAAAAATATCACCGTTCTCCGCTCAGCAATACCATCGCAGTAAATAAATATGCGGGAACGAAGGATTTTCCCGTTGACCAAGCTTCGAAAAAGGAGCTTCATAAGGATCTGACACAAATACTCAGTAAGGCGTCAGTACCGACAGAAAGCGAAATAATGTCGATACTTCGCAAAATGGGTAAAACAAGAAAAGAGGATGAGCTTAACTGTGGCTGCTGCGGCTATGACACCTGCCGTAAAAAAGCGGTCGCGATCTTCCAAGGAAAAGCAGATATGACTATGTGTTTGCCGTTCTTGAAGGATAAAGCAGAAAGCTTCTCCGATAATATCATCAACAACACACCGAACGGAATACTCGTACTCAACGAGGATTTCGAGGTACAACAAATTAATAAAGCCGCTTGTCGTATTATGAATATCAGAAGTGCGAGCGACGTCCTCGGAGAACAGGTGATTCGAATTATGGATCCGAAGGATTTTATGGACGTCAAAAACACAGGCGCAAGCATCCGCGACAGAAGAACTTATCTCGCTGAATACAAGAAATACGTTGACGAAACTATCATCTATGATCACGAGTTTAAGGTCATAATGTGCATAATGCGTGACGTTACCGAGCAGGTCGACGAGCACGAGCGCAAGGAGCTCATCAACAGAAAAACCGTTGAGATAGCCGATAAGGTCGTTGATAAGCAGATGCGTATCGTCCAAGAGATCGCGCTTCTTCTCGGTGAAACGGCGGCAGAAACAAAGATCGCTCTAACAAAGCTGAAGGAGAGTATGACCGATGAATGACCTTTGTGCCGATATCGGCTACCGTAGTCTATTCAAATACGGCGAACAGCTTTGCGGCGATCACGTCGAGATAGTAGAGCAGGATGATAACTCGTCAGTCATCGTTCTTGCGGACGGTCTCGGAAGCGGCGTTAAGGCTAATATCCTATCGAGCTTGACGGCAAAGATAATCTCGACAATGATGGCAGAAAATATGAAGATAGAGGAGTGTGTTTCCGCAATAGCGCAAACGCTTCCCGTGTGTTCTGTCAGAGGAGTTGCATATTCCACGTTCACGATAATGCGTATTATCAATAACGAGGAGGCTGAAATATTCCAATATGACAACCCCCACGTTATCTTGCTTCGAGACGGTGCAAACCTCGAGATCCCGAAAACACAGATAAATATCGACGGGAAAACGATCTATCGTTCAAGAATAAAGCTGAAGGAAAACGACGTTTTTATTTTGATGAGCGACGGTGCTATCCATGCAGGTGTTGGGATCACCCACAACTTCGGTTGGGAACGCCCCGATATCATCTCGTATATGGAGACGTTTTATAGCGTTGGCTTCACCGCAAAGACCTTGACGACGATACTTCTCGACGAGTGCTATCGTCTCTATGGCGGAATGCCGGGTGATGACACGACTATTTGCACGGTGCGCATCAGAAAAAGAGAGCCGATGAGCTTGATGATCGGGCCGCCCTCGAACAGTAATGACTGTGACAAGATGATGTCGCTCTTCTTCTCGAAGGAAGGAAAGCATATCGTCTGCGGGGGAACGACCTCGTCTATCGCGGCGAAGTATCTCGGCAAAAAGCTTGTTCCCGTTCTCGATTATCCTGATCCCGCGATCCCGCCGATAGCGACCATCGAGGGTGTTGACCTCGTCACCGAGGGTGTTATTACAATAAATAAGGTCCTCGAATATGCGAAGGATCATATTGGTGAAAATATCAATTATTCGAAATGGAGCTGCGGCCGTGATGGCGCGTCAATGATCGCGAGACTTCTTTTTGAGGAAGCGACAGATATCAATTTCTTCGTTGGACGGGCAGTAAACCCCGCACATCAAAACCCCGATCTTCCGATCAGCTTTAATATCAAAATGCGACTTGTTGACGAGCTTGCAGATTGCTTGACAAAAATGGGCAAGCGTATAAAGGTAAGCTATTTCTAAATAAAAATAAGGAATATAAAGTAAAATGGGCAATATCAGAAAATTTGATACAAAAGTACAACATTTGAAATATAAGGTTCTCCGCGAGGTAGCAAGACTTGCTTGGAACGATACTCTTTTGGAAAACGTGACGGAGATCCCGAAGATCATCGCCCCGGGAAAGACCCCGACGATGAGATGCTGTGTCTATAAAGAACGCGCGATCCTCGGAGAACGTGTCAGACTCGCAATGAGCCGCAAAAAAACGGCAAAAAATATTATCGAGGTAATCGATATTGCTTGTGACGAATGTCCCGTTGGCGGATATGAGGTGTCCGACTCGTGTAGAGGCTGTATCGCGCATAGATGCGAGGACGTATGTAAGCGCGGTGCGATAACGTTTGACCACCAAATGAAAGCACATATCGACAAATCGAAGTGTGTTGAATGCGGCCTTTGTGCAAAGGTCTGTCCCTATAGCGCAATAAGAAACCACAAACGTCCTTGCGAAAACGCTTGTAAGATCAAGGCGATCTCGATGAGCGAAACGAAAGCGGCACAGATCGACGAAAGCAAATGTATCTCCTGCGGTGCTTGTGTATATCAATGCCCGTTCGGAGCGATCACCGACAGATCGTTCATCCTCGATACGATCGATCTCATCAAGAACAGCGACAATAACAAGAATTACCGCGTATACGCCGTTGTCGCGCCCTCCATATCGAGCCAATTCCAGTATGCTCGACTCGGTCAGGTCATTACGGGTATTAAAGCACTCGGCTTCCATACGGTAGTCGAAGCGGCTCTCGGCGCGGATATAGTGGCATTCAAGGAAGCACGCGAGCTTGCGGAAAAAGGATTTTTGACCTCGTCGTGTTGCCCTGCTTTCGTTGAGTATATCAAAAAGCAGTTCCCGACGATGAAGGAGCACGTTTCACACAATCTTTCACCGATGGCTGCCATCGCTCAGTATATCAAAGGCACCGATCCGAATAGCCGCGTTGTCTTCATCGGCCCGTGCACCGCAAAGAAGGCGGAGCAGATGTGGGATACAGTAGCTCCGTTTATCGACAGCGTTATCACGTTTGAGGAGCTTCAGGCATTGTTCGACAGTAAGGACGTCGATATCACAACGCTTACTGACGGCGTTCTCGATAACGCATCATACTACGGACGTATCTTCGCTCGTTGCGGCGGTCTTTCCGATGCAGTCGTTGAGTCACTCAAGGAGCAAAATATCGATTTCCAAGTGAAAGCGATCTCTTGTGATGGCATCGAGGCTTGTCGTGTTGCATTGTTGAAGGCGTCGAAAAAGATCGGTGATGAGAACTTCATCGAGGGTATGGCTTGTGTCGGCGGATGTATCGGCGGTGCGGGATGCCTCACTCACGGCGAGAAAAATAAAGCCGAGGTCGATAAATACGGCAGAGAAGCATACGAAAAAACGATCACCGACGCGATCGGTATCCTTAATCTTGATTAATAAAAAAATCGTTGAGGGAAACCTCAACGATTTTTTGTTTGATATGTATTTTTTTAGATATAGAGATCATCGAAGTATCGAAAGGATATTCATTTCGCAGATTATGTAGATAACGTAGTCAACGTCCATTCCTTCGATCTCTTCGGTGTGGAAGCCGAATTCCCAAAGCGGTTTATATACGACGTTTTGGCATCTTTCAGCGATCCAATCGAACATCATTACCGAATAAGAGTCGCGCATAACGAAGACGTTCGGCTTGCTCGTGTCTGAGCTTGAGAATGACATATATTCCATCGTTGCTTCGTTGATACGAGTTGCATCGTCTGTCATATATTTCGGCATATCAACGCCGGTGTCGAATTTTTCGGTCGCAAACGTGGACGTCACCTTGAATTTCTTTTCGTCAAATCCAAGGTCATAATAGAGGTCGCCAGCATCCTTGACAACACGCTCAAACGTGAAATCGGTCATCGGTCTCGGTGCTGCGGCAGGGAAGTCCTTCGAAATATAGTCGAAAAGCGTCTTGTATCCAAAATATGCCCCGTATTCTGTCCAGTGGCTGTCTGTCTTGTGGAATAGATCGAATCCGTCGTCCTTGTGTGCGAAAAGCTCATCCGTGACGGTGAGCACCGTAGCACCACCCTCCGTGAGCGCATCGCCGACCTGCTTCATCAAGGACTCGCTGCCCTTGACTATCGATGACGGCATATACTCGCTGTAGATCTCGTTGGTGTTCGGTATAAGGAGATAGATCAGCTCCGCATCCTTGTTTTGCTTCAACCAATCGACCTTTTGCTTCGCACGGCGAGTGATCATATTGGTCAATTTTTCCTCGAGGACATCGTTGTTCGTGTATTGCGGCTCGGTGTTTGTGAAGAAGAGCCAACCGTCGCTGCCGAATCGAACGATCGATTGCGCAAGCTCCTCGATCTTCGTCTTGAAGAACAAGCGCACCTCAACAGACTCGCTGAATCCCTTTGAGTCCGTCTTCGCATATATGTCGAGCGTGAGCGGTGAATCGTTTTGCTTTATCTCAAACTCAGCCAAAAACGTGCCGTCAACACTGTTTACTTTGCTTAATACCTTGCCCTCACGGCAAAAATAGATGACCGCACCTGTTTCACAGTATCCCGAAACAACGCCTCTGCCGTCGCTGACGGATGCACCCTCGACGATCTCGGGATCTGCCGTCTTTTCGACAAACTTGTCGCTGTCGAGCAGCTCTTGCATATCGTCGGTGTCGGGAAGGCTGACCTCGGTGGGTGAAGAGGTGGTGGATACGTCGGACGTCTCGCCACCGCAGGAAAATAAGATCGGAAGTATTAGCGCCAAAAGAAGTAAAACGGAAAATTTCTTCATATAGGTCTCCTTGTTAAAAATTTACTCTTGCTCAGTAAGATGCCCAACCTTGTTGAGCTCGCAAAAACCGTTTTGGCGAAGCGCCTCATAAACGGCAATAGCGACTGAATTCGAAAGGTTGAGGCTGCGAAGCTCGTCGCGCATCGGAATACGAACACATCTTTCGGGATGCTCACGTAAAAGGGATTCGGGAAGTCCCTTCGTCTCTTTTCCGAAAACGAGACAAACCTTTCCGCTGTAATCAACGTCGCTGTAGCACTTAGATGCCTTTGTCGAAAAATAATAGAATTTGTAGTCGGGAAGCCGAGCAAACAGCTCCTCGATGCTGTCGTGGTAATAAAGCTCAAGCTCGTTCCAATAATCAAGCCCCGCGCGTTTCAGCTTCGAGTCGGTAATGGTAAATCCGAGCGGTTTGATCAGATGAAGCCCCGCACCCGTAACGGCGCAGGTGCGCGAGATGTTGCCCGTGTTTTGCGGTATCTCGGGCTCGTGTAGTGCTACTTGAATGTCAAGCATCGTGATGATCCTTTCGTGCGAACGTTTCAATAAGTTAATTATACTAAAAAAATCCAAAAAAATCAACACCATATTGACAAACATCAATAAAATATATATAATGGAAACAGAATAAGAAAGCGAGGTACGGACCGATGGGACAGTTAGAACTTGAACAAGAAAATATGACTACCCCTGCGGGAGTATCCTTTTAAACCATCATCAGCGCATCACCGCAGGGGTAGAACACCCTTGCGGTTTTTTATTTTTATCAAAAGGAGAGGTGTATATGAAGATACGAATTCAACATTTTGGTTCAGCTTGTGCATTGACAGTATTTGTGTTGTGCATTTTATTTGTGCCTAAGTTAATTACATTACAGCAACCGAATCTTCAAGTCGAGCTTTACATAGCAATCTGGATGATGTGTGCGATAGGCTTTGTTGTTCTTGGCGGTTGTGCCTTTTCTGAATTCAAATACTATGATATATCAGCAGAAGGAATTACCGTTTCGATTTTTGGTATTGCATATCGTCGTGTGAAATGGGATGAAATTTTTGACATTATGGTTGGAATTGACCCGTTGCAAAAATATTCTACGCAAACATTGCTGCTAAATTGTCAGCAAGGAAAAGTGTATAGACCATTGCCACCTTCTGTTAAAAATTATGGAGTTTATGAAAAATCGTTTTACAGAGATTACTATCATGGTAGGATTTTATGCGTAAGATGTGGTAAAAAACTCGGAGAGGTTCTTGCACTGATTAACAAATACTATCCGGGAAAGATTGCTAGATTTGACGCCAATAAAATGTAAATAAAGGGGAATTTTTATGAAAAAATTAAAATTTATTATCTCATCTATCTTGCTTGTGTCACTGTTTCTCGGCGTTGTTGCCTGCACACCTGACGAGGAAAGCAAGGCAGAGAGCTCGGCGGACGTGAGTGAGGCGGTGTCGGAAACGGTGAGCGAGGATGTGTCGGATGTGGTGAGCGAGGATGTGTCAACAGACGAGAGCGAAGATGAGTCTGAGACTGTCAGCGAGGATGTGTCTGATAATACAGAAGATATGACTACATTAAGGTTGCGTTTGGGAACAGACCCTATAGAAGATGATGAAATTGAAGTAATAACGTTTGAATGTTTTAAAAGCAATAAAGCGCTTTATTTTGTGGACATTGATTTAGTTTGGAGCCGTATTGTTGAATTGTATAAAGAAAAGTATGATTATGACCTCTCAAATATTAATGAGTTACTTTGGGAAGATCCAATCGTCGATGAAATAGTGCATAATATGAGCTCATTACGCGACGAAGTAAAAGGTATTATGATCTCTGATCTTATGGATAAATATAATATCGACACCGAGGACATTTATTTAGAAGATAAATATCACTATGTGTATGGTTCGGGCTTGTCAGGTGAAGATACAAACCACGTGGGAAAAGGTTCATGTCTTTTTAGAATTTTGGTATATCTTGATGATGATACAAAAGATGAGATTGCCGGTGACGGTTTTGACGTTATTCCGACAGATGAGACAACAAGAAATTCTAAATATCTTTATAAAACAGATGATTATTACGTTATGAGATACGGAAGATTATTTAACAATTAACATAGGGCGTTATGAAAAAATTATTTTCAACTTTTTTAATTTTTACTTTCTGTTTTTTCTGTTTGCAAATCCTATAGCAGCAAGCGATGACTATTGGAGCAAAAAGATAACCGAGGGTATTGCCTAAAGCCTCATACAACTAAATATTCTCCTTTCGAAACGCTCCTTCGGGGGCGTTTTGTTTTTTATATGAAAATTTAAAGAAAAATTATTAAAACACTACCATTTTCCTTTAAAATGTAGTATAATAGACTTGTATAATTATTTTTAGGGGAAAGGAGTCCGAAATGGGACTTATAAATAAAATCTTCGGTACATACAGCGAAAGGCAGCTAAAGAAGATAAAGCCTATCGCCGATGAGATAGAAGCGCTTGCGGATAAATACAGCGTGATGAGTGATGACGAGCTGCGTGAGCAGACGAACGTTTTGAAGGGAAGACTTGAAAAGGGCGAAACGCTCGACGATATCCTTCCCGACGCGTTTGCGACAGTTCGCGAGGCGGCGACGAGAGTGCTCGGAACACGCCACTATTACGTTCAGCTCATCGGTGGTATCGTTATCCACCAAGGCAGGATCGCCGAAATGAAAACGGGCGAGGGTAAAACTCAGGTCGCAACGCTCCCCGCATACCTCAATGCGCTCTCGGGCAATGGAGTTCACGTTGTAACCGTCAACGACTACCTTGCAAAGCGTGACAGCGAGTGGATGGGAAGAATATACAAATTTCTCGGAATGAGCGTTGGGTGTGTCGTCCACGGAATGACGAGTGAAGAGAAAAAGGCGGCGTATAACGCCGACATCACATATGGTACGAACAATGAGTTCGGATTCGACTACCTTAGAGACAATATGGTGACATATAAAGAGCGTATGGTCCAGCGCGGACATAATTTTGCAATCGTTGACGAGGTCGACTCGATCCTCATCGACGAGGCTCGTACACCGCTCGTCATCTCGGGACCGGGTGAAAAAAGCACCGACCTCTATGAAAAAGCAGACAAGCTCGCGCGTACGCTTCGCGTATTCAGAATAAAGGAGCTCGACGCGAAGGAGAGCCACGAGGACATCGATGCCGACTATATCGTCGATGAAAAGGCGAAAACTGCCGTTTTGACCGCGCATGGTATCAAAAAGGCGGAGCAATATTTTGGCGTCGATAACCTTGCCGATATGGAAAACAGCGACCTTATGCACCACGTCAACCTTGCCATCAAGGCGCGCGGTGTTATGAAGCGCGACGACGATTACGTCGTTAAGGACGATCAGGTGCTCATCGTTGACGAGTTCACGGGAAGAATTATGATCGGCCGTAGATATAGCGACGGACTCCACCAAGCCATCGAGGCGAAGGAGGGCGTGAAGATCGAGCGCGAGAACAAGACTCAAGCGACCATCACCTTCCAAAACTACTTTAGAATGTATAAAAAGCTTTCGGGTATGACGGGTACGGCACTCACCGAGGAGGAGGAGTTCCGCGAGATATATATGCTCGACGTCGTCGAGATCCCGACGAACCGTCCGCTCGCAAGAATAGACCGATCAGACATCGTTTACCGCACGGTGAATGGAAAATACAGTGCGATCGTGAAGCAGATCGAGGAGTGCCACGCAAAAGGACAGCCGATACTCGTCGGCACGGTATCCATCGACAAATCCGAAGCACTTTCGAAGATCTTGACGAAGCGCGGAATAAAGCACACCGTACTCAACGCAAAATTCCACGACAAAGAAGCCGAGATCGTCGCCCAAGCAGGTAAATTGGGTGCGGTGACCATCTCCACCAATATGGCGGGACGTGGTACGGATATCAAGCTCGGCGGTAACACGGAATTCCTCGCAAAATCGCAAATGAGAAAAGAAGGATTTTCCGAGGAGCTGATCTTTGAAGCAACGGGCTTCGGTGCGACCGAGGACGAGGAGATCCTGAAGGCGAGAGAACGCTTCAAGGAGCTCGAGGAAAAATTCGGCTCTGAGATAAAAGAAGAAGCGGATAAGGTCAGGGCGGCAGGCGGACTTTTCATTCTCGGAACGGAGCGTCACGAGAGCCGCCGTATCGACAATCAGCTTCGCGGACGTTCGGGACGTCAGGGCGATCCGGGTGAGACGAGATTCTACCTCTCTCTTGAGGACGATCTGATGAGACTTTTCGGCTCCGACAGAGTTGCGGGTATCGTTGCCAACCTCGGACTTCCCGAGGATCAGCCGATCGATGCAAAAATACTCTCCAACCAGATCGAAAACGCACAAAAGCGACTTGAGGGAAGCAACTTCGAGCGCCGTAAGAACGTGATCCGATTCGACGACGTTATCAACCAACAGCGCACGATAATATACGGTCAACGCCAAGAGGTGCTCGACGGTGGTGACCTTCGCGAAAAGATAATGGGAATGATCGATGCGTATATCACTGATGCGATAGATCTCTATGCAAGCTCCGATATTCCCGACGAATGGAACACCGATTCGCTGAGAGGACATTTTATGGGTGTGCTTTGCGGCGAGGACGATTTCAAATATACACAAGAAGAGCTCAACGTTATGACGAAGGATAAGCTCTATGAAATGCTCCACGAGAGAGCGATGGCGCAATACTCGATCCGCGAAAACGAGATGTTCACGCCTGAGCAGATGCGAGAGATAGAGAGAATAATCCTGCTTCGCAGCGTCGACACTCATTGGATCGACCACATTGACGCGATGGATGACCTCAAGAGCGGTATCGGACTTCGTGCATATTCGCAGCACGATCCCGTCGTTGAATATAAGATCGAGGGCTCGAGGATGTTCGACGAGATGATCGACAGCATCAGGTCATCAACAGTTCGTTCACTTTTGACCGTAATGCCACGCCAACCGATGCAACGTCAGCAGGTAATGACTGCCGCGAACGCACAGATCGGCGGAAGCACGGAGAAGATCAAAAAATCTCCGATCAGAAAAAAAGAAAAGATCGGACCGAACGATCCGTGCCCCTGCGGAAGCGGAAAGAAATATAAACGCTGCTGTATGGGTAATGAAGAAAATTAAGGAGAAAATAAATTGGGATTTGGCGTTGTTTTAGTCGGATTTGCAATTTTGCTTTTCGAGATATTAGGATTTGATTTCATCGGGTATGCAACACTCGCCTATGGCGCGTATCTCATAGGTCAGCATTTCCCGATAGTAAAATACAGCATTGCACCCGCAATGATCGGATGTGTTTGCTCGGCTTTCAGAATGCTTGTCAGATATGGCGTCATCGAGGTCAGCGACAAGGGTGGCGAGGCGATAGCGAGGCTCGGTGTCGAGGTCGTGATCGTGCTCTGCTACACCGCGATATGTCTCTTGTTCCAAATTGCCGTTGCACGCTTTGCACATCAAAATAAAGCCTTCTCGCTTGAGCGGTTGGCTAACACCACGAGATATTTCACAGCACTCTATTTCGTTTTGAGGATATTGATGATAGTGTTCACCCAAACGGAATTTGTCACAAACTTTCTCGTGATAGTAACGGTATTCCAATATATCGTCCTTCTTTTGAATATCTATTTCATCTATTCCTGCTTTGCGTCGATAACGACTCCGCGCCTTCTCGAAAGAGAGATCGAGAGCGACATCGAGTTTGAGGAGAAGGAAAAGGAGAAAAAAGCGAAGCGCAAGAAGATATTCAACGATGACGAGGAATAGAAAGGAGTCGGAATGTTCAAAAAAGAAAACTATGGGCTGAAAAAGTTTTTCTCACCAATGATGACGCTCGGACTGTTGTTCCTTTTGTTTCCGACGTTCAGCCTCTATGACTTGTTTCCCGACGTTGTCGGCTGGATACTCATATATATCGCGCTCAGCGAGTTTTCCGAGTTCAACGAAGATATCTTCGCACTAAAGAAGCTGACCTATTACCTCAGCGCCATCTCGGGCGCAAGATTTATCTTGGGTGTCTTGATGCTCGATCGGATCAATTCGAAGGCAAGTTCGGACACCAACCTGTTTATGCTTTTGGTGACGGCGTTCTCCGTATGCGAGATAATATGCATCGTGATGTATTCAAAGCATCTTTTCGACGGACTCGAGTATCTTGCCGCACGAAACGATGGCGAGGCATCCTTCGGTGCGATAACGAATGCAAGAAGTATCACCTCGTTTTTCCTGATCGCGAGGGTCGTGCTTACACTCATCCCCGAGCTTTTCCCGCTTTTTCAGCTTGAAGCCGAGATCAATATCGAGAATTACGATTGGCTGATGAGTATCTTTAATTTGAAAAACACGACGATGCTGTTGTGTATGGTGCTCTCGCTAATATTGGGTATATATTGGCTCAGCCAAATTTCGAAGACCTTCCGTGATATCAGAAAGAATTCGACCTTGATGACTCGCCTCGGCGAGAGATATAAAAGCGAGATAAAGGATAACACGAAATATTATACCTTGACGAGAACTCGCCTTGCTTGCTCGTTTATCGGAGCGGGATGCGTTCTCTATTTCAATCTGGTGGTCGATTTCAAATACTATATGCCTCATTTTGTCGGAACGCTTCTGATCTTCCTTGGTTTTTTCTTGATAAGAAAGCTCTATTCCGAGTCGTTGACGAAGCTGTTGCCGATATTGGCGGCAGTTCAGGGCGTAGTGTATTTTTATCGCTTCCGATTTGCCGACTATTTCAGCTACGGTCTCTCACTTGCCGAGTCCTACCACGAAGCGCCGACCGAAGCAAAGCTGACGATGGCGATCGTCGGTGTCGTATATATCTGTGCATCGCTGATGGTCGTGCTGATAGTGTATCGTGAGTTGAAGCATTTTTGTGACGTTATGACCGACAAGGACGCGACGACGTTGTTCTTTATGCCGCGATTGTTGTCGATAATGAGCGTTTTGCTCAGCGGAGCGATGATCATCTATATGCCGATAAGAAAATATATCGTAGAAACAGAAGCCATTGTTACTGTAGCTTGGATCGTGCTGACGTTTGTTTTGCTTTCGAAGGTGCGAAACGAGGTAAGGTATAAGATAATAATGCAATAGAAAGGATTTTTGAAAAATGAAAAGATTAATTGTTTTGGTCCTTCTTGCATCACTGCTGTTGCCGACGCTTTTCGCTTGTACACCGACGGGCGAAGAGAGCAACGGAGAAGTGAGCGCGGACGTTAGCTTGGAGGAAAGCATCGATGAAAGCACGAGTACGAAAGCTCCAACGGTCGATGAGCTCAACGCATTGTATAAATATGAGATAGATCGTACTGACAAGGAACGTTACGTTATTTCATCAGGTAAACCGTATACCACGTCAAGAGAGATCTACGACGGACTCCCCGACGAAAACGGAACGAAGCTCACCGACGGCGTATTTATGACCGGCGGCACTTATGAGGGAACGCTTTGCTCGATCGCATTCGTCGGAAGAAAGGGCGTTGATATAACGCTTGATCTCGGCGAGGTAACGAGCGAGATCTGCGACATCGGATTGAGTGTGGTAAGCGCGAAGTCGATGACGGCTATACTCCCGAAATACGTTGTATATTCCATTTCGACAGACGGAGTAAACTTCACCGAGCTCGGAAAGGTGTATCGCACAGCGAACCCTGCCGATAATACGAATATATTGTTTGACTTGAAGCTGCAAAGCGGCGTCGATGCAAGATACGTCAGAGCGAGTGTTCCGAAGGAAGCGTTGACGTCTATCTGGCTCTACGTTGATGAGTTTTGCGTATATAAATATAAGGATAAGCCGAAGGACGAGGATGTCGGAACGACACCCGAATACTATAAGAGCCCCGCTCTTCCCGAGGTCAAGGAGGATATCTATTGGAGCTCAAGCGAAAGCGACTATAACGACGTCAAGAACCTCGTACTCGGAAAATCATATCGTATCTATGCAGGCGTTATTCTCGACACAGTATACCAAACGACTTATTACAATTCACCAATCACAAGCCCACTTCTCACTAACGGCAAAAAAGCTTCAGCAGATTCCGATTACGGTAATGGTGAATATTTCCATTTTTCGCGTTCTGAAAGCAGAGAAGTTATTTTTGATCTTGATAAGATCAGCGCAGTATCAAAGGTAACAATAGGATATTTCCATGGTTCAGCAGGTATCGAGGCTTCAACACTCGTAACCGTTTATGGCTCTATGGACGGAAAAAGCTGGGGCGTGATCGACAGAGGCATCCCCACGACCTCAAATGATGCGGGAAGAGTGAATTACGTTGCTGAATTTGATGCGACAAAAGCGAGATTTGTTAAAGTCGAGTTTAGTGTTGGAAGTCACGTTTGGATAGATGAGATAGAAGTGTTCGGCAAAAAGAATGTCGAAAATGCAAAAGATATCGAACTTTCTGATTTGATTATAAAATACCCGAACGAGTATCTCTCATCAGACGTTTTGAAGGGCGCACAAAACCTGATGCTCTCCTATACCTTCAAATGTGAAAACCCCGCAACGGGCTTGAATACAAAAGAAGAATACCTCCCCTACGTAGCATATATGGATAAAGACGGCAACATCGTTGATACCTTCTTCGATTCGTTCCTTTTCTTGCCGTGTATGACAGTATGTCCGTCGGGCGGAAGACTTTATTATAATCCCGCTGCGCCTGCTAATAAGAGCGACTGGTTGGCGTTTGAGGATGACCTCTTCTATGAGGATAATAACGTTGAAGGACTTTCACTTGCAGTTGACGAGATGGATGCTGCTCTCGGAACGGACACAACGATGCCGATATACTTCTCGATATTCTCGACAGTACACGGCGACAAAAACTTCGGCGACGTTGACGGCGACGGAGTGAACGAAGATTTTAATAATATTGAGGATAGAAAAAAGGTAATAAAATGGTGGATCGACCGCCTTATCGCTCGTTATGAAGCGGGCGGATACGATAACCTCCGTCTTGACGGCTTCTATTGGTATCACGAAGCTATCGAAACGGGTGACCCCCAAGAAGGTGAGCTTTTGAAATTTACCGCTGATTACCTCCATTCTCTCGGATATCTCTTCATCTGGATCCCCTATTATCAATCACCGGGCTTTCGTGATTGGAAATCGTATGGCTTCGATGCAGCTTGTATGCAACCGAACTATATGTTCCATGAGGACGCTACTGCAAACCGCGTATATGATAATGCGACACTCAGCAAACAGCTTGGCTTGGGCGTTGAGATCGAGATCAGCGGTGATGCATTCGATAAGGGCGAATACCTCGAAAGATATCGCACCTATCTTCGTGTCGGCGTGGAAACGGGTTATATGAACTCCATCAAGATGTATTATCAAGACGGCGGCCCCGGAGTATATTATTCTGCTTATAAATCCACCGATCCTGTGATCCATTCGATCTATGACGATACCTATCTCTACGCTAAAGGCAAATTGACGCTTGATGCACCAAAGCTCAAAACTGATAGCTTTGAGGGTAAGGCGGGAGAAACGCTCACGATCAATCTCGAGACAGAAAGCGGAATGCTGTCGGGCTGCGCCATCAACGTCGCTCCCAAATACGGCTCCGTCAAGGAGATCGAAAACGGTGTATATGAATATTACCCGATCGACGGCTTTGTCGGCGAAGATAGCTTTACAGTGATTATCGGCTCATCCATACGCACGGGCGAAGCAAAGGTAACAGTTAATATTAAATAACAGACAGAAAAGCAGAGAGCTCAAATCGTGTTGTTCTTAGCGGAGAATTATAATAATACCACTAAGTGCGAGCATCACCTTTGACGAGTCAAATGCAAATGGGCTAAGCCCAAACCCTTATAACAAGCAGAAAGAGCAAGAGTAAAAGGAAATAAATCCTTCTATTCGTGCTCTTTTTTCTTCTGTCGATATGTCAACTTCGTTGACTCGATATGCTTTCACTGCGCTCAAGCTCGATATATTGTCGCTCCACGACAATTCGATATGAGATAAATCCCTCGTTTGCATAGCAAACATATCGAGTGCGTCAGCACATATCGAACGCCGCAGGCGTATATCGAAAATCCCGCAAGGGATTTATCTCGATGCGTGTTCTCCGTTAAGGATAACACGCTAAAGCTCTCTGCTTTTTTTGATTTATCTTTACAATTGCAGAAATATGTGATATACTGAAAAAAACAATTTGAAAAAGGAGCTAATATGTCAAAGCTGATTTCAAAAAACACCTCGGTCTCGCAACGCGAGGTGCTCGAACAAAAGTATAATACCTCAAGATTAAATCTGCTTGTCTTGGTCATAGCAACGGCAGTAAATATGGTTCTGATCATGACTAACTCGGACAGCTATTTTCTCTTTTCCGCTTTTTTGCCCTATTATCTGACAGGATTCGGCTGGGTGGCGTGCGGGTATCTTCCCGAGGATCAATATCAACCCGATCAGATCTATTTCCTCGACAGCTCGTTTTTTGTGATCCTTCTCGCGATCTCAATAGTGATAGTTTTGCTCTATCTCGCGGCGTGGTTCTTCTCGAAAAAGCATCGCATTGGGTGGATCATCTTCGCACTCGTGATGTTTGTTATCGACACCGTTTGTATGATCGTTATCGGCGAATTTGCTTTCGAGTCTGTGCTTGATATCTTATTTCACGCTTGGGTGCTCTACTATTTATTCTTGGGCATAAATGCAAATTCAAAGCTGAAAAAGCTTCCGCCCGTCGAAGAAACGGTGGCAGAGCTCGGTTCGGAGAACGTTGCTGAACCGACCGAGGAGATAAAGGATTCCGAAATAATAAGGAAAGCCGACACCGAGGTCAAGAATAGGATCTTGCTTGAAGCAAGAATGCTCAAATACGATATATGCTACAGAAGAGTGAAGCATACCAACGAGCTCGTTATCAACGGAGACGTGTATGCGGAGCTCGAGGGGATCATCGAACAACAGCACACGCTCCAAGCCAACATCGACGGCCATCTTGTCGAGGCGGAATTTGACGGCGCATACAGTGTGATCAGATTCGACGGTGAGACGATCGCAAAAAAGATCAGACTTTTCTGAATTTAACGAATAAAAAATCACTTGTGATATCACAAGTGATTTTTTTATGCGTATTATAGATTGAATTATTCGTTTTCTTCTTCTTCTTCTTCTTCAATTATAGACTCATCATTCGGTGTCTCTTCATCGAGTGAGTCATCGATACTTGAATCTTCCTCAGAGCTTTCGTCAAAATTCGACTCATCGGTTGCAGATGTCTCACCCTCGGAGAGATCAACGCTCTCGTCGGACACCTCGGGTGATATCTCCTTCGCGATCTCGAGCGTTATCGTCGAGTCGGTGAGATAAATCACAACACCAAGCTCGCTTTGAGTGTTTTTCTTTGCGCTGAACAACTCATCTGCGGTATATACGACGTCGTCAAAGCCTTCTTTTATGAGCTTCGAGACGTAATCCGAAAAATCCTTTTTCGTGACGTCGGTGATCTTGAAGCGAACGTATTGATCGTTTTCGAGTATCTCGATCGTTCTTCCTGCCGAAAACTCGGGAATAAGCTTTGCAAGAACGTTGTCCTTGGGCCATTTCAGGTCTTCACCAACGTTGACCGCGGTCGAGGTCTCCTTCGAAACGGTTGATTGGACCGATGTATCCTCGCTTTCCTCGTCTGTGAACCCAAGTAGCGCACAGCCATAAAGCGAGAGCATCAAGAGGAATGTTGTTAATATAAAACAAAAATGCTTGAATTTCATCAAAAAAACGCTCCTTTCAAATTAAAACTCTTTTTTATATTTGATCTTTCCCGTTCTGCGCAGGACGATGTAAATTAAATAGCAACCAACTCCGACAAACGCGAAAACGTAAACGATTATATCTGCTCGGTTCTCGATTATGGGAAGCTGATATCTGCTGATCTCACTTGATTCGTGCGGCAAAAAGACGCAAACGATCTCGAGATCCTCCGTCACGTTTTCGATGAGAAGCACGTGACCGTTCATATATGCGGGCGAGCCGTTGATCGTTACCCTCGCAAGATACGAGGAGGCGTCGGGCTCAAATATGTATTTAATGCTGTCGCCGTCCTTGATGTATTTCGTTGCGTTCGGCGTTGCAGTTCCGTTTCCTTCGATCTTGATCGTGACCGTGTTCGCCGGTTCAGCGTTACAAAGCATCAGTATCTCTTTGTTGCCGAGCGGTATCGTGACCTCAAAGTATGCATCGCAAAAGCATTCGGAGATCTGTGTGTATTTGCCGTCGCTATATGAGAAGGCACGGAAGGGAAGTCCCGTGAATGGTCTTCCGGCAAACACCTTCAGCTCGCCGACAGTCGGCGTTCCGTCGGGGATGGTAACGGAGATATAATTCGATCCGCCTGCGAAAGCGAGATGGTTTTCTTCAAATTCCGATCTTCCGACGAGCACACCGAAATCGAGGTCGCCCTCGGGAAAATGCTCCGCGTCGCCTGCCGCAAAATTCCAGTTGAAGCCTTCGCCGATGATCGAGAACGCGATGTCCGGATAATCGGTCTTCAGCTTTTCGATAACGTCTTCGGAAATGACGGTGTATTCAAACAGCTCAAGACGTATCGGGTGGTAGTCCCAAGTTACGTCGCTTACCTTCAGCATCTCAACAGGGGGCGGAGGCAATTCGCCGTCGAGCTTTTTGAAGCTGACTGTCACCGTCGTGTCCACGGTGATGCTTTTGAGCCTGTATATATTCGGGTCGCTCGTTGCCGTGAGCGTGCCGGAATCGGCGATGACCTTGTCGACAACGTACCCTTCGTCGGGAGTTATTCGTATTTTTGTGCTGCCGCCGTAAAAAACGTCGGTGTCGTCGGCGGTGACAGTACCGCCTGCGGTATGCTTCAAAACGATCGAATACGTCTTCGATTGCTTGAAGGTTATGAAAACGATGAGGTCCTCGGTTATATTTTCTATCGTGTAGGTCTCGCTGCGCTCCATCAATTCCTTGTTGATCTCGATCATCGAAAGATAATGTCCGTCGTCGGGCTTCATAACGAGCGTCAATGAGTCGCCCTCGAACACCGTGACCGTACCCTTATGCGAGACCGTACCGCCCGTCGTCTGTCTGATGGTGACGGTGAACATCTTTCTGTCGGGCTTAAATGAGGCGCTGACGTCAATGTCGGATAATATCGTATAATAGAACACATTGCCGTCGGGGGTGAATTCCTCGCCGCCGATGATGATCTTTTCGGCATAATATTTGTCGTCGGGCGTGAGTCGGAATTCGACTGTCTCGCCCTCGTAGAACATTAGCTCTTCACCGCACGAGATCACTCCGTTTTCACTTTTCAGTATCGTGACCGTGTGCTTCATCAACGTCAAATACAATCCGATCGTGAGGTTTTCAACGCCCTTGACCTCGAAACCGCCACTATATTTTTCGTCGGAAAGCATCGTTGTGGTCGAGCCGTCGTTTTTGACCAATATTGCAGAAGCACCCTTGCGGTGTTCGTTCGTGTATTTGATGTCAGCATCGCAGTTTTCGGAAGCCATCGTGAACGACTTGAACACCTTGTATCCGAGCGCATCATAATCGGAAAAATCCGTTTTGTCACAGGTGACCTTGAATTTTGAGACCTCGCCCGCCGTTTTGGAGCGGATCGTGTATTCCGCGGAATCGTATCTCAAGGTCATCGCCCCGTCGCTGACGAACGTGATGGTCGCCCCGAGCGAGTATTTCGGAAAAACTCCGCCTTCGCCGCTCATATCGCGGTACATAACACCGCTTTCGGCTTTTATCGCACCGATCTTTTTTATCGCAGAAAGCTTCGTGAACCTGACTCCGTCCGAGCCGCTTTTCGTTTCTCCGCTGACGTTGACGCTTCCGCCGTCAGCAACGATACCGACGCCTCCCGCATCAATGCCACCCTCTATGGTGACCGAGCTGTTTCCGCTGACGGTCAGACCGTCGCCCTCTGTTATAACGCTGCCCGTGACGACAACGGTCGAGCTGTCGGAGGCAACTATCGACGGCGAATCGCCGTCTATCTTTATCATCGCGCGTGACGATACCGTCAACACACCCGAAAGCTTTGTTTGGGTAAAGGTGATGTGCCCGAGCCCCGTGAAGCTTGCACCGACAAGCTCTCCGCCGCTAATCTCAAACGACGCCTCGGGAATGCTGATCGCCTCAACAAATTCGATAACGCCCGAAAGCTTGATCTTCGTTTGGCGGTTTTCTATCGCCGCCTTCAACCCCTCGAGATCTCCGATCGTTTCCTCGGTCGATTCCTCAGCAGGCGTCGATTCCTCAGCAGGCGTCGATTCCTCGGCAGGCGTCGATTCCTCGGCAGGCGTCGATTCCTCAGCAGGCGTCGATTCCTCAGCAGGCGTCGATCCCTCAGCAGGCGTCGATCCCTCAGTGGACGGCGCACCCTCGTCCGCAAAAACGTATGAGAACGAGCAAAGAATAAAGATCATCGCAAGGAGGAACGAAAGCATACGCTTTTTGTGTGTTGAACGATACATTTTTTGGCCCTCCCTTGCAAAATAGATTCGAATAAAATTACAGATTATATTATACTACATTTTATCGAGAAAATCAACAGGAAATAATACCCTCGCAAGAGAAAACAAAAAGACGTAAATTCTCTTGACTTTGGCTCGTTTTGGTGTATAATAATTCTGTATGGGTATATACTTTTTTCTCGGAGAAATGGAGGAGTATTGTCAATGAGTATGATCGTTTTCGACGGCAACAGTATATTGAACAGAGCGTTCTACGGTGTGAAGCCGTTGACGACAAAGGATGGGCTTCCGACGAACGCGGTCTTCGGATTCGTGAACATCCTCCAAAAATTTCTTTCTGCGGAGGAAGGTCCCTTCACCTACGCCGCAATTGCTTTCGACCTTCACGAGCCGACGTTCAGGCATAAGGCGTACGACGGATATAAGGCGACTCGTTCGGGAATGCCCGAGGACCTCGCCGCACAGCTCCAATCAGCAAAGGATGCGGCAAGATATATGGGACTCAAGGTGCTCGAAAAGGGCGGCTATGAGGCTGACGATATCCTCGGAACGCTTTCGAGGATCGCCGAGGAGAACGACGAACGGTGCTATATCGTCACGGGCGACCGCGACAGCTTCCAGCTCGTTACCAATAAAACGACCGTTTTCCTTGCTTCGACCAACGAAACGAAGGTCTATACTCCCTCGAGGATAAGAGAAGAATACGGAGTCGATCCGATAAGGCTCATCGACGTGAAGGCGTTGATGGGAGACAGCTCCGACAATATCCCCGGTGTCAAGGGTGTTGGACAGAAAACGGCACAAAAGCTTATTGCCGACTACTATGACCTCAACGGCGTTTATGAAAATCTCGATAAAGTAAAGGGAAGTCTCCACGATAAGCTCGAAAACGATAAAGAGATGGCGTATCTGAGCCGTCAGCTCGGTGAGATTTGTAAGACGGTCCCGATAAGCGATAATATAGAAGAATATACGAGAAACGCAGTGATGCGCGAGGAGTTGAAGTCACTTTTTGTGAAGCTTGAATTTTTGAAGCTGATCGAACGCTTCGGGCTCGATGATGAGGCAGATCCAACAAAGGAGACCGAAAGGGTCGAATATGAGACCGTCACGGCAAGTGAGCTTCTCGAAGCCGCAAAAAAAGACGAAGCCTTCGTCTCGTATGACGAAAATATGTGGTTGTATGCCGCAGTAGGCGATAATTATTATACCTGCACACTTGACGAGGACGTGCTTCCTCTTTTTGAGGATGACAGCTATAAGGTCACTGTTATGTCCTATAAGGACACGGCACACTTCCTCTATGAAAATTATAAAGCAGCATTTAACAGTATAACCGACGACCTCTCGCTCATCGCCTATGTGCTTAGTCCGAACGAGGGCGGAATAACACCCGAAAAGCTCGCATTGACGTATCTCGGCTCGTCGAACGCCGACGAAAGCTACGTTTTGAAAAAGCTTCGCGATACTCTTCTTGACGAGATAAAGGATACTCCGAGAGAAAAGCTCTACCGTGAGCTCGAGCTTCCGCTTTCAAAGGTGCTTTTCGATATGGAGATAACCGGATTTCTCGCCGATGAGGAGGGCTTGAAGCGTTATTCCGGCGAATTGATGGAGGGCATCAATGAGTATGAGCAGCTGATCTACGGCATGGTCGGTCATACCTTCAATATCAATTCACCGAAGCAGCTCGGAACGGTGCTTTTCGAGGAGATGGGACTAAGATCGAGAAAGAAGACGAAAACGGGATATTCCACCGACGTCGAAACGCTCGAGGAGCTTGCCGATCAATGTCCGCTGATCCCGCTCGTGCTCGGATATCGCCAATTAGCAAAGCTCAAGAGCACCTATGCCGACGGACTTCGCGAATGTATCGACAAGCGCGACGGAAGGATACACACAACGTTCAAGCAGACCTTGACGATGACGGGAAGACTCTCGTCCGTTGAACCGAATCTGCAAAATATCCCCGTTCGAACAGAAGCGGGCAGAGAGCTGAGGAGGTTCTTCGCCGCGAAGGATGGATACGTCCTCGTCGATTGCGACTATTCGCAGATCGAGCTTCGCGTGCTTGCACATATAAGCGGTGATGAAACGCTTATCGATGCGTTCAACACGGGAAAGGATATCCACTCGATAACGGCGTCTCAGGTGTTCGGTGTTCCCGAGGATATGGTCACGAGCACACTTCGTAAACGTGCGAAGGCAGTCAACTTCGGAATAGTATACGGCATCTCGGATTATTCGCTTTCTCGCGATATCGGAGTTACGAAAAGAGAAGCGGCGGAATATATCGAGGGCTACTTCAAGACCTATCCGAAGGTAAAGGAATATCTTGACAAAACAGTTGAAGAAGCGAGAGAAAGCGGATTTGTATCGACGATGTTCGGTCGTCGCCGCAGCCTCCCCGAGCTTCGAAATTCGAAAAAAACGATCGTCGCGTTCGGAGAGCGTGTTGCGAAAAACACACCGATCCAAGGAACAGCGGCTGATATAATAAAATATGCGATGCTCGGTGTCCACAGAGCATTAAAAGAAAAATTCCCCTCATCAAAGCTTATCCTACAGGTACACGACGAGCTGCTCGTCGAATGTCCCGAGCAGGACGCCGAAAAGGTCGCAGAGCTTTTGAGAACGGAAATGGAAAATTGCACGAAGCTTCTCGTACCGCTCACCGTTGACGTGGCGGTCGGAAAAACGTGGTATGATGCGAAAGAATAGAAAGGGAAAAATAATGAGCTTGAAAAATTTGGAAGGAAAAAAAGCGAGAATGCTTCTCGTTTATCCCGATTATACCGACAGAGACGTGAAAGGAAAGTCCAACGGCGGTAACTATATGGAGGGACTTGCGTCGATCTCAGCCGTTTTGAAGCAAGGCGGTCACGATTGCAAGCTGTTCCATCTTTTCTATCAACATACAGAAGAAGACTATAAAGCAAGACTTAAGGAGCTCGGAGAGTTCGATATAATCGGTTTTTCGATCAGAACGACCGCGTTCCCCGATACACAAACGTATATAAAATGGACTCGCGAGGCGTGTCCCAACGTTCATATAATCTGTGGCGGCTACCATTGTACCCTCGCACCGAAGGAGGTGCTTGAGATCGACGGTGTCGATAGTGTATGTATCGGCGACGGCGAATATGCTGAGCTCGAGCTTTGCGACAAAATGACCGCAGGCGAGGATTATACTGACGTTGAGAGTATATGGTTCAAGCTTGAGGACGGTACTATAAAGGAAAACCCCGTTCGTCCGCTCTTCGAAGACCTTGACCGTATCCCGATCCCCGATTTTGACCTTTTTGATTACGATAACCTCAACAGCTCAAAGGTCAACACCGCTATCGTCGTAGTCAGCCGCGGCTGCTTCTATAACTGCACCTATTGCGGTAACGGAAATTTCAGAAAGGTATATCCGAACAAAAAGATCTACGCTCGTTTCCGTAGCCCCCAAAATGCAATATTGTATCTCAAAACGCTTCTCGAGAAGCATCCCTATATCCAGTTTATCAACTTCCGTGATGCGATCTTCAATATGTTCCCCGATTGGTTTGACGAATTCATCGAGCTTTATAAAAAAGAGATCGGGCTTCCTTGCACGGGTAATAT
Organism: Clostridia bacterium; assembly: GCA_017436675.1. Lineage (GTDB taxonomy): Bacteria > Bacillota > Clostridia > Oscillospirales > CAG-382 > UMGS1307. The sequence goes on along the minus strand of JAFSCS010000001.1, from coordinate 36,686 downwards.
CCGCTTCGATATTCTCACCGAGGATACCGTCAGAAAGATGAAGGAAGCGGGCTTCTATACGATCGATATGGGACTCGAAAGCGGCGACCAAGAGATGAGATTCAAGTATCTCAAGAGATACCAGACTGATGAGATGATAATCAACTGCTCAAAGTGGTTCCATAAATACGGCATCGCTCAGCTTACATATAATATAATAGGACTTCCGTTCGAGGATCTTCATAAGGCGTTGAAAACAGTTAAGCTCAACGCGAAAATAAAGAGCGACCGTGTTATCCCGAACATCTTCTATCCCTATCCGGGAACAGAGCTCTATGATATCTCGAAGAAGGCAGGATTTTTGCCCGAGGTCATCGATCCCACGAAGGACGTTATACTCGTTCAACCCCAATTCCCCGAGATCGAGGTGTTGTTCGTTGAAGCATACTTTATGTATTTTGTAAAACGCTATAAATTGGCGTTCGCACTTCCGAAATGGCTCGGAAGACCGTATGAAAAATGGCTCGATATGTGGTTTACGGGTAAGCATACCCCGAGAAAGCTTTTCGTAAAATTGCACGATATCTATAAAGAAATGCGTGATATTTTGAAGGATTTCCTCGTCAACCATATGCCGAAGGTATATATCAAGCTTCGTAAGATGAAGCACAGAAAGAAAGCCTCGAAATAATCGAAAGGACAAAAAATGAAGGGCGAGATCGAAAGAGGAGTGCTCTACGTCGTTGCAACACCGATAGGAAATATGGGTGATATGACGATAAGAGGAAAAGAAATACTCGAAAGCGTAGATTTTATATGTGCCGAGGACACTCGTGTCGGCGGAAAGCTTTTGATGCTGCTTGGCATCAAGGGAAGCCTTGTCAGCTATTATGAGCATAACAAGAACAGTCGTCACGAGGAGATATTGGCGCGCCTCCAAAACGGAGAGACCGCGGCAATAATCACCGACGCCGGAACACCGTGTATCTCCGATCCGGGTGTCGAGCTCGTCAGATATTTGAAGAACAGCGGAGTGAAGGTCTTACCCGTCCCCGGCGCAAGCGCAGTCATCTGTGCGTTGAGTGCTTGCGGAATAGACACGAGACGCTTCGTGTTCGAAGGATTTTTCGAAAAAAATAAATCGGCTCGCCGCGAAAGAATGAACGAGCTGAAGACCGAAAAACGAACGATGGTGTTCTATATCTCACCTCACGAATATTCGACCGTTATCACAGAGCTTTATGAAAGCTTTGGTGACCGTGAGATCGCGCTTTGCCGCGAGCTGACGAAGCTGAACGAGGAGATAGTCCTGACTTCTCTTGAAGAAGCTGCAAAAAGCGAGGGTAAGAAGGGCGAATACGTCCTCGTTGTCAGCGGATATAACGGAAGCGAGCACGAATTTTGGAGTGAGATGACCATAAAGGAGCATTATGAGCATTATGCATCGCTTGGACTTCAAAAAATGGATGCTTGTAAAGCCGTTGCAAAAGACAGAGGGATCGCGAAGAATCAAGTCTATAAAGAGCTGATCGATTGATCCCGAAAGGAAAGCTTATGAAATATCTGATATTTATCGGCGACGGAATGGCGGACAGACCGATCGAGTCGCTTGGAAATAAAACACCGCTTGAGGCGGCAAAAAAAGAGAATATCGACTATATCGCGAAGCGAAGTGTGTATGGAATGACGCTTCCGACACCTCTTGGAATGGTTCCCGAGAGTGACACCGCAAACCTCGCGCTTCTTGGCTACGATCCGAGAGTCTATTCGAAGGGACGTTCACCGCTTGAAGCACTCAGTATGGGAATACCGATGTCGGATACCCAAACGGCAATAAGATGCAATATCGTAACGCTTTCCGAGGATAGCGACGATTACGAGGCATTGACGATGATCGACCATAGCTCAGGCGAGATCGATAACGAGAGCGCCGCAGAGCTTATTCGCTATATCGACGAGCACCTCGGAACAGAAAAGCGCAAATTCCACCCCGGTGTCAGCTATCGCCATTGCTTGATGTGGGATAATTGCCCGACACCACCCGAGTTTTCAAGACCGCACGATATATTGGGACGAAAGATAAAAGAATATCTTCCGAAAAGCGAAGAGTATCTCGAGCTGATGAAGAAGAGCTATTCGCTTTTGAAGGATCATCCGATAAATTTGAAAAGAAAAGCAGAGGGCAAAAACCCCGCCAACTCGATCTGGCTTTGGGCGAACGGAATGAAACCCGCACTCCCGAGCTTCGAGGAGCGATTTGGACTGAAGGGCGTTGCGATAAGTGCAGTCGATCTGATAAAGGGAATCGCAATATGCGCAGGAATGGACGTTATCAACGTCGAGGGCGCAACGGGTAATATCAAGACCAACTTCAGCGGAAAAGCGAAGGCGGCTGTGGATGCGCTCGAGAAATATGACCTCGTGTATCTCCACGTTGAAGCACCCGATGAGTGCGGCCACCAAGGTAACGCCGAGGAAAAGGTGAAGTCGATCGAATACCTCGATGAAATGCTCGGATATATCCTTGAAAACGTAAAGGGTATGGACCTGAGAATTCTTTTCTGCCCCGACCATCCGACACCGATAGAGATACGTACGCATTCACCCGAAAGCGTGCCGTTTATAATTTACGATACGAGAAAAGAAGAAAACGGAGTCGATACGTTCAGCGAGAAAAAATGCGAGAACGGACTCAATATCCCGAATGGCTTCAAGCTTATCGACACGTTTATAGAATAGAAATGAATTTAGGAAAAAGACTTGAGAGCGTATATGCGCTCGTTCCCGAGGGCGCGGTTTTGGTCGACGTCGGGAGCGACCACGGGTATCTGCCCGCAAAACTCGTGAAAGACGGGAAAATAAAAAGAAGTGCGGTAACGGATATCAACGTCGGCCCGCTCGAGTCGGCAAAAAAAACGGCGATACGCTTCGAGGTGTTTGAAAAAATGACTTTTTTCCTCGCCGACGGACTTGACGGCGTCGATTACGATTACGATACCGTAACGATCTGCGGAATGGGCGGAATACTTATCGCTGATATCATCGCTCGCGCAGAAAGGTGTCGTGAGTGTACGCTTATCCTCCAACCGATGCGGCATCAGGAATATCTTCGGAAATATCTTTGGGATAACGGCTATATGATCGAAAAAGAGGTCTATTCCGTCGAGCACGGAAAGCCGTACGTCGTGTTGGTGACAAGGTATACGGGCGAGAAGATAGAATATTCCGAAGAAGATACGTATATCGGCTTTGAACGTGATACGAACGAGGACAGAAAACAATATAACGAAAAGCTCGTCCGCTCATTAAGGAAAAAGCTCTTGGGCGTTGGCGAGAAGGAAAAAGAGATTTTGGAAACGGTTTGCGAGAGATTGAGCCGTATTTGAGGTAATAATGGCATTTGACAGTGGATTTTGCAGTGCAGTGGTAAACGAGCTGCAAAGAGAAGTCGTCGGCGCAAAGGCAGAAAAGGTGTATATGCCCGAAAAGGACAGCGTCGTCGTTTCGCTATATATCAGCGGAAGAAATAAAAAGGACACAAACCTCATATTGTCGTGCTCACCGTCGTCACCGCGTATCTCGGTCGGCGCAGACGAAAGAGAAAACCCATCGACACCGACGGGTTTTTGTATGCTGCTTCGAAAGCATATAGCATCGTCGAAGATCGTCAGCGCAGAGCAGTATGGCTTCGACAGAGTGATAAAAATAGGCTTTGAGAAGCCCGACGAGATGGGCTATTCGAGAAGAAAATATATCGTCGTCGAGATAATGGGAAAATATTCGAACCTTTTCCTGCTCGGCGAGGATGATCGTATAATGGGCGTGCTGAAGAGCGCAGACCTCACCAACGGAAAACGCCTCACCCTCATCGGTGCGGAATATGAGCTTCCGCCCGCACAGGATAAGCTGAATACGCTCGAGGTGACGAAAGAGCAGTTCGCATCACTTTACGACGAAACGGAAAAAACAGCAGACAGCTTCCTCTTGTCGTCATTTTTGGGACTCAGCCCGCTCGTCTGCCGCGAGATCTCGTTCCGCGCGTTCGGAATTACCGATGCACCGAAAAGAGAGGGTGGCGCAGAAAGACTTTGGAACGAGCTTGAAAGCGTCGTTTCGGTAATAAAAAACAGTAGCTTTACTCCGTGTATCGTCAGCGAGAGCGATGGGAAGCCGATCGAATATTCGTTTATCGAGATAACGCAGTACGGAGATAAGCCGAGAAAAACGTTCGAAACGTTTGCCGAGCTTCAAAATGAGTATTATTCGAAAAAAGGCTCGCTTGAAACCGCATCGAGAAAGAAAACGGATATCGCACACCTTATATCATCCGCAATGGCGCACGAGCAAAAGAAGCTTGCCTCACAGCTCGAGGATCTTGAGGAGTGCAAGAATAAGGATAAATATAAAAAATACGGCGACCTCATTATCGGCAGCCTCTATATGTTGAAATACGGTATGGAGAAGGCAACGCTGTTCGATTATGAGGATAACGTCGAGGTAACAGTACCGCTCAATAAACGGCTCTCGCCGTCGGCTAATGCTCAGGTGTATTATAAAAAGTACCAAAAGTACAGAAACGCGGAGCGCATCACCGAGGAGCGCGTAAAGCTGACGAGAAGCGATATCGCATATCTCGAAACTGTAGAGGATGCACTTTCAAGAGCAATAACGGAGCGTGAGCTCGAGGATATCCGCGACGAACTTGCAATGAACGGATATATCGGTCAAAACGGAAGCAAAAAATACGTCCAAAAGACGAAAAAGAGCGAGCCGTTGACGTTCAAAACGAGCGGAGGTTTCACCGTTAAGGTCGGAAAAAATAATATCCAAAACGACCAGCTCACCTTTGGCGCAGATAAGGACGACCTGTGGTTTCACGTGAAGAACGCTCCGGGATCGCACGTCATATTATATACCGAGGGCAGAGAGGTCGGCGACGACGATTATAATGAGGCAATAAAAATAGCCGCACTCCATTCGTCACAATCACGCTCACCGCTTGTCGCTGTCGATTATACCTTCAAAAGATATATCAAAAAGCCGTCGGGCGCAAAAGCAGGATTCGTGACGTACGATAAATATTGGTCAGCGTACGTAAAGCTTGAGAATGAAGATGAAAAAATATGAATACGTAATATGGGATTTCAACGGCACGATACTTGACGACGTCGAGGCGAGTATGTCGAGCGTTAATAAATTGCTCGTCGAAAGAGGTCTTTCGCCAATGCCCGACTTCGACTTTTACCGCGAGGTGTTCGATTTCCCGATAAAAAAATATTATGCCGCACTCGGCTTTGACTTTGTCAACGAGCCGTATGAGGTCGTCGCACCGCTTTGGGTGGAGCTGTATAACGAGGCGGTGAAAACGTCAACGCTAAAAAGTGGTGTGCTCGATATGATGAAGTCGTTGAAAAGCAGATGCGTTAAACAGTATATCCTTTCGGCAACGGAGTTGGAGATGCTTCACGGTCAGCTTCGCGACCTCGGGATAACGGAATATTTCGAGGAGGTGCTCGGGCTCGATAATATCCACGCGGAGAGCAAGGTCGCGCTCGGGAAAAAGCTCGGAAGCCGCATCGATATGGCGAAAGCATTGATGATAGGCGACACAGTCCACGACTATGAAACTTCTTTGGCGATGGGCTGTGATATAGTGCTCGTCGAGGGCGGTCATCAGTCGAGAAGAAGATTGCTCGAGTGTACGAATAGCGTTGAAAAAGGATTTAGCGATATTTTGGAGAAGTATTTTTGATAAAAATGCTTGACATCGACAAACTGTTTTGATATAATAGGCTTTGGTCAAAAAAGCCAATGCTGGTGTGGCGCAGTGGTAGCGCAATTGATTCGTAATCAATAGGCCAGGGGTTCAAATCCCCTCACCAGCTCCAAGAAAAAAGCAAGTCGAGAGACTTGCTTTTTTCTATCCAATCCGAAGGATTGGCATATAACCTCACCGCAGGTGAGTATGTAATCGCCGAAGGCGTATGGCATCACGCGTCAGCGTGTATCCTCCTTCGGATTGATTACATTCAACACTTCGTGTTGATACCATACCGCAGACAAGCTGCGGATTTCATACACGGCTTCGCCGTGATTTTACGAGTTGCATTTTTGTACTATGAGCACAAAAAGAACGAAGCACCGCTTCGTTCTTTTTTTATCCGTTTATTGTTAATTTGTTATCTGCTTTTAGACTCTTTCCGGTATCCGATCCCAAATTTGTCAAGATCGGTTATTTTTATGTGCCCACTTTCAAGCGCATCAACGAGATATTCTCCCGTGCCGTCGGTGTAATAAACGATTATGCAGTCGCTCATTATCTGACCGAATGTGTATTCATTTTCGTCATCTTGATAGAATATTTCTTCGCAATCCGGCAAGTCAAATCCATATAGGAAAGCCAAGTTGACAATGTCCGAAACAGTCTTTTTATCCGAATATTTTCCGAGCGGTTCTTTCGTGAATTTAAAGCCGAACAATTCAAGGTCGGAAAGCGTTATACTTCCGTCAGCCAATGCTTCCTTGAGCATTTGTTGGCTTCTCTTTTTGTCCTTGTAATTGACGTAGATATTTCGACTTTGAACCTTCGGGAAGACGTAGCAATAGTTATCGTCGCTCCAGAATATCTCTTTCGCGTCTCTCGGTTGCTTTGGTGCGCCACCGACGATGTCTTTGATCTCTTCGTGATACGGAGGAACGGGTTGGGTAGTGTATTTTATCCCATATTTGTCAAGATCGTCTATTGTGATATTTCCTTCTTGGAGGGCAACATCAATTCGTTGTGCCGTTCCGTCGCTGTAATAAGCGATAATATAGTCTTGCGTTTTGTAGTCTTTATAGGGAACCTCGAGGTAATATTCATATTTCTCGTCTGTAAATATGACTGAATATATATAAAAGCTATCGTCGTAGCCGAGCTCGTTCCAGTTGACTATCTTTAAAAGCTCTTTTTCTTCTCGCGTTCCATCGGATCTTATTTTGTCATAGCTGATGCCATACCAAGCAAGATCCTCGATGCGTATAACACCGCTCGCCAAGGCTGCTTTGACAGTTTGATCATGCCTTGTAACATCGTTATGAAACACCTGTACAAAACCGGATTTGTTGGTTTGGAAGGTGTATAAATATTCACCGTCATTATAAATGACATCTTCAAACGGTAACAGCTCTAAATCGACAAGGCTTGTCGATTGGTCAACGATACGTTTTACATATTTCGGTTTGACAATATATCTGATTCCGTATCTGTCAAGATAATCTATATTAATTCTGCCGCTTTTCAGAGCTTCTTTAACGTTTTGAGTCGTGCCATCACTATAGTGAACTATAACGCTTTCGCTGTTTGTAAGAACAAATACGTATTCGCGATCGGTCGTGTTGTAGAAATGCTCCGTTCCACTCGGCATCTCCTTCTCGCCTTTTGCCACAAGGTCAACAATATCAACCACATAGGGTTCACCGACAGCTTCGATTCTGTATTCAATATCATATCTGTCGAGATCGGTTATCTTTATCCTACCCGATTTCAGAGCGTCCGTAATCGGTTCACTCATACCGGTTGTGTAATAAACAATAACGTGTTCACTTTTGAGTGACGGAAAAGTATAAACAAAACCGTCTTCCGAATAAAATTCCTCCACTTCGTCAGGGGTTATGATGTCAAAAAGCAAAGTGTCATCAATAATGTTCTTTATCATCTTCTCATCGGGATATCTGTCGAGAGGATTTTTAGTGTAGGTTATGTCGTACTTTTCAAGGTCAGATAGCGTCAAATTCTTGTTTTTAAGCGCATCGGCAATGTTTTCTCTTGAACCGTCGGTATAAACGACAGTCGTCGCGTCGTTTTTCTTTGAGTTCAAGTGATATATGTAATACCCATCGGAATAATCGCTATATTCCCAAGCTTCTCCGCCTCCGATAAACTCTAATATTTCTTTTTTTAAATTGCCGTTAATTGCACTTTTGTAATACATCACCCTGAAACGATCGAGGTCGGTTATCCTGACCTTGCCTTCTTCCAAAGCGAACTTGAGTGGTTGTGTTGTTCCGTCTTTAAAATGCACTTTTATAGCAGTGCTTTTCGTAGTGTTAAAGAAATAGTAGAACTCATCGTCAGCAAAAAAAGTTTCGCGACGAGATTGATAATCTCTCTCATATTCTTCTGTTTTCGTCAGGTCAACTATTTTTTCAATATGATTTGGCGTTGTGATATAATCAATATCAAATCTGTCGAGGTCGGATATTGTAATATGCCCCTTCCTAAGCGCATTTTTTACGTTATCTTGCGTTCCGTCGGTGTAATGAACGATTATATAGTTGCTCACAAGCGTCCTAAACGTATAAATATATTGTTCGTCAAAATAAAAGTTTTCTGCTACTTGGGACGTAAAGTATCCGTTTTGTTCAGCTAAATTGACAATGTTTGAAACTGTCTTTTCGTCCGAAACCTCGGTGTTCGAAACATCACTTTCAACACTCGAAACGTCACTTTCGGTACTCGAAACGTCATTTTCAATGCTTGAAACGTCGCTTTCCATATCTGCGGGAGTGTTACAACCAAAGAGCAAAATTATAGCCGATAATACCAAAAGTAAAAAAGCAAATTTTTTCATAAAAACACCTCCAAAAATATTCTATATAAGATAGTCGAAAAAATTCTCCGAAATCCTCATCCCCAAAATTAAACTATCCTATTTTTATTATAACAAATCGAATCTTATTTTTCAAGCAATTAATTCTGAAAACCGCTTGATTATTGGTTTTTTCTGTTGTATAATTATATTATTAAGGAATAAAAGAGGCCATAGATATGAAATTGATCGATATTATAAAAAACGATAGAATATCGCTTTCTTTTGAGGTGTTCCCGCCGAAAACGGAAACGAGCTTCGAAAGTGTAAAGGAAGCTACCGAGGAGATAGCAAAGCTTCGCCCGTCGTTTATGAGTGTGACCTACGGTGCGGGCGGCGGAACGAGTAAATATACCCTCGACATCGCGAAGAATATAAAGGAGCTATACGGTGTTCCGACTCTCGCGCATCTCACCTGCGTTTCGTCAACGCGCGAAACTGTAAGAGCGCGTATTGAGGATATAAAAGCGGCAGGCATCGAAAACGTGATGGCGCTTCGCGGCGATATCCCTGCGCACCTCATTGATGCGGATAGAAGCAATTGGGATTATAAGCACGCGATCGACCTCATATATGAGCTGAAGACGGCGTACCCCGAGCTTTGTATCGGCGGTGCGTGTTACCCCGAGGTGCATCCCGAAAGCGCTAACCAAAAGGACGATATAAAGCACCTCAAGGAAAAGGTCGATGCGGGATGTGACTTTTTGACGACACAGATGTTCTTTGACAATAATCTGCTCTATAATTTCCTCTATAAAATACGTGAGGCGGGTATAACCGTACCGATCGTGCCAGGTATAATGCCGATAACGAACGCCAACCAAGTCGAGAGATCGATAAAATTGTCGGGCTCGTTTATGCCTCAACGCTTCAAAAGCCTTGTTGACAAGTTCGGTTCTGACCCCGATGCGATGAAGCAGGCGGGAATAGCGTATGCGACTGACCAAATAATCGACCTGTATGCCAACGGAGTGTCGCATATCCACGTTTATTCGATGAATAAGCCCGACGTTGCAAGAAGGATACAACAAAATCTCTCCGACATCCTCGGAAAATAAAGGTGCTAATATGAAGATCACGTATCTCGGTCAAGCGGGTTTTCTGTTCGAGACCGAAAAAATTAAAATAATGATCGATCCATACCTCTCAAACAGCGTGGAGCGGATCGAGCCGCATAATAAAAGACGCGTTCCCGTCGATGAGCGGTTTTTCGAGATAAAACCCGACGTGATGGTGTTCACCCACGACCACCTCGACCACTACGATCCCGAAACGGCGGGGAGGTTTATCCGTGAAGGCGCGGGAGTGACCGTGCTATGCCCGAGAAGTGTGTTCGACAAGGTCAGAAGGACTTGCTTCGGAAATAACTACGTTCTTTTCGATAACACGACGGAGTGGACGGAAAAGGGAGTGACCTTCACCGCAGTGAAGGCGGTGCATAGCGATCCTTATGCCATCGGTGTGATCATCGACGACGGTGAGAAAAAATATTATATCACAGGCGATACGCTCTACAGCGAATCGATATTTGAGAGCTTGCCCGATGATATATATGCAGTGTTCCTGCCCGTCAACGGCGTCGGCAACAATATGAATATGAGTGACGCCGCACGTTTTGCGAAGCGGACGAGAGCGGAAAGGGTAGTGCCGATGCACATCGGACTTTTCGACGATAAAACGAGCGACGAGCTCGAGTGCGGTAATAAAGTAAAAATAAAGATATATGAGGAAATAGAATTATGAAGGTAACAGACGTAAAATGCTTCACAGTCGATTGCTTCAGAACGAATTGGGTGTTCGTGAAGGTGTATACCGATGAAGGTGTAACGGGTGTCGGCGAAGCAACGCTTGAATATAAGGAAAAAGCACTCCTCGGTGCAGTTGAGCATATCAAGGAGTATCTCGTGGGAAAAGACCCGAGAAATATCGAAAAGCATTTCCACGACATCTACCGTGATGCATATTGGCGCGGCGGTGCTGTCTTGATGTCCGCTTTGTCGGCTGTGGAGATGGCACTTTGGGATATCCTCGGAAAATATCTCGGTGTCCCCGTATATCAGCTTTTGGGCGGAAAGATCAACGATAAGGTAAGGATCTACGTCAACGGCTGGTTCGCGGGTGCGAAAACACCCGCCGAGTTCGGCGAAAAGGCAAGGATCGCAGTACAACGCGGCATCACCGCAATGAAGTGGGATCCGTTCGGAAAATCATATCTTGAAATATCAAACAAGGACCTCGAGACCGCACTCGAATGTGTTGCGGCGGTCAGAGAAGCAGTCGGTAATAACGTTGACCTGCTCATCGAGGGGCACGGCAGATTCAACGTGCCGACGGGAATAAAAATAGCAAAGGAGCTCGAGCAGTTTAAGCCGATGCTCTTCGAGGAGCCGACACCACCCGATAACCTCGAGGCGCTGAAGGCGGTACGCGATAAATCACCCGTAGCCATTTCGGCAGGCGAGAGACTTTATACATTGAAATCGTATAAAGACCTCTTTGAGATGCGTGCGGCAGATTATATCCAACCCGATATATCGCACGCGGGCGGAATTATGGAGCTGAAGAAGATAGCGGCTGTTGCCGAGGCATACTATATCCCGTTTGCACCGCACAACCCCTCGGGACCTGTCGCAAACGCGGCAACCCTGCAGCTCGCGGCGTGCTGTCCGAATTTCTCGATCTTGGAGATAATGTATAGCGACGTTGAGTGGCGCAAGGACGTAACCAACGAAAAGCTTGAATATAAGGACGGATATATCACCATCCCCGATAAAGCGGGACTCGGTATTGAGATCGACGAGGAGGAATGCTTGAAGCACCCCTACCAAGTGCATACGCTTCGTCACTATACGGGCGCACTCACCGACATCCGCCCCGCGAAAACGGAATTCTATTTTTAGGAGAGAACGATGGGTAACGCAGTATTTATAACGGGCGCGGCAAAGGGCACGGGCTTTTGCAGTGCAGAGCTGTTCGCCAAAAACGGATGGGACGTATTTTTGACGAGCAGACGCGGTGAAGAAGCGGAGGCGAGCGCAAAGCTCCTTTCGGAAAAATACGGAATTCTCTCGAAGGGCTATGAATGTAATATCGGCAACGAGGAGCAGATAAAAGCGATCTTCGAGGACATTGATAAACAGAATACGACCTTGAAAACAGTCGTTTTGATGGCGGCGAACCTCGGATTCGATCCGAAGGACCCTGCTGCAGGTCAAGATTTTTGGACGGTCAGCGTAGAAGAATTCAGGTGCGTCTTCGAAACGAACCTCGTTTGGAACTTTATGATAGTTCGTCAAGCCTCGCTTCGTATGAAGGAAGCAGGCGGCGGAAGCATCGTTTTCATCAGCTCGAACACCGCATACCGTGCGATCCCGAACCGCGCGGCATACAGCGCGTCAAAGGGCGGTATCAATTCGCTTTCGCGCGCACTTGCGGTCGACCTCGGTCAGTATGGGATCAGAAGCAACGTTGTTTTGCCGGGTACGATAAAGACGGAGCGTTGGCAAAATATGAATAAAAATAAGACTATTAGTGGAAATCTCACCCCGCTCGGTGATATCTCCGATTTTGAGGATATCGCGAACGCAGTCTGGTATTTCGGAACGGATCTTTCGAAAAACGTGACGGGCTCGGAGCTCGTCGTTGACGGCGGTATGATGAGTCAGCTTACACCGAGAGGATAGGATCGGTATGAAATAGATCTTGGTTTTTTTGGCCGCGATCGTCATTGTCGCTATAAAAACGGCTCAACGTGTATTTATCATAACGAAGAGCTTGGACCGCATGAGATATGGCTGATATCGGAATCCTTCGAGGAGGTTACCGTTCTCCGAACGAAGAAAACGACCGCTTGGAAGGATATAACGAGATCGTTATCACGGGCGACCATTACTCAAAGAACGTATACGATAACGAAAGCAACCTGCTCGAATGCATCAACCGTAACGAAAAGGATGGCTCTGAGTCATATGCTAAAATAGAAAATGGCAAAACTAAGTTCTATACAAAAGACGAGATCCCGTGGGGCACGGGTATGGTGTACCCTCCGCATTTCCAACACGAATTAAGAAATTAATAACGGGAGAAAAGATATGTTGAATTCATTAACAACAAAAAAGAAAATTCGCTCTTTTTCAATATGCGCCGAAAATTTAACGGGTGAGAAAGGGAAAGGTGGAATGGCGACCGAGGGCACGGGTGCGTATGCGGCTCGAGAACTTGGTCAAGGCTGGAAAGTCAACCCATTTCTCAATTGTGAATCAGGCGCGACGATAACTCTTGCCGACGTAAAAGGTCAAGGTGCTATCAAGCATATCTGGATAACAGATAGCGCACCTGCGGGAAGACTCCTCATTTTGAGAATATATTTTGATGGAAAAGAAAACCCGGCCGTTGAATGTCCGCTTTCCGACTTTTTCTGTAGTGCAGAGTATAGCGAGTATCGTCAACTCACGAGTCTGCCGATATGTGTCAACCCCGCAAAAGCGTTGAATTGCTATTTTGAGATGCCGTACTATGAAGGCTTTCGAGTCACGATCGAAAACCGCGGTGCTGTGGGTTGTCAGGTGTATTACCAGATCGATTGCGAAGAGAAGACGCTCCCCGAAAACGCACTTTATTTCCACGCCCAATTCCGTCGCACCAATCCGCTACCCTATATGGAACCGTATGTGATCTTGGACGGAATAAAAGGGAACGGACACTACGTTGGAACGTATATGCATTGGGGAACGAAAAGCAACGGTTGGTGGGGTGAAGGTGAGATAAAATTCTTCATCGACGGTGATGACGAGTTCCCGACAATATGCGGTACGGGTACAGAGGATTATTTCTGCGGTTCGTATAATTTTGATGTCAACGGACAATATGCTGAATATACTACTCCATATGCGGGAATGTATAAGGTGCGCCATACAGACGGAATATATCGTTCACAAAGATATTTCAACCTATACCGTTTCCACGTTACCGATCCTATCTATTTTGAAAAGGATCTGAGGGTAACCATCCAAGCACTCGGATGGAGAAGTGAGGGAAGGTTTATGCCGCTCCAAGACGATATCTCGTCAGTTGCATATTGGTATTCCGATACACTTGACGATGTCTATCCCGAGCTTCCTTCGAAAAACGATTGTGAGATAATATAGATCGTTTTAAATAAAAAATAAAAAGCGAGGATTGGGCTGTACTCTTGAGGACAGTTTTAGATTCATTAGAATATGATATCTACCGACAGGAAAAGGACATAGAGCGTTTTTACGTTCTATGTCCTCTTTTCTTGACAAGCACTGCATCTGTGTCCACAGATGCTATTTGTCGATATGCCTCGCTTGGCTCGGCTCGATATATTTGCCTTACGGCAAATTCGATATAACCTTCCTTGCGGACGGTTTCGATATGATATAAATCCCTTGTTTGCGAAGCAAACATATCGAGCGAAGCATATCGAGTTGCGATAGCAACATATCGAAAATCCCGTTAGGGATTTATATCGATGCGAAGTGTCCTTAAGGGCACTTCGCTATCTTCCTCGCTTTTTTTGTATGATCAAACTCTCTTGGTTTTCATTTTTCGTGCCAAGAACGTCAAAAGCAGCAAAATTACATATAATACCGCGATGATAACGAATATCGCCGTCCAGCCGAACGTGTCCTTGACGAAGCCGAAGAATACAGCTTGAACAGCAGCGCCCATATAGACTGCCCAATCGAAAATACCGATAACGGTCGAGGAAAGCGCCTTTCCTCCGATATCACCCGCAATAGTCCAAATAACTCCCGTTACCATCGCGAATACACCGAGAAGAAATAGCATGATCGATGCGACTGCTTGGTTGGTAATGAATGGGAAAACGAGCATTCCGACGATGGTTATCGTTGATGCGATGATAAGCATCGGCTCGCGTTTTCCTTTTAGAAGCTTATCGGTGATAATCGGGAAAATGAACATCGCACAAGCTTGACCGAACGGAAGAAGAATAGAACTGAATATACCATCCTTGATGGCGAGTCCGTGTTGTTCGACGAAATACGTGGGAATCCATGTCAAAAGTCCGTATCTGCCAACACCCGCGATCGCGGAAATAAGACAAAAAACAATAACCTTCGGCTCGGAAAAGAGCAGTTTGTATGGATAAAGATATCCTTTTTCTCTGATATCTCGTTCCAAGTCAGTTTCAGAATCGCTTTTTTCTTTCTCGATTTCCGAAAACCCGATCTCAGACGGCGAGTTTTTGAAGAATAAAACGAAAAACACGAGTGATATAACGAGCGGTATCATCGGGAAGCGGAACGCCGCGCGCCAACTCCATTCGGGGTTCAGCTGTAAGGAGAGTAAAACCGAAAGATATGTAACAACTTGCGCCATTCCGGAGAAGAAGGTCGCAAGTCCCGTCGAGAACCCGCGTTTTTCCGACGGCCACCATTTGTTGATAACGCCGAGTCCGTTCGACCAAACCATCGATTGAAAATAGCCGTTGAGCCCCCAAAGAACTGCGATAACGGGGATGCTGTGTTGAAAAGAGATGAGAACGTTGAGAACCGTGCTTCCGACAACACCGATGATCATAAATCGCTTGTAGCCAAAGAATGCACCAAGCCGTCCGTTGATAAGTTGACCGAAGGCATAACACCAAAATAAAGAAGATGAGACGACGCCGAAAGCGGCTGTAGTTGAGTTAAAATCCTCGGCTAATTGAGTCATAACGAGGTTGATGTTTTGTCTGCCGTTGTAGAAGAATAAATACATAAACCCGAAGCTCAATAGCACGAGCCACGCGTATCGTTTGTATTTTTCAAATGATGAGTTTTTGTCGAGCGTTTTTTTCATCATAAAGCTCCAATCGTAATATTTAAAAGGATAACATAATTATACAAATTTTATCTCTGTTTTGCAAGTGCAAATAAAGAAAGTATGCATAAATCAGCGAAACTATATCCTATATTTTTGTCACTTGAAAGCTCCGGAACCATTATTTCGTTTATTAACTCGAAAAAGTAAATAAAAAGCAAGGTGAAAACCTTGCTTTTGTATTTTGATCAGTTATAATTAACAGAAAATTCTATAGTGTAATCTTGAATGTTTTCGACCGATGAGATAATAATATTCTTGATGATCCCTTCCGCATTGGTCTGCGCTTTTTCAAGCAGTCCGTTCCCAACTGCTCTGAGCTTCATAAATTCAGCGGTCTCCTCGTTGAATTTTACCGTGTCGGTGATCTTAATAGGATTGAAAATCGTATCCTTTTCTTCCATGACCTCTGTCTTTTTCGTTTCATATGAGAATATCTCCGCACGAGGCAACGACACCTTGATAATGCTTTCCTCAACAACGATAGACATCTTTGAAAGATCTACCCCTGCTTTAATAACTCCATCCCATTTCAGAATGAATGATTTGCCCGTTACCCAGTTCGGAAGCCACGAAACACTGTTGTCAGAGTATTTCGCAACGTCGGTAAAGATGTATTCCGCAGTCGAAAGCTCGCTGATATCACCCATACTTTCAGTGATCGAGCCCATTACTATCTCAGATGTGACCTTTTCAACGATGATCGGCGTTTCCTCAAGCTGTTCAATATAAGCCTTTAGCTCGTCTATCTCGCGCTGTGCCTTGTTTTTCGAGTTGTTGTAACCGCTGATCCAAGTTATCGTAAAAAGTACAATAACGGCAACGGCTATGACCGCGACGGTGATAAGCCGCTTTTTCGTTTTTTTGCTCATTCCTATGATCCTTTCAATAAATCCTTTTTTACTCATTTTGTTTCTCCTTTACGTGTGTTTATAAACGTCGTTGTTTTTTACGCGAATATGCTCCGCTATTTTTCATTTTTCGACAAAAGGTAACAAAATGTTACATAAATATTGTAACAAATAGTTACAATAATGTCAAGAGGTGATTTAATGATCGGGCTAAAGCAAATACGAAAAAAGCGAAAATACAGTCAGCAAAAGGTCGCGATGGACCTCAATATCTCAAGAGAATCGATCTCGTATTATGAAAACGGACAGCGCGAGCCGTCGCTTGAATTATTGGTGCAGATGTCCAAGTATTTCAACGTGTCGATCGATTACTTGATAACGGGCAAGGAGTTCCAAAACAAATAGACCACAAGTGATAAATGCTCACTTGTGGTTTTTGTATTTGTTGCGGCTTTTTGAAGTTTTTGGTGAAAAATTCCGATATCCTATTGCATTTTGATAGGATGTGTGCTAAAATGACCGAAGATACGAAAGCAGAACGAGATCCTTTAACATAAATTTAAGGAGTACAGATAAGTGATAAGAGTCGATCGAGCAGAGCTTACTCGCAACGAGATCGTTCGCGTTGCGGCAACCCGATTTATGAACGACGGATACACAAAAACAACGGTAGCTTCTTTGGCAAAAATGTTGAATATGAGCACCGGAAATCTGACCTTCCATTTTCCGACGAAGGAGCATATGCTGTCGGAGCTCGTTGATATGCTTTGTAAGTATCAATGGAAGATGATGGAGGAGGAAGCGAAAGACGGATATAGCTCAGTTATGGCAATTTGCCTCGAGCTCTTGACGATCGCCTCCGCTTGTGAGCAGGATGAGGTGGCGAAGGATTTCTTCCTTTCAACCTATCGCAGCGAGATGTGTATGGATATGATCCGAAAAAACGACACACAACGCGCAAAAGAGGTCTTCAAAAAATATTGTCCCGATCGGACGGATGCATTTTTCATCGAATCGGAAGTCTTAGTCTCGGGCATCGAGTATGCAACACTTCTGACGACCTCCGAATCTGCACCGCTCGACGTTCGGGTGGCGGCGGCTTTGAGGACTATATTTTCTATCTATAACGTTCCGAAGGCGCTCGGCGAAGAAAAGATAAGGCGTGTTCTTTCGATGAACTACCAAAAGCTCGGACTTGATACCTTGAAGAAATTTCGAGAGTACGTTGATCAAACTACCGAACAAGCATTGTTTGACCTTTTGAAACGAAAAGGCGTCGCTAATTGATTGTTTTCTAATATATATCAGCAATTTTTCCAAAGGAGAAAACACTATGAAAAAAAGAATATTCAGTATATTTCTTGCCATCGTAACGGTGGCGGGACTTATGTCGGCTATGATGTTGACCGCTATAGCTGAAGAGCTCACTTGTACCCACCCGAGCATCAGCTTTATCGTTAACACCGAGAATCCCGCTCAGCATATTGGTACTTGTGCCGATTGTGGCGAGACGATAATCGAATCCCACGATCTTGTTTGGGGAATGGATGAGAACGAGCATTGGACAGCTTGTGAGAAGGGTTGTGGCTACAAGGCGGCGGTCATGCCTCATGATGAGAATGAATGGCTCCCGGATGTCGGTGGTAAGCACTACAGAAACTGTGGATGCGGATATCAGGAAGTGGAAAGACATACAGACAGCGACAACGATGAGATCTGCGATATTTGTAATGAACAAATGTGTCGTGACGGAGATAACGGAGACCATATTTGTGACGATTGCCACTATAGAATGACAGAGCTTTGCTTCGATGGTGAGATCGAAGACCATCTTTGTGAAGTATGCGGTGCTTTAATGTATTGGCTCTGTCTTGATGAAAACGACGACCACGTTTGTGACGAATGTCTGACTCATCTTCGAGAAAAGTGTATAGACGATGACTCGGACTATCTCTGTGATCATTGCGGTCAAAACCTTTGCGACCACAACATATACGCCCCTGTTCCCAATGGGGATGGCACCCATACAGGCGTTTGTTTAGAGTGCGGAGAAGAAATAACCGAGAATTGTGATCCAAGGTATTATTTTGCGTGGGATGAGACAGACCACTGGGACAAGTGCTTCTGTGGGCAGGAGTATAATAAGGAACCTCATGAGCATACGTATTTTATCAGTGCCACGCTGGTGAATCACAAGTTCGGATGCAATGTTTGCGGACACACAATATATGAAGCACATACCTTTGATGAAGAAGGTGTTTGCGAGCTTTGCGAATTAAAACAAGAAGAAACGTATGACGTATACGTGGGTAATATCGGTCTGAGGGATGGTCAGTATATCGATACAAACAAAAACGTCACCGAATCTCGTCCCGAGGGCGGTTACGCATATTACAAGGACGGCGTCTTGGAGCTGAACGATTTCGTATATAGCGGTGATGGCGTGGAATGGAAAAAGGATCCTTTTTATACGTATACTGCTTCTGTCTATGCTACCGTTGATATAACCTTGAAGCTTGTTGGTGAGAATAGCCTTACCAACACTGCTGATAATACGGAAATACAACGTGACGGCATCGCTATCGAGAATGGTATTACTATCTGCGGCGACGGCAGTCTTTTGATCGTTGCGGATAACGACGGTATCCATTCCCAAGACGGCGACATTATTATGAAAAACGGTACTTTGTTGATAGGCAACGAGCAACAAAATATCGGTGACGATGGCATTGATGCGGATAGCGGCGACGTATTGATACACAGCGGTGAGTTGATCATATATTCCGCGGACACCGGTTTAGATATTAACGAAAGCTTGACGATCTTCAATCCTTCAATAAAGGTGTATGCAGGTGAGGACGGTTTCAACATTGATGGCGACCTCGAAATATACGGTGGCACTTTGAAGATAGAGTCCGATTATTTCGGTATTGACGTTATGGGAAACATTTTGATCTGTGACGGTTACATAACGATAATGGCATCCGCCGACGATGGTAATTATGATGGTATTTACTGCGTGGAAGAAATGACAGTTTACGGCGGCGTTATTTTCATCGATGCAGGCGGCGCGGGCATTTGGGGCAATATACTTCGCATTTTCGGCGGTACGCTTGATATTGAGGGTGCTCAGTACGAAGATATTATTTGCTATGAAATCGATATTGACGAGAATATGCTTGAGGACGACGTTGTAGTGGAAGATTCCTATGGCGATATATGGATCGAGGATGAGGATGGCCCCGTGCATATCGAAGCCCGAAATCGCCATTTTGTATGTGTTACGGTGATAGATAAAGTATCAGGCAAAGAGCTTGCCGATGCAGTAATACAGCTTCGTGACGTGAACGGTGACGTCGTCGAGGAATGGATGACCGAAGATGAGGTATACGTTGTGTTGAATATCGGAAGCGGTGAGTATACACTTCATAATGAATCCGCACCCGAGGGATATCTTGCTTCTGAAGCACTGAAGCTCACTATCAACGAGGACGGAACTATAACCTTTGACGGAAATATTGGGGAAGATGGAGTTCTTCAAGTCGAGCTCGAAAAGGAACTCCCGAGGATCGAAGAGGTGATCTATAATTCCGACAGCCCTGCTTATGACTCCGAGACAAATACGTTCTATATCGACGAAGAGCATAGCTTGATCATCACCGCTAACGGCAGAAAGCTAAGCGGTGAAAAAGCGGCGGTTGTATTTATGAACTCGAACGGCACTGTTGCAAAAAATTTCATTCATTTTACGAACGACACTACCAACAGTATTACGGTCGACTTGGCGTTATATCGACAACTGATGGCGCTTCTGGAAGGTGCGGGACTTAATGCTGACGTCACAAATATTGGTGTATGCTTGGAGAGCGACAACGATTTTTCGGCAAATGACCTCATTTTGCTTAACGTCACGGAAAGAAGCTACGTTGTAACCTTGCCCACCGTCAGCGGCGGCACGGTCGACGTTGATAAAGACGATCCCATGTCGGGCGACGAGGTCACGATAACAGTTACTCCCGACTCTGATAAAGAGATAGACGAGGTCATCGTCAAGGATGAGGACGGCAACGTTATCCCCGTGAAAGACAACGGCGACGGTACGTATACTTATGAGCAAACGGATAAAAACGTGACTGTCGAAGTGACGTTCAAGGATAAGGAAACATCCGAAGTCCCCGAGACATCCGAAGTTCCCGAGACATCCGAAATCCCCGAAACATCCGAAGTTCCCGAAACATCCGAAGTTCCCGAGACATCCGAAGCCCCCGAGACATCCGAAATCCCCGAGACATCCGAAATCCCCGAAACGCCACCTACGGGTGAGGGAAGCGGAATTTTGTGGTGGTCGATCCTCTTGATCATAAGCGGAACCGCTCTTGTTGGGCTCAAAAGAAAAAGATAAATAATATCAACAACAAAAAGCGATGACGAATTTCGTCATCGCTTTATATTTTGTTTCAAAAGTAAATCTATGCAGTATATATTTCCTCAAAATACAAATACTAACAACATAATTTGTAAAATAAGGAGTTTTTATATATGAAAGCTACAGGAATCGTTCGCAGAATAGACGATCTCGGAAGAGTCGTTATCCCGAAGGAGATACGCCGCACCTTGCATCTGAAGGAGGGCGAGCCGCTCGAGATATTCACCGAAGGCGGCGGAGAAGTGGTGTTCAAAAAATATTCACCCGTCGGTGAGATATCACCCTTTGCCGATCAATATGCCGAATCGATATATCGCACCATGGGTATCCCGACCGTGATCTGCGACAAGGACGTTGTCGTTTCCGCGTTTGGTGTGTCGAAGCGTGAGCTTGTTGAAAAGCCGCTCAGCAACGACACCGTCAAGGTCCTCGAGTCGAAAAACGGATACGTCGGCGGCGGCGACGATCCGCGCGGAGAGATAGAGCTCGTTTCGGGAAGCGGAAGGGTGATCTCGTGTCTCAGCCCGATACTTTCCGACGGAAGCTCGATAGGAGCGGTCGTAACGCTTCGCCGCGAGGTCGGCGAGGTGCCCGACGAAACGGAGGTCAAGGTCTTGAAAACCGCGGCGGACTTTTTGTCGCGCAGGATCGATTTTTAGTCGGACAAGTAGGATTTTTGGAATATTCGCGAATCGTTTTGAATACTATGGTGTGAACAAATAATGACTCGGCAGGTAATTACGATGATAAACAAACGTCAACTTCGAACCTCTGTGATTATATTGGCGATATTAGTCGTCTTGGGTTTTGTCGGAATGGGAATGTATCGTGAAAACGAGAGTGCCTATGAGCTCGTTTGGTCGCCGATCTCCTCGGTGACGGAGCGAGAGGATATGTTTTCGCTGACAGTCAACGTGCTTGACGGCAACCACCTTGACGAGCTGATGCGCTTCAGTCAGCTTTGCGCCGACTCGAAGATCCCCGTCTGCTTTTTTCTTTCTGAAAAATTCTATTCGGTCAACAGCGAAAATGCAAAAAAAATAGCCTCACTCCACGAGGTCGGACTTCTCATCGAAAAGGATACCGAATATCTCAGCCGCGGCGAAACGCTTCGCTTGCTGGCGAATGCAAACGAGGATTTCTTCAAGCACGTCGGAAAATATCCTCGCTACGTTCGTTCGACAAAAAAGTCGCTCGGACTTTTGACGCATATCCTTGATGCATACGGTCAGTACGGTATCGCCTCGGTCGATCCGTCGGCAACCGTTTCCAACGGATCGATCGTAGACGTCGGTGCGATCGATACGACCACCGCACCTCGAGTCGTCGCACTTGTTACGGAGGCGGCAAGGCATGGGCTGGAGGCAACGCCGCTTCGTGATATGCTCTATAGTGTCGACGTGAAGCCCGATGTGTTTGGCGTTCAACACGGAAACGGATAGGTGTTAATGAAAACATCATATTTTGAATGCTCAAACGAGCTGAAAAGCCGTCTTTCGGGCGCGGTCGAGGGCGAAAGCGAATGTGACGTTGCCGTGTTCGGCTCGGAGCATATAAACCTCAGCGAGCCGTTGTATGCAAAAACAGTGATATGCCCGACGTCAACGACAGTCGGCGGTGCGCTCAGCTGCGAGAACGTGATCTCGTGCGGGATGGATCACCGCTCCACGCTGTCGCTCTCGTATATCGGAGACAACGATTGCCTTTTGACAGTATGCCGAACGATAAAGCTCCAAAACGGAAAAACGCTCCAGCCTTGTGAGCTGAAGCGTCCGTATTGTAACGATATGTCCGTCGATGATAATATATTGCTCCTCGGTGTAAGGCTCGTCACGGAGCAATAGCCATTTTCTTTGTTATGATATACGCCAAACGGAGAAATCTCAAGTTTTTTTGACGGTTTGACATTGCTTTTTGAAACAAAATCTATTATAATACAACTATAATAGAATTGCAATATCGGAGGCAAAAAAATGAAAATGAGGATACCATCAATACCGCTTATCGCGATCGACCCGTATTTTTCCGTTTGGACGTATGACCGTCTCAACGACAAATTCCCGACACATTGGACGGGAGCAAGAAATGCGATCGTCGGTGAGGTGACCGTTGACGGCGAACGCTTCAGATTTTTGGGTAGATCAAGCTCAAAAATGATGAACCAAACGTCGCTCGATATGAACGCGACGACGACCACCGCAGTTTTCGAGGCCGAGAAGATCCGCTTGACTGCGAGATTCACTTCTCCCGTGCTTGCGACCGACCTCTATCTTTCGTCTCGTCCCGTAACGTATCTCCATCTGTCTGTCGAAAGCCTCGACGGAATTGAGCATAACGTAACGGCAAAGGTGTCCTGCAGCGAAGAGCTTTGCCTCAACTGTGCAGGCGAGAGCCGTGCAATATCGGAAAAGGTCGAATGTGACGGACTCGCTTGTATAAAAATGGGCAACGGCATCCAAAACGTGCTTTGGCGCAGCGGTGATAACGTCCGCATCGATTGGGGATATTTCTACCTTGCGACCGACACAAACGGACAAGTAGGCGTTGAGGTGTTCGAGAATATGTACGCCGTCTACGCCGAAACGAAGCTTGATGGCGAAGCGCTTTTCGCCTTGGCGTACGACGATATAAAGAGCATCACCTATTTCGGTGAGCAGCTCGACGCATATTGGAAGAAGGACGGAAAAACGATAACGGAGGCTATTTCGGAGGCATATTCCGAATATGACGAGCTATATAAAAAATGCACCGAGTTTTCCGAAAAGCTGAACGAGGATGCGAAAAAGGTCGGCGGCGAAAAATATGCCGAGCTTTTGACGCTTGCATACAGACAGGTTATGTCGGCACATAAGCTTGCTGTAGATAAAAACGGCAATAACCTCTATATCTCGAAGGAGTGCTTCTCGAACGGATGCGCCGCGACAGTTGACGTTACCTATCCGAGCGCACCGATGTTCCTCTATTATAATACAGAGCTTCTGAAAGGAATGCTTCGTCCCGTGTTCGAGTTCGCTCGTACAGATGCTTGGAGCTTCGATTTTGCACCCCACGATTGCGGTCAGTATCCGCTTCTCAACGGTCAATTCTATAATACGGGAAGTGAAGAAGGTCAAATGCCTGTTGAAGAATGTGGCAATATGATCGTACTTGTGGCTACGATTTGTGAAAAGGACGGAAACGTCGATTTCGCAGTTGAAAACCTTGATCTTCTCGAAAAATGGTGTCAATACCTTGTTAAATTCGGCGAAGATCCCCAAAATCAGCTTTGCACAGACGACTTCGCCGGTCACCTTCCCCACAACTGTAACCTCTCATTGAAGGCAATAATGGGTATGGCGGGATTTTCAAGGATATTGAAGTCTCTCGGCAGGAACGATGAGGCTGACGAGCTGATGAAGACCGCGAAGAAATATTCCGATTCGTTCCTTGAAAGAGCGAAAAACGATGACGGAAGCACGTCCCTTGCATATCACCTCAAAAATACCTTCAGTTTGAAGTATAACTCGGTTTGGGATAGGATATGGAAAACTGATCTCCTTCCCGACAGCTTCTATAAAAACGAGATAATTCGCTACAAGGCGGAAGCACTTCCGTTCGGAGTTGCGCTCGACAGCCGTGAGAAATACACGAAATCCGACTGGCTCTTGTGGGCAGCTTGCCTCGCAGACGAAAGGGAAGACTTCGAATTCTTCTGCACACTTTTGTGGAACGCATACAATACGATGCGTACCCGTGTTCCGATGACCGATTGGTACTATGCCGATACCTCTCATCAGGTAGGATTTCAAAACCGTACCGTCCAAGGCGGACTTTTCTTGAAATTATTGTTCTAAATAACATAAAACAAAAAATGCTTCACGATTTCGTGAAGCATTTTTATATATTTTGGAAAGTATTATTTCTTTTTCTTCGAAACAACAACTACAACAGCAACAACTGCAACTACAACGACCGCACCGACGATATAGATCCAAGTAGCAGGACCTTTTTCATTGTCGCCACCATCGGAAACATCAGTCGAAACTGTTTCGGAAACGTCAGGACTGGGCGAAACTACGGTAACGGTGATCGGTTGTGTGTAGAGGTTGTATTGTCCAACCGGTGAAGAACGAACGTTATATCTGATCATAAACGTTGCAGTACCGTCCTTGAGTGCGGTGATCTTGCCGTCCTCAACAGAGATCACGTCCTCGCCCTCGATGAATTTGATCGAAGCGGAGCGATGCTTCGTGATATCAACGAGTGTGCCTGCATAAAGAACAGCCTCAGCATTGAAGGTAGCTTCTTCACCAACGTTCAACGTAAAGTCGTATTTGTCGGCATAAACCTTTCTCGTCATATTCTTCGAATATTGAGCCGTGTCTGTCGTAATACCGCCAACACTCGCAAGAAACGCATCTTGGAATTGAGTTTTTGTGCTGTTGTTGAATGTCCACGGCCAGATCGTTATACCTCTGTCGCGAAGTGCGGCAACAAGCTCAGGTGTAAGTCCACCATATGAGGGGTTGTATGTGGATTTGTATGAACCTTGGAAGTTCAACATAGCGCCGTAAAGCGAGTTATACATCTCTTCTTCTGTCTCAAATTGACTGATAGCCGAGAGAAGACCCGTTCCCATTTCGGGCATATGAAGTTGTGTATATTCGAGAAGTGATCCGCTGAAGGAGATAACGAATACTCTGTCCTCGTAGCCGTGCTTCTTAACGAGCTCCATCGCCTTCTTTACGAATGCGCTATCGCCGCCTTTAAGCTCAACGAAGATCTTAACGCCTGTGTCCTTGAGCGCGATGAGCATCTCTTCGAACGTCGGAACCTTTTCATCGGGATGAGAATTTTTGTATTGGTCATTTCTACCCCAGAGGAAGTATTCCTTGATTTCAGAAAGTGTCATTTGAGCAACAGTAGCTGAACCGTTGTAGGATGTTGTACCTGCGATCGAATCGTCGTGCATTACGATGACCTCGCCGTCTTTTGAAGGACGAATATCGGTTTCAACAACTTGCGCGCCGTTTTCAACAGCCTTGAGATAGTTGGAGATCGAGTTTTCGGGACCTTGTGAGGGGTTACCGCGGTGACCGATGATAACGGGTGTCTTTGTCAAGGTGTTGCTGATAAAGAGAGAGGTGAAACAGTCTGCAACAAGCTCGTGGTTGTCGGAAATGATACCGTACGCACCACTTGTGATGTAGCGCGCAGCATCAGTTTTGGAGTCGAGATCGTCGTCCATGATCCAAACAGTGAGACCAAGCTCTTCGAGATAAAGTACGTTATCAAGCGTTGCGAATTTTGCGGGAAGAATAGCGATGAGGCATTTTGCCTTTCTCGTTGTAGCGCGAATGTTATAAAGTTGATCTTTTGTGATAGTGTCACCTTCAAGTGCCGTGAAATCAACAGCACCGCGGAAGAGCGCGTTAGCTTTCATAGCTTGCATCGAAACGTCGGGATTTGCAGAGATAAAGAGCACATCGAGAAGCTTCGCAGCTTTGAGCTTCGTTGTAGCGGCAGTAACGGTTTCCTTGTCTTTTACATAGAACGCAGGGATGATGTTGTCGCCGACAGCCGTGATAGCGTCGTCGATAGTACCGATCTTGGTACCGTCACTTGCCGTAATGTTGAGCTCCTTGTCGAGATAGAACATCGCGTTAGACGGTTTAACGGTCAATTTTTGAAGCCCGTTCATCTTTTCTGCGGAGTCAACGATAGCAACGTTTGTCGGTGCGTTGAGGATGTTGCTGTCAGCATGCTCAACGAATTGAAGATTCTTTGGAACCTCGGGCTTTACGTATACGGGAGCATCCTTTTGGATGGTGATCTTGATGTAGTCAACAACGAGCTTCGATTGGTTCGCTTGAAGACCGATACCACCCGTGATGTCGGGGTTGATAGCAGTGAGCTTGTCAAGATGGATAACGACGTTGTCGTCGATCTGGTATTGACAAACGGAATCCTTAACGAGTACGGAGAATTTGTAGAACGTGTCGGAATCAATGTTTTCCGTGTATCCCGCGGATTTGTAGTACGTCCAGCTGCCCGTGTTCGAAACGCATTCAACACCGCCCGTGGTAGCAGAGCCTTGTTGAGTCATATTCTTACGAACACACATATGGTAGTAGGGCGAACCGCCTGCCGTAACGTTCTTCGCACGGAAGATAAAGGAGATCCAACGTGCAGTATCTGCAGCGTCAGTTTGTGTAGCGGAGAAGTCAACGCGGTAATTACCGAAATCGGCGATCCAAGCGGGAAGATAAGCGATCGCATTAGAAGTCGTGCCGTTGAGCGTAAGCTTGCCGTCAGCAACTGTGTAGTTAGACGCAGCAGTTCTTTTGTTCCAACCGTCGATGTCTGTCTCGGCGTTAAATTCATTGTAATAAAGAACGTATTCAGTCGCAGTTTTTTCCTTCGCAACAACGTAAACGTTCTTCGTTTTGTCGCCTTTTGTAGCCTTGAGCGCATAAACAACGTCGTCCTCGGGCTTAAATTCGGTCACTTCAGCATCGTTATAGGTCCAAGTGAGACCTTCGAGCACAGTGCCGTCTTGGAGCTTGTACTTGTAATCGGTGAGCTTGATAGTGTCACCAACGTCAGCAAGGATAGCAGGCTCAGCATAGGAGATCACCTTGTCGTCAGCAGCAAGCGGCTGAATACCGCAGACAGTCGGCAAAAGCAAAGTGACCATGCAAAGAACCGCTAAAACACGTTTCAATTTCATAGTAGTGTATCCTTTCGAAAATAATTTATCTTTATGTAAAATATATTAACATATAATTCATAATTTTGCAAGGATTAATAAAAAATAAACAAAAATAAACAAAGATAAAAAAGATTTGGAAAAGTGCTTGACAATTCGGAAAAAGTAGTATATAATAACAAGGCTGAAAAAAATATAGGGATGTAGCCAAGCGGTAAGGCAACGGACTTTGACTCCGTCATTTCGCTGGTTCGAACCCAGCCATCCCTGCCAAACAAAAATCCGTGTTCGCAAGAATGCGGATTTTTGTTTGTATTATTCATTTTTCATTATTCATCATTCATTCATCCCACACACGGATTTTTAATGAAGAATGAATAATGAAATCGCTTCGCTGATGAATAATGAATAATGATTTTCTGACTCTGAAGTTTTTCAGAATTTTGTAGATGCATTTCGGGCTTTTTGGGTCCCTCGACAGATTCGAACCGGCGAAATGTTGAAATGTTTACAAAGTTGTGGTATAATAATAAAAAGAAAGGCGGTATTTTTTATGGGCTGTTGGGGAATGGGAATCACGCAAAGCGATGAATACTGTGAAATATATGAGCGCTTCATGGAGGAATATGACGAAGGAAAACCTTTGCTTGATATCAAACAAGATATTCTTGACGAATATTTAGAAGAGTTTGATGAAAACGACGGCGTATTACACGACATGTATTTTGCCATTGGCAAAGCGGAGTGGATGTGCGGCGGAATTTCGGATGAAATACTTGAAAAGATCACACAAATCATAAATAGCGGTGCAAATATTGAATTTTACAGAGAACTTGAGGCAACAGAAAGTGATCTGAAAATACGAAAAAAGAATCTTGATAAATTTTTGAGTGCGCTCATAATTCCGCGCGGGAAAACAAAAAAGCGTAAAATATCAGTTGAAAAATACGTAAAAATTGAAAAACCTAAACTCCCTTCGTTTAAGTGCGGTGATATTTTCGCATATGAGGTGGACGGAAAATATCGCATCCTGTGCTTTATAAGCCGAGGAAAATTTTGTGCAACATACGCATCGTACGCATATGTGTGGGGAAAATTATTCGATAAAATTCCTTCTGTTGGGGATTTGATGAATGACTACGTTATGCCGCTCGGATATTTTACGGTGGAAAATTTTCCGGATATAAATAAATTACAGTATATAGGCAATGAGGAGAATTTGAATAAATTGGATATTACATATCCGGGAATATTATTTGATATTTGGAAACCGGCAACATGGGTGATTGCAAAAGAAGAAAACCTAATAGAATCCATTCCATCATCAATGTGTAGAAAACTTAACGATTGTTTCCAAAAACTTTCTGAAATCAAAACACGAAATAAGATGTAATAAGCTATGGCTTTGATATTTCCAATTACATAGGCTTCGTTACAAGCATAGCGGTGCGTCCCGGAAGATAGCGGTCACGTGCAACTCCCATACACGCCCGTGGGTTACTGTACCCTCTGCAGCCGGATTCGAACCGGCGAAACACTTGAAACGTTCACAAAATTGTGGTATAATAACGGTTAAGATGATGGTGTCTGTTCACGATTTCATAATATACTTACATCAGAAGTATGAATTATACGATAACGAGAGGGATAAAATGGATTTCAAAAACCATATAGCATTTAGAGCGGATGATTCGCTTGAACTTGTCGAATATCTTGAAGCGAACGGAATCGGCTATAATAAGGGTGAAATCATTAGTGCGCTTGATATTTTAGAAAGTGATCCACATTGGGAGAACATATTAAAAATCATTGGTGATGATAAGCACTATATTACTGAAACGGTCTTCTCCAAAGAGGAAATGCGTTCTGCGGAGTGGTTGACAGTGAGAAGCGTGTGGCGCTATGATTACCCGCAACCCGAAAACAAATACCGTAAGATTACATATAACGGACAAATGTGCCCTGAGTGTTGGGGCGGACTTGCGCAAATCGATTCGTTCCGTTTCAAAAGAGCACCAAAGTGGGGGAAACGATTTTTTCTTACAACAAATTGGGAGGACGATATTCTATTCGTGTCTGATCATGCCAAAGCAATGATTGAAAGTGCCAACATTTCGGGCGTAACTTTTAGAGAAGTGAAAAACAAGAACGGAACAGAGATATTTCCAGATATTCATCAACTTGAAGTACATAATATCCTGCCTGAAGGCTTGGCTTGGGAGTACTCTTGTGTAGACGAGATACTTGTATGCGATAAGTGTGGCAGAAGCAAATTTGCATCTAACGGCAGGGGGCAATTTGTGTTCCGTAAAAACACCTTTGATAATGCACCCGATATTGTATTAAGTTCAGAAATTTTTGGACGTGCCCATTACAATCAAAGATTGCTTATTGTTAGCCAAAAAATATATCAAACGATAACAAAAAATAAAATGGATAGGTCACTTGAATTTCAGCCAATCAAATTGATATAACAAAATCGTACACAGATTTATTGCAATTAAGATCTGATTAGTTACATAGATTTCGTTACAAGCATAGCGTTGCGCCCCGGAAGATAGCGGATACTTTTAACTCCCATACACGCCCGTGGGTTACTGTACCCTCTGCAAAACAGCGCGCATCTAAATCAGCCACACGCGGATTTTTTAATGAAGAATGAATAATGAAGTCGCTTCGCTGATGAATAATGAATAATGATTTTCTGACTCTGAAGCTTTTCAGAATTTTGTAGATGCATTTCATTCATTTCGAGTCCCTCGACAGATTCGAACCGGCGAAACGTTGAAATGTTTACAAAATCACGGTATAATAAAGAAAAAACAAAGGGGCATTCTATGAAAAAATCTTTGTTACAAAAGCCTATTAAAGAAATACTGTTTAAACGAGGGTTTGAACATATAAAAGGCGATAGCTTTGCAATAAATTCAGATGATGGTATAACAAAAATAATCATTAGAATACCAAGCGGAAAAAACGGCTGTGGGTTTTTGCTCGGTGCACAGTTTGCTGATTTTGGCACGTTTGACGGATTGATCACAAATGCAACCATGCGGCAATTTGACTATTCATACGAGCTGGCATATCCCGAATCACATGAATATACTGATGAGCAGATCCAAGAAGTGACGAGTCGATTGTTGGCAGATTATGATGTTTATATCAAGGAAGGTGCAGCTGCTATCAAAGCGCGCATCGATAATTGGACATTCGGTAATCTTTCAGACTATATAAGAGATAAAATATTGCGTTATTTCGGTCTTAAAGGAATAGACCAATATTCTTTGGAATATCAAGAAACTGTTGCCGAGCGTATGATAAACGGCGGCGCCGAATTTATTGCACTATCGGAATATCTTGACCATAAGGAGTTCTATGACAATTATCAAAATTTTAATGCAAAGATCATTGTTGATGAAAAATCCGATCAGGTTATGATCTGTTTTTCGGATAGAAAATGTTATCAGCAATGATGTTTTCAAAAATGATAGAATTATAATAAAAGAAAAGGAGAATAACAGTGTTTAGCTTCAAGAAAAAAACAAATGAACTCGATAAAGTCCTGAAAAACCTTGTGAAAAACGAAATAGCTGTCACCCATCACGCAACAAAAAGCGGCGGTGCGATCTATAGGAGTAAAATTGGCGGAAAGCCCGCCGCTCCCGAAGGATTTGAGTGGCCGAGATTTGAAGCGGAGAATTTTAATGAAGAAACTGCCAACAGACCTCTTTCGTTCCTCTGTCAGATCAATCTTGAAGAGATCAGCGGCTATGACAAGGAGGAGCTGCTCCCCAAGAAAGGCTTGCTCCTTTTCTTCTATGAGATGGAGTCAATGTGCTGGGGCTTCGATCCGTCTGATGAGGGATGCTCGAGAGTATATTATTTCGAGGATGTCAAAGGTCTTGTGCCGACCGATATCCCGTCCGATATTGACAGCGACTATATAATCAAGGAATATGACTTGAAATTCAAATCGAAGCCCTCATATCCGAGCTTCGAGGAGCTTGATCTGTATAGCGACATCGATTGTGATTGGGATGATTATGACAAGGCTGTGGAAAAGAAGGGCTACGAGCTTGATAGCGAACGTCACAAGCTTCTCGGATATGCCGATCTCATCCAAGGTGAGATGCTGACCGAATGTGAAAGAACGTCAAGAGGCTTTTATTGCGGTGATAACGAAAGCTACCGTAACACCCCCGATTCCGTCAAGCTCGATATCAAGCGGTGCGCAACCGATTGGACACTTTTATTCCAAATGGCATCGATCGAGGATGATGATTTTGAGCTTATGTTCGGAGACGTCGGAAACCTCTATTTTTATATAAAAAAGCAAGACCTGAAAACGAAAAGCTTCGAAAAAGCTTGGCTCGTGCTTCAATGCGGATAATATCAGACCTCCAACACTCGTTGGAGGTTTTTGATTGTAAACAATGAAAATTAAAGTTGAAAAAGAGAAAATTTTGTGATATACTGTATATTGAAAAAATTTGTGATCGAAAGCGGAAAAGAAAATGTTAAAAAGATTTATTGCCTACTATAAACCGCACAAAACGATGCTCGCGCTTGATATGCTCGCGTCGATAATAATCGCGCTCGTCGGAATGGTGTACCCCGTGTTGACTCGCTCGATGCTCGGAGATTTCCTCGACGGCACCCAAACCGCCGAAAAAATAATATACGCAAGCGCCGCCGTGCTCGCGCTCTATATCATCCGTCTCTTTCTGCGCTACTTCGTGCAATATTACGGACATATCATCGGCGTGCGTATGCAGGCGCAGATGCGCCGCGATCTGTTCGCGCAAATACAAAAATTGCCGTTTTCGTTCTACGACGGCAACGAAACGGGTAAGATCATGACTCGTATGACGAGTGACCTCTTCGAGATCAGCGAGCTCGCTCACCACGGGCCCGAAAACCTGCTCGTCAGCGTTGCAACGTTTGTTTGTGCATTCGTCTATCTTTGGTCGCTCGATTGGGCGCTGACGCTTATCATCTTCGTTTGTGTACCGATACTCATCATCGTTGCCGCATATTTCCGAAAGAAGATGCGTGAGGCGTTCACCGAAAGAAGAACGAGCAACGCCGAGATCAATGCGTCGCTCGAGAGCAGTATCTCGGGAATACGTGTTACGAAGGCATACACAAACTCCGAAAAGGAAACCGAAAAATTCGAAAAGGGAAATAACGCATTCGTGACCGCTTGTAAAAAAGCGTATGACGCGATGGGCAAATTCCACGCGGGAACGTCGTTTATCACCGATATATTCAACGTTATCATACTTATCGCAGGCGGTCTCTTCATCAATGCCGGAAGGATCGGCATCGAGGACTATTCCGCGTTCTTCGTGTCGATAAACCTCTTTATCTCGCCGATAAATACACTCATCGGCTTTATGGAGCAATACCAAAACGGCGTGACGGGATTTGAACGCTTCTTGGAGATAATGGACCAAGAGCCCGAAACGGACTCCCCGAACGCAGAGGAGCTTCGCGAGGTCGAGGGAAGAATAGAGTTTAAAAATGCTGAATTTTCATATGACGAAAGCGCAGAGGTGCTCCACGGCGTCTCGCTCTCCGTCGAAAAAGGACAAAAGCTTGCGCTCGTCGGACCGTCGGGCGGCGGAAAAACGACGATGTGCCACCTTATCCCGCGGTTTTATCAGCTCACGGGCGGTGACATCACCGTTGACGGCAAGAGCATCAACAGCTTAACGATGGACTCGCTTCGTAAAAATATAGGTATAGTTCAGCAGGACGTGTTCCTGTTCAACGGCTCAATAAAGGAAAACATCCTCTACGGTCGTCTTGATGCGACTGACGAGGAGGTCATCGAGGCGGCAAAGCGCGCCAATATTCACGAATGGGTGGAAACGCTCGAAAAAGGGTACGACACCCAAATAGGTGAACGCGGAGTGAAGCTCTCGGGCGGTCAAAAGCAGCGTCTCAGCATCGCTCGTGTGTTCTTGAAGAACCCCGCGATCCTCATTCTCGACGAGGCGACGAGCGCACTCGATAACACGACCGAAATACTCATCCAACGCTCACTTGATGAGCTTTGCCGCGGAAGAACGACGATCGTCGTTGCACATAGACTCTCGACAGTTCGCGGTGCGGATAAAATAGCGGTCATCTCCGACGGCAGAATAGCCGAGGAGGGAACCCACGACGAGTTGATGAAGCTCGACGGCGGCATCTACCAGGCTCTATACAGACTCGGCACCTGCTCGCCCGAAAATATGGACTCTTTGAAGGATATCAATATCGGTGAGCTTTCCGAAAAAGCAGGATTTTAATAAGATTTGTTGATTTGAGGTGTAAGGATGTCGGAAAAGAAAAGTAAATATAAAATGATACCCGTCATCTTTGCACTCGCGTGGCCGACGATGCTCGAGGAGTTTATGCAAACGGCGGTGCAGTATATCGACACCGCGATGGTCGGCTCACTCGGAACACTTGCAACGGCGGCTGTCGGCTCGACAAGCACTGTCAACTGGCTCATCGGAAGCTCGATCTCTGCGATCGGTATCGGATTTTTGTCCTATATCGCGCGTTCCTTTGGAGCGGGCGATAAGGAGAGCGCAAGACGTGCATCTGCCCAAGCCGTGCTCGCCGTCATCATCTCGGGCATATTGTTCACAATATTGACTACCTCGCTCTCAGGTATCGTTCCTGTGTGGATGCAGGTCGATGAGTCAATAAAGGAAACCGCATCAACTTATTTTTTGATAATCTATGCACCAATGCTTCCGCGTGCGGCAAGCATCATCTTCGGGACGGTGCTTCGCGGTGCGGGGGATACGAAAACACCGATGGTATGCGGCGTTATCGTGAATATAATAAATGTAATATTGAATTTCTTTTTGATATACGAAACGCGAATGATAAATGTCTTCGGGCTTGAATTTAAAATGCTCGGCGCGGGACTCGGCGTTATCGGAGCGGCACTTGCGAGCGCGATCGCCTTCACGGTGGGCGGTGTGTTGATAACCATCGCAGTTTTCCGCCACCCGACCGTCTCGCCAAAGGGCTATTCATTGAAGCCGAACCCCGACGTTTTGCGCCCTTGTATGAAGGTCGCCATCCCAAATATGCTCCAACGCTTCACGACCTCGCTCGGATACGTCGTGTTCGCATCAATGATAAACTCGCTCGGCGACGTCGCAACGGCGGCGCATACTATCGCCAACACCGTCGAAAGCGCGTTCTATATCCCCGGCTACGGAATGCAGAGCGCGGCGGCAACGCTTGCGGGTAATACGCTTGGCGCAAGAGATAAAAAGCGGATGAACGAGTTGACGACGATGATTATCATCGTCGAGGTATTGATGATGATCGTGACGGGCGGACTTCTTTTCGTGTTCGCACCCGAAATGATGCGATTGTTCACAGACGACAGCGAGGTAATAGGACTCGGAACGACGGTGCTTCGTATGGTCGCATTATCCGAGCCGATCTTCGGCGTCGCAATAGTCATCGAGGGAATAATGCAGGGCGTCGGAAAAACGGTTACACCGTTCGTGTTCAACGTTATCGGGATGTGGGGCATCCGCATCGTCGGAACGTTTATCTGCACGACCTTCTTCTCGCTCGGTCTCGTTTCGGCTTGGGCGTGTATGATAGCGCATAATATAGTGCTGTTCTTTATGTTTCTCGTTCATTGGAAACGCGGAAAATGGATGGCAGAAATAGATAATAATTTGGGAGAATAATAATGAAACTGTTGACGAAGGATAAAAGCTTCTATAAAACACTTTTGATCATCGCACTCCCCGTGGCATTGCAGCAGCTGATCTCACTTGCCGTCGTAATGCTCGATAACGTGATGGTAGGCTCACTCGGTGACGTTTCGCTTTCCGCCGTGTCACAAGCAAATCAGGTCACCGTCTTTTTCACATTTTTCGTCCGTGGTATCTCGGGCGGTGCGGCACTCCTCATATCACAGTATTGGGGAAAAAAGGATACCGAAAGAATAAAACAGATATTTTCGATGACGTTTTTGACGACCGTAATACTTGCGGGCGTCGTGACGGTGTTCGTTTTCTTCTGTCCGTCACTCGTCGTCCGCTTCTTTTCAAATAATACGGAGCTTCTTTCGGAAGCGACCGACTATATCAGGATCGCCTGCTTTTCATACGTGCTTTTCGCTTTGTCCGACACGTTTATCTCGATGCTTCGTTGCGTTGAGATAGTGAAGATAACTTTTGTCATCTCGATAGTGTCGTTCTTCACCAACCTCGGCGGAAACTACGTTCTCATCTTCGGTAAGCTCGGACTCCCCGCAATGGGTGTCGAGGGCGCGGCGCTGGCAACGGTGATCGCAAGAGCCGTCGAGCTCATTATCGTGATGGTGTTCTTCTTCAAGGTGCAAAAGAAGATAAAAGTAAAGCCGAAGGACCTCTTCTTCGCCGAAAGGGTGATGTGGCGAGACTTCTTCAAATACGGCGTGCCCGTCCTTGTCGGCGACGTTCAATGGGGACTCGTCGGTGTAGTAAAGGCAGTCGTTATCGGCCGTCTCAGC
This sequence comes from Clostridia bacterium, assembly GCA_017436675.1. Classification (GTDB taxonomy): domain Bacteria; phylum Bacillota; class Clostridia; order Oscillospirales; family CAG-382; genus UMGS1307. Next base: position 742 of record JAFSCS010000001.1, on the reverse strand, counting down.
CTCGAAATGATGGCGGCAGTCTCGATAACCGACGTCGTGATGCAGCTCGGACTGATCTTTGCGAACGGACTTGCGGCAGGTGCTTGCGTTATCATCGGCAAGACGGTCGGCGCGGGCGACTTCAAAAAAACGCGCGAGTATTCGACCTCAATAGAGCTCATCTTCGGTGCGGTCGGTATTGTGATGGGACTCGGGATATTCTTCCTTCGAGCGTTCCCCGTGTCGCTCTATACCGAAATATCGGAGGCGACGAGAGCACTTGCAATGCAGCTCCTCGGAATCGGCGCATTTACGCTCATCGGAACGAGCTACCATATGGCGTGCTTCACGGGAATAAACCGCGGTGCAGGGGACAGCAGATTTGTCTTCAAGGTCGATATGATATGCGGTTGGCTCGTAGTGATACCGCTGACAGTGCTGGCGGCGGCAGGACATCTTGGCAATTGGGCTCCGTTTTTCTCGCTTCCACTCGTATTCCTGTGTACGAGGATCGACCAATGCTTCAAATGGATCGTCGCGTTTATACGACTTCGCGGCAATAAATGGATAAAAAACGTAACGAGAGATTGAAAAAACAGTGTAGATTAGCGTGATGTCCATAACGGACAAATCACGCTAACTAAGTTTGCCCTTCGGGCAAGTGAAGTTATCTTCGATAGTGAAGTTCACTTCGTGAGTGAAGTTTCGCCTAACGGCGAAGTGATGGGCAAACTTAACTTCACTGCGAGCCTTGGCGAGCAAC
>JAFSCS010000005.1 GCA_017436675.1 Clostridia bacterium | reverse complement strand
TTCCCTTAGGAATCCCTCAAAACTTTTTGTATTCTTTTTCCCCAACGGGCACTCTGTTGCTCCTTGGGGATTTCTTTTTTTGCAAAGGAAAGCACCCGTTGGGGAAAAAGTGTGCAAGAGGCTTTGGGAGACTCTAAAGAAGCTTTCAAGAGTTCTCTTAAACTGTCGGAAATATATTAAATCGTCAGAGATATAATAAATTCGTTGGAGATAAACATCATTACGATTTTTTATACCCCCTACAGCTTTGTTATACCTCCTGCGATCAAGGATAACTCTCTTTAGAAAATTCTCTTTAGAGCCTCTCAGCGACTTTTCTATCTCTTTTTTCCGACGAGGTGTCAAAAAAGCACATAATAAAAAGTTTCCGACGAAGTATCAGATACCTCGTCGGAAAAAAGCAATATAAAATCTTTGAAAGATTCCAAAGAAAACTTTCTATAGAAAGTTGTCTTTGGTCGCCGAAGGCATAATACAGCCGTCGGGGGCATAATACAGCCGCAGGGGGTAAAAAAACCACTGTGCAAGAATGCACAGTGGTTTTTTCAATTCTGTAAACGAAATTACTTAATCTCAACAGTTGCGCCGGCTTCAGTAAGTTGCTTTTTGATATCTTCAGCTTCTTCCTTAGAAACGCCTTCTTTGAGAGTTTTGGGAGCGCCTTCAACGAGCTCTTTAGCTTCTTTAAGTCCGAGACCTGTGATAGTACGAACGACTTTGATAACGTCGAGTTTCTTATCGCCGAAGCTTGCGAGAACAACGTCGAATTCAGTTTTCTCTTCAGCTGCGGGAGCTGCTGCTGCCGCGCCGGGAGCTGCTGCAACTGCAACGGGAGCTGCAGATACGCCAAATTCTTCTTCGAGCGCCTTTACGAGGTCTGCGAGTTCGAGTATTGTAAGTTCTTTAACTGCGCCTAATATTGCTTGTGTCTTTTCGTTAGCCATTTTAATTTTTCCTCCGATAATAAATTAATTTTTACGCCTCAGCAGCTTCTTCGCTGCCGCCGTTTTCTTTGTCAATAATAGCTTGAAGTACGTATGCAAAGCTGTAGAGAGATGATTGAAGTGAACCAAGCATCTTTGCAACAAGTACTTCCTTCGACGGGATCGCCGCCAATGCTTTTACACCGTTAACGTCGAGGAGTTCGCCATCAGCGAAACCTGCTTTAAAGGTGAAGTTTTCGTGCTTCTCTGCATATTCGTTAAGAATTTTAGCGGGAGCGACAGGGTCAGTAGCGCTGATAGCCATAGCTGTCATACCGTTGAGGTGCTCTTTAAGACCTTCAAAACCAACGAGATCACACGCCTTGGATGTCAAAGTGTTTTTAACTACTGCGTATTCAACACCTGCTTTACGAAGCTCTGCACGAAGCTTTGTGTCGTCTTCAACAGTAATACCTTGGTAGTTGACCAAAACACCACCGGCTGCGTTCTTCATTTTCTCCGCCAATTCAGCAACGATCTGCTTTTTTTGCTCGAGAATTGCTGCACTTGCCATTTCGTTTACCTCCATATTGATTTCCACAAACGAAAGCTCCCTCGGCAAAACTGCGCAAGGGAGCATAATATCAAAATAATATCTTGACTCTCCTCGGCAGGTGGTTTACCCGTTATGCCTTTCGGCGCCTACTGTCTGCGGAACGTATTTTTTATTTACCGATATACTATAACACATTCGAAGAGAAGTGTCAAGTGTTTTTTCGATATTTATCGAAATTTTTTCTGATCTTACGATCAGCCTCCGAGTTTTTGGGAGTTGATCTTCACACCGGGGCCCATTGTGGAAGCTACAACGCAGCTCTTGATATATTGACCTTTTGCTGCAGCGGGCTTCGCTTTGATGATAGCACCGAGAAGTGTGTCGAAGTTTTCAGCCAATTTTTCTTGACCGAAGGATACTTTACCGATCGGGCAGTGGATGATGTTTGTTTTGTCGAGACGGTACTCGATCTTACCTGCTTTTGCTTCTGCAACTGCTTTAGCAACATCCATAGTAACAGTTCCTGCCTTCGGGTTAGGCATCAATCCTTTAGGACCGAGGATCTTACCGAGACGACCGATAACACCCATCATATCAGGTGTAGCGATGATAACGTCATAGTCGAACCAGTTCTCGTTTTGGATCTTTGCTACGAGGTCTTCTGCACCTACGTAGTCACTGCCTGCCTCTTGAGCAGCCTTAGCTTTATCGCCTTTTGCGAATACGAGTGTACGAACAGTTTTACCTGTACCGTTGGGGAGAACTACCGCACCTCTGACTTGTTGGTCAGCGTGACGGGAGTCAACACCGAGACGGATGTGTACTTCTACTGTTTCATCAAATTTTGCTTTAGATGCTTGACATACAAGGCCGAGAGCCTCGTCACCATCATAAAGTCTTGCTTTATCGACGAGCTTTACGCTCTCTTGATAATTCTTTCCTCTTTTCATTATAAGCTACCTCCTTCTTAGTCAACAACTACGACGCCCATACTGCGAGCAGTACCTGCGATCATACTCATAGCTGTTTCGAGAGATGCAGCATTAAGGTCGGGCATTTTTGTTTCCGCGATCTTCTTAACCTGCTCTTTTGTGATTTGAGCAACCTTGTCCTTGTTCGGAACAGCAGAGCCGCTCTCGATTCCGCATGCCTTCTTTATAAGAACTGCTGCGGGAGGAGTTTTTGTGATGAAAGAGAAAGAACGGTCAGCGTAGATGGTGATAACAACGGGGATGATAAGACCGATGTCATTCTTTGTACGCTCGTTAAATTCTTTCGTGAACATAGGGATAGCAACACCGTACGCACCAAGTGCGGGTCCTACAGGGGGAGAAGGAGTTGCCTTACCTGCCGGCAATTGAAGTTTTACATAACCGACGATTTTCTTTGCCATAATTCATTACCTCCAAAGTGGTGTTAATAATTTTTCGGGAGAAATCTCCCTCCCACTACGTGACGTCTTCGCCACGCTTTTATGACGTTTACTCGTTTACAGGGATGACCTGCATCGAGTCGAGCTCCACTGTCGTTTCTCTTCCGAAAAGCGAAGCGGTAACTTTAACCTTCGTAAGATCCTCCGAGATCTCGTCAACAACTGCGATGAAGCCCGAAAGCGGTCCTTCGCATATACGCACGTTGTCACCAACTGCATAGGCGATCTCGATAACACGTGTCTCAACACCAAGTGCTTCGACCTCGGCATCGGAAAGCGGAACGGGCTTTGATCCTGGTCCGACAAATCCTGTAACACCTCTCGTGTTTCTGATGATGTGCCAGCTTTCGTCATTCATTATCATCTTGACGAAAACGTATGCGGGGAATAATTTTCGTTCGATTTCCTTTTCATCCTTGTCGCTCGCCTCGACAACCGTTTCAAGCGGTATCTTTACGTCATAGATAAGATGACCGAGTCCGCGGTTCTCAACGATCTTTTCGATGTTAGAGGCTACTTTGTTTTCGTAGCCGGAATAGGTATGCACGACATACCACAGAGCTTTTTCTTCCATTGACATGTTCCCACATCCCTTTCCTTGCGCATGCTCGCGCAAAAATTAGTTAGATAATCTTGCCAAGAAGTAATACCAATTGACCGAACAAATAGTCCAGTCCACCGATAACCAACGCCGTTGCAGCCAACGCTACGAGAACTACCCAAGAGGATTTAATGGTCTCTTCACGTGACGGCCAAACGATCTTTTTCAATTCACTCTTATAGTCTTTGAAAAATTTCTTAATACGACCGATAAAATCTTTTTTAGGTTTCGCGGGCTTTTGTGTGGTTTCGGTTACTTGTTTGTTTTCAGCCATAAAAGTCCATCCTTTCTCGCAAAATACCGATTACTTGCTTTCCTTGTGAACGGTATGCTTGCGGCAGAACCGACAATACTTTTTCATTTCGAGTCTGTCGGGGTCGTTTTTCTTGTTTTTAACGGTGTCATAGTTTCTTTGTTTGCATTCGCTGCAAACGAGTGTTATTTTTACTCTCATAACGGCACCTCCACCATTGAATTTTTTTCTGCGGTCAAAACCGCGTTGCCTCCCTCCCGAAAAGCTCTTTTCCCGAGTGGAAATCGATAAACTCGGGCAGTAGCACCAAAAAATGGGCATACAAAAAAGAACCTCCGCAGAGGTAGAACCATTATACCATCCTTCCCCCCGTTTTGTCAATAGGTTTTTATATATTTTTTCAAAAACTTTCCGCAAATATCAAAGCTTCCCCTTCGTTTTACCAAAGAGGAAGCCTATTGTCATTCGATATATTCAATTTGTGTAGCGATTTCTCCTCGAAAAACTCCTGTCGCTATCGGACAAGTCAACAGTAATATCAAAGCTATACTGAGAATGTACATTGTCGTTAGAATTGTCGGGAACGGGGCGAGCCCTTGACGAGAAATAATTTTAAACACCGCTATCAAAAACGAGGCTTGCATTACCGCTACAGAAGCGAGAGCAAAAACCTCTGCAATATGATACATCAAAACTGTTTGTTTTTGAAGTCCAAGACAGCGCAACACACCAAAAAGCCGTTTACTTTCGATATATCTCGCTTTAGTCAAGTTCACCAGTGCGAGAGTGCATATCCCGAAAGAAAAAAGAATTATTGATACTGCACAAGTGGTAACACCGTCAATTAGTGCTCTCATTTCTTTTTCCAAGTCATACTTAGATACAACTTTCACACCCTGCTCGGCACTCTTTAAATTCTTTAAAACTGTTTCCACGTGTTCATGGTTTTCAGTTTCGATATATAAATAATTTGGAGAAATTTCTAATCCATAAGTCTCCAAAAATCCGGTTTTGCAAACAAAACGAATTTTGTTTCCTCTTAGTTTGTCATTAAAATAATCATTTTCAAGCTTTAAAACAGCGCCAATTGTAACTTCAGCAGTATATTTTTCTACATTTTCTGAAGAAAAACGAGACGTTTCTTTCGGTATATACCAATTGAGATTTATCTTATCTCCAACTTTATAGGGCGTTCCCATTCTTGCTACAATTGCAATGGTTTTGCCGTCCCCAAAAAGCTCTGCATTATTCGCTTCGCTTTCAAGCATTCTATTCAATAGTCCGTCACTGACCTCGTATAATTCATTTACGTAATGCTCGAGTTCTTCGTTTAGTCCAAGATTTTTCGTATCAAGAGGAAGTGCCGCATCTCCTTTAAAAATATCCTCGACGCTTCTTTGATCCATTTGTTTTGAGAGCGCTTTTTCAACTTCGGTTACTACGGAAAGACGTTTCATATATTGTATATTGCTATATTCATCACTATTCAATTCATTGACAACACTGTCACTAATGCCGTAATTAGGATACATTTGTATGTCGAAAGTAGTGAATGCGCCACCATCAAACAAGGAAACTACATAATCATCATTGTGAATTTTTCCATATTCTGCTTCTATTGCAGAAACAAACATTGACCCCAGAAAAGCTATCGCAAAGCACAAAACCAAACCGTAAGCGATTGCAACAAGAGAACGATGATTTTTCTTTGTTTGAGCCAATACCCATTTAGCATATTGGTTTTTCATCTTTCTTTTAATTGTAAAAACTTCTTGCTCCACTGCTCGAAGGCCCATATATGAAAAGAAAAACCAACTAATCAATCGTGAGATAAGAACAATCGTCAATGGAATCAAGATGCTCAATGCAACGGCCGGAATCGACACTTGAAAGCGATATCCCTCCAAAAATTGTTCAACTATCCTCTTTGATGCAACAGCGCCAAACCCCAGCCCAAGTGTAGTTGATGGCAAAATTGACAATAAAAACACAATTCCACTTTGGAACAATGAAAAGGATAAAAGATCTCCTTTTCCTGCACCAAGAAGATGCAATTGAATGAAATGCTCTTTCATTAGCGCATTTGAAAAAGAATTATAAGCATAAATCAAAACCAACGAACAAAGAATTGCAGAAATGAATAATATTAACAAAATCGCTTTTGTAGAACCGTCAACTCTCTCCACTAAACCTTCTTCATTGAAACGCTGATTGAATACTGCACCGATATATTGTTTGTTTATCGTGTCAACCGAATCACAGCTAACAGTTAAGACACTTTCTATGTTGTCATGTCCAAGCCTTGATTCGTGGAACAAAACCATAGGAATTAAAAAAGCTCCATTATCTTCTCTATGTTCCAACAATCCATCGGGAATGTTAATAATACCGGATATGACAAAGCCGCCGAATTCATCTCCGATCTCAAAAGTCAAATCAAGCATTTGAGAAATTCGATAATCAAGCGCTATTTCGTTATCTTTTTGGGGAAAACTGCCTTCTTTAACGGTCACGCCGAGCATTTCGATTGCGTTGTCGCTCATACATCCATACGATATTTGGCCATCATACAAGGATTGCGGCTCGGTTATTTTGCCGAGCTTGTATATAGTCGCATCTCCGGAATAATCGTCAGCATTACTAACATCAATAATTGCAGTGTATTCACCGAACTTCGAAACAGAATATTCATTGATTGAACGAAAAAGCGCATCTGTCATCGTTGTTGCACAGCAAATCAACAACGAAGACAAAATAAGAGAAATAACCGCAACTATCACTAACTTTTTGCGACGAAATAAAGTTTTCCACGCATAATGAAACATTATTTTCATATTTTTGTCAATGCTCCATTCTTGAGCATAATAATCCGTCTGCTGTAATTAGCGACATCACCATCATGTGTTACGGTTATGACCATAGTTCCAAACTCGAAGCATATTCGTTTAACCATATCCATGACTGTTTTTGCCGACTCACTATCAAGGTTGCCTGTCGGCTCATCGAGAAGCAACAGCTTAGGTTTCGTAATTAATGCTCGCGCAAGAGCAACGCGCTGCCTTTCGCCTCCCGAAAGTTGAGATGGGAGATGCATATGTCTTTTCGACAAGCCAAGAATTGACATAAGCTGCTCATAATACGCCTCGTCAAAAGACTTTCTGCTCAACTGCGAGGCAAGAAGAACATTCTCTTTTGCATTCAACTCTTGAACAAGGTTAAAGAATTGGAAAACTATACCAATATTCTCGCGACGAAATACACTAAGCTTTCGATCTGTTAAACGTGTTATATCTATGCCATCAACTATGACATTACCTACATCCGGCTTCATCAAGCCTCCGATTATATTAAGCAACGTCGTTTTTCCTGATCCGCTTTTTCCTATTACCGATACCATCTCGCCATCCGCAACATCAAACGAAACGTTATTAAGCGCAACAATGTCAATATCTCCGCTATGATATGTTTTTGTTATGTTGATTACATTAAGCATACACTCACCACCATCAAAAATGCAAGAGATAAACTATGCAAAAATGCATAGTTTATCTCAAGAAAACTAATACTCACAAATTACTTGCCACTTATCTTACGAATACATATTTATTCTATTGATATGTCTGCCGCCTTCGAATTCGGTGGTGATAAATATCTCTGCGAGCTTGACTGCCTTTTCGCTGTCGATAACGCGGCCGCCGAGGCAAAGCACGTTCGCGTCGTTATGGCGTCTTGTCATTTCACAGCAATACTCGTCGGAAAGCACAGCCGCACGGATGCCGTCTTGTTTATTTGCCGCCATACTCATTCCGATACCCGTACCGCAGCAAAGTATTCCGAGCTCTGCGGTCTTCTCCTGTATCTCCTTGCAGACTGCCTTTGCATACACGGGATAGTCAACTGAATCCGTCGTATTCGTGCCGACATCGATGACCGTATGTCCGTTGTTTTCGAGGTATTTCTTGATCGCGTTCTTGATCTCCAAGCCGCCGTGGTCACATCCGAGTGCTATTTTCATTGTTTTTTCTCACTTTCTCTTTCTTTTCTTTCACGCTCCGCCTGTGATGCTCTGAGGTAGCACGGCAAAAGCTCGGTATGCTTTATTTCTTCGATACGTGCGCCGACGAGTGCAACAGACAGCGCGTTTTGGTATCTGCTCTCCTCGGGGGAAAGTATCATATTTTCATATCCGCAAAGCGACGCGAACAGCTCCGCGCCGTCACCACAGACGATTACCTTTTCGCCCCTCTCGCGAAGCATCCTCTCTATCTCGCCCGCGGGCAACAGATCGTCCTTCGTCAAGCGTATTCCTTTTTTGAAGAGTGCCGTATAGAACTGACCTCTTCTCGCGTCCATTACTGCGCATATCACCCCGTCGAAGTCCTTATGACCGTTGCAAAGGGCCTCGAGCGTTGACACAGCCGCGCACGGCTTATCGTCCTTCGTTGCGAGTCCCTTCACGGTGGAAACGCCTATTCTCACTCCGGTAAAGCTACCCGGTCCGACCGAAACGGCGAATTTATCGACCTTATCGATGCCGATGCCATACGCCTTCAATGCGCCGTCGATCATCGGAAGGAGCGTTTCACTATGTGTCAGCTTGTTCTTCACGGTGAACACGACGTGGCTTTTCAGCTCGTTATCTTCTATTTCACAAACTGCGACCGAGCCGATCACAGCCGTTGTATCTACACCAAGAATTATCATACGTCTTTCCTTTCGCTATATCTCGAGCCCGCGAAGCGTTATCTCGCGTCTGTTTTCGTCGAGCGGTCTAATTGATACACGCACCGCATCCGACGGGATCGAATCGGGGATATTCTCGCTCCACTCGGTGATGATGATGCCGTTTCCGAAATAGTCGTCGAACCCGATGGCATACAGCTCATCCTCGTCGCTGATACGGTACATATCGAAGTGGTATATCTTCACATCGTCACCGATATACTCATTGACGAGCGCGAACGTGGGACTATGAACGAGCTTCACGGCATCGGGGATGAGCTTTTCGACAACACCGCGCACGAACACGGTCTTCCCTGCGCCCATATCGCCAAACAATGCGACGAAGCTATCCTTTTTCAGCTTTTCTGCGAGCTTCGAGCCAAAAAGCTCCGTTTCTCTCGCGTTTTCCGTTATATATATCTTTTCCATACCATTATTCCACATTTTTTATCGCTTGATAAAAGCTTTCTCCAAAGCCGTCGCCGCTGACGCCAAGCATCTCGCATACAGTCGCCGCCACGTCGCCGAAGCTTTCTCTCACACCGAGGTCAACTCCGCCGTTAACGCCGCCGAACACAAGAAGCGGAGCGTATTCACGCGAATGGTCGGTCGAAGGTGTTGCGGGATCGCATCCGTGATCGGCGGTGATGATGACCGTATCGCCCTCGCGCATATCCGTCAAAAACAGCGCAAGCCACTCGTCGAACTCACTGAGCGCGGTCGCATATCCGTCAATATCGTTACGATGTCCGTAGACCATATCGAAATCGACGAGGTTCGCGAAGCAAAGACCTTCGAAATCCTCGCTCTGCACCTTTGTCAGAGCCGCCATACCCTCGGAATTGTTTTTCGTTTTTATCGAACGAGTGATACCTCGTCCGCAAAATATATCGACGATCTTTCCGATCGAGACCACGTCGAGTCCGCTTCCGCTTATCCTATCGAGCATCGTTTCGCTCGGCGGCAGCAACGAATAGTCGTGGCGGTTACCCGTTCGATAAAACTCGCCGTCTTTATCCAAAAACGGTCTTGCGATGACTCTGCCGACACCGTGCTCGCCCTGAAGAAGCGTTCTCGCCTTTTCACAGGCGTCATAAAGCTCCGCAAGCGGAATCTTTTCCTCGTGCGCGGCGATCTGGAACACGCTGTCCGCCGAGGTATATACGATATATTTTCCCGTTTCAAGATGCTCACGTCCGTAATCCTTGATGACCTCTGTTCCCGAATAAGGCATATTGCAGAGCCAGCCTCTGCCGACCGCTTTTTCAAACTCGTCGAGCAGCTCCTTCGGGAATCCGTTCGGATACGTTGGCAACGGGCGGGGCGAAACGACGCCCGAAAGCTCCCAATGGCCTATCGTCGTATCCTTGCCCTTGCTTTTCTCCGCCATCGCGCCAAAGCACGCAAGCGGCGAACCGACACCGCGCTTCGGTGTCATCGCGATATTAAAAAGCCCGAGCGAACGCATCGTTGGTATATATAGCCTTCTGCTCTTCAGCACCGCGCCGAGCGTATTACTTCCCTCGTCGCCGTATTCAGCCGCATCGGGAAGCGCACCAATACCGAAGCTGTCGAGCACTATTAAAAACACACGTTTGATTGGTTTTGTCATAACCGTTCCTCTTTTCCATACTTATTATATTATACCAATTCCCGCAAATCGTGTCAAGGGGGTATCGTCACTTGTCAAAGGCGGAAATTGCATTTATAATATATAGGAAATAAATTTTGAGGATATCAACGTAATTAAAAGGTCAATTATCATACTTTTGTGTCTTTGCACGCTTTTGACGTTTTTCGCTTGTGGCGGCGACGAGGAGTCTGCCTCCGCGACGCATATCAAGATAATGCTCGGCGCTGTTGCAAAGGACAAGACGAGCTTGAATAGCATCGTCAAGCTTAGCATCATCCAAACCCGTGTCATCCAAACCCATATCATCCAAACCCGTATCATCCAAACCCGTATCATCCAAACCCGTATCATCCAAACAAAAAATTGCTGTAAGCCATATTTCAGGCTTACAGCATTTTTATTTCATTGATATGAATTATTCAGCGTTCAATTTGAAAACGTTTTCGATATTGCTCTCGTTGAAGATAACGATAGTGTAGTCAGGTCTTGCGGACTCGGAGGAATAGTTGATATCTATTGCACGAGGATCGTAGGCTCCTGCTGTGTGGAAGATAGTCGCGCTGAATCTGTCAGCAAGAAGTGTGAACATTTGAGCAGACCACTCGTCACGGAGAATGTAGCCGTTCGGATAGCTTTCGTCGAGCTTTCTGTCGATGAGACGACGTGTTGTGGAAGCAACGGTCTTGTTTGCATCGGGCTCTGTCGCAAGATCGAGAGAATTGTTGTCCTTATAAACGTTGAGCTTGAAGTTTGTTGTGAACTTCGGAACGAGCTTAACGCCCTCTTCTTTTATAACTTCTCTGTCGATATAGAGGTAACCAACCATATTACCGCCCAAGTATTCCTTTTTCTCGATATTGAAATCGGAGAGAGGTCTTGCGGCTGCTGCGGGATAATCGTCATCAACGATATCCATGATCTCTTTATATGCGAGGTATGCGCCATATTCGGTCCAATAGCTGTTTGTTGAGCTGTAGATCGGATATTCGTCATCCTTGTGCTCTGCAAATACTTCAGAAAGGTCGATAACCGTAGCGTTAGTGTCCTTCAACGCTTTAATAACTTGCTTATAGCGAGTCGTGTTCGTTGTGGATACAACGGAATCGGGAGCGAGCTCCGGATATACCGTCAAAGCGTTAGGTGCGATAACGAAGATATAGGGGATCGGCTTGAAGTTAGCTTGTGCCCAAGGCTTAACGAGTGTTTCGATCTCTTCTTCTGTGAGTGCTCTTCCGCCGAATTCGTTAACGAGTTCTTCTTCTCTTGTGCGCTCCAACATCTTCAATTTTGCATCTTGCATCAATTGATAGTTAGCGTTTACCTTTTCCTTGAGAGCGTTGAGCTGTGTATTTGTATAGAGGTTTTCTCCAAAGAAGTCCGGCAACGTGGAGTTGAGGAACAATTGTGAGTTTTTACCAATCAATACGGAGTTGCCGTCAACACGCTCGGATACAGTTGCCTTATATTGAGCATAGAAGTAACGAGAAGCACTGTCCTCGAGGGATTCCTTAGTCGCAACAGCTTCCATAAGCTTTGTTCCGGAGGACTCGAGCTCTGTTTCAACGATAAAGTAACCGTTTTCGCTGTATACTTCAACGTCTTCTTTACCACCGTATATCGTTACGGTAGCGCCCTTTTCACAAGTACCTGCAATACAGATACGGCTTGCGGTGATATTTATAACCTCTGTAACAGCGGGTGCTTTAACGTGTCCGGGAAGGTCCTCGGGATCTGCAAAACCGCTGGATTCTTCGGCTATGCTTTCTTCCTTCGAGATATCTTGTACCTTTTCAAGATCGATCTCGACCTCAGCTATACACGAAGCTAATACACCCATGGTGAGCACCAAAACTGCTACCATAGCTATCAATTTGATCTTCTTCATAAAATAGAACCTCTTTCTGGGTTGATTACCTTGTTTTTTATTCGTTATCCGCTAATTTCTTAGCTTCTTCGATTACCTTTTGAGCGATGGTGGAAGGAGCTTCTTCATATCTCTCGAAATCGAAGGTGTAGCTTCCTCTACCTTGTGACATAGCGCGAAGTGTGATCGTATATGTCATCATTTCGGATTGCGGCACTTCAGCCTCAACTACGGTGTAGCCCTTCTTCTCGCTTTGGTCCATACCGAGTATTCTGCCGCGGCGCTTATTGAGGTCACCGATGATATCACCCGTGAGTGCATCGGGGATGAGCACCTTGAGGTTTCCGATCGGCTCGAGGATAACGGGTCCTGCCTTCGGGATACCTTCCTTGTATGCCAATTTTGCAGCAAGCTTAAACGAAATTTCGTTGGAGTCAACGGGGTGATACGAGCCGTCGAACAAGTCAGCAGCGAGGTTGACCATCGGGAATCCTGCGAGAACACCCTTTTGCATCGCTTCGAGGAGTCCTTTTTCTACTGCGGGGAAATATCCCTTCGGTACGCTGCCGCCTACTACGGATTCTGTGAACGTAAGTCCATCGTCTTCGCCGTGCGAGAACGTGATCTTAACGTGACCGTATTGTCCCGAACCGCCCGATTGCTTCTTATGCTTACCTTCGACCTGAACGCTCTTCTTGATCGTCTCGCGATATGCTACTCTCGGCTCTGTGAGGTCAACGGACGTGCCGTATCTGTTCTTGAGCTTGGAGGTGATGATATCAACGTGTGTTTCGCCGAGTCCGTAGATGAGCATTTGCTTCGTTTCAGCGTTGTTTTCATATTTAATAGTATAATCTTCTTCAAGAAGCTTTGCGATACCGCCCGAGATCTTATCCTCGTCGCCCTTCGTCTTCGGAACGATCGCCAATGCGAGATAGGGTGTCGGGAACTCGATGGGTGCATAGCGCAATCCGTTCGCGGTCGCAGCCAAGGTATCATTTGTATTTGTGTTGACAAGCTTTGCCGTGATACCGATATCGCCGCACTTGAGCTCGTCAACGTCTGTTTGCTTGTTACCGCGTGCCGTATAGATACGAGCGATCTTTTCGGTCTGACCTGTCGTTGTGTTCACGAGCATGGTATCCTTTTTGAGTGTACCGCTCATTACCTTGAAGTATGACATCTTACCAACGAACGGGTCGGCAACCGTCTTGAACACGAAGATGGACGGATCGCCGTCTACCTCGATGGGCTTTTTGATAAGCTCGCCGTTTTCACCAACAACAAGCTCCTTGCCTCTCGAAAGCGGAGAGGAGAACGAGGTAGCGATAGTATCGAGAAGCTCTCTGACACCGGTGAGGTTCGTTGCGGAGCCGCAGAATACGGGATAGATAGAACCGAACTGCATACCCTCTGCCAACGCCTTTGTGATCTCTTCACGTGTGAAGGGCTCGTCAGCGAAGAATTTCTCCATAAGCTCGTCGCTCGTTTCGGCAAGAGCCTCGAAGAACATCGATTTGTAGCTTGCAAGCTTATCGTCAAAGGATGCGGGGACTTGTGATACGCTTCTGTTACCCTTCGCATCAAACGTATAATATTCATCTTTTATAAGGCTGTAGAAGCCAACTTGTTTTCCGTCCTCAAATACGGGAACGAAAACGGGACATACCTTTGTTCCGAAGGAATCGTGCAACGCTTGGAGCGCTTTCTCGTAACGAGCGTTCTCGTCGTCGATCTTGTTGATGAAGAATACCTTCGGTGCTTTTCCCGCATAATCAAACGCAAGCTCTGCTCCGACCTTCACGCCGCCCTTACCGTCGATAACGATGATCGCGCTTCCCGCAACACGAACAGCCTGCTTAACTTCACCCGCGAAGTCGAAGTAGCCGGGAGTGTCAAGGATGTTGATCTTAACGTCGTTCCATTCTATATTTGCCAATGCTGTCGACACGGAGATACCGCGCTTCTTTTCTTCAGCATCATAATCACAAACTGTGTTTCCTTCAGTAGTCTTTCCGAGACGGTCTGTCGCTTTTGCGAGGAAGAGCATTGCTTCCGCGAGGGACGTCTTTCCGTCGCCACCGTGTCCCATCAAACATATGTTTCTGATTTTACTTGATTCGAAAACTGCCATATTGCCTAACTCCTTGTTTATATTTTCAATCGAACGAAAATTCGAAAAAGTAATTTTTGTACCCAGTTTTTAAACTGAAAACGCTTATATTATATTATAAGTTATTTTTCACAAAAATTCAATAGCATTACGCCACTTTTTTTGCACTAAAGCCGTTTCTTTTTAAAAATTTATTCAAATTTATCCGATTTTTCACACAAATTACATCAAAAATGAGAAGATGACGATCGGGATGAACCAGATCAGCTGGAAAAGCGTTGCCATTCCCGAGCCGAATATTCCCGCCGCATCCATATAGATGAGCAGATATACGACAAAAAACGAGAGTATGACGCTGACGAAATTGATGATCGCATTCGTCTTTATCGAGTGTCTGATCTTGTCGCAAAGGATGAACATTTTCAAAAATACGTGCATCGAGGAGTTGGTCACTATACCGCCCGAAACTCTCTCACTCACTCCGCTCATCTCGTCCTGGCTTTCGGGCTTCAGGATCGCGATCGGACATTTTTTGAACTTGATGCTTCTCTCGAGAAGCTCGTTGCTGATATTGGGGTCGAACGTTTTGATACAAACGCACATACCTGCGGTATACATATTTTTCAAAAGTGCATCGAAGCCCGACGAGATCTTATATTTGACGTAGATCTTTGCCGCAAGCTCGTTGTCGATCGCAACGAACATTACCGAGCCGCATCCGTTCTCGAAATTCTCGTCCGTATCGTCCTTGCGCACGTCGAAGCGATTCTTTCTCATAAACGATTTTTTGCCGATATAGAAATCTCTGCCGTCGACGGTGACGATCAAGCCGTCGCTCGAAACGTCGATGATCCTGAACACGTTCGGCTCTGCCGCCTTTTCCTCGATCGCTCTCGCGAACACCGTGCTGAGCGGGCCGCCGAGCTTATTGAATATCATTCCGACGTCGACGATGACCTTGTCGATACGATGGTCGCCGTAGGTACGGAATCCCGTTATCTTTATATTCTTCGCAGGGAACACCTCGCTGTCGGCAAAGGAGATAACTCCCGCGTTTTCATATTCATCGGCAACGGCGTTTCCGATGAGCGTGCTGTTCGACTGATACGCTATCATATTCGCGATGTTGACGGGAAGTGCCGTAACGATAAACGACGACAACGGGAGCGAGACGCACCCGAGAGCAGTCGCAACGGTATATGAAGCATATATGTCCTTCGTTTTTATATACATAAACACGAACGCCAGCACAGCTCCGATGACTATCAACGGAAGCTGAAATTGGAGCAGATCGTCGCTCTTCGGACGGCGGCCGAGACGCTCGATGAAGCCGTCGACGAATTTCGTTTTACGAACCGTATAGAGCTCGGAGTCCTCGAGCAGATAATCGTAGAACTCGCTTCCCTCCTTCGCGCCTGCGTCAAGCGCCCATGCGACGTACTTTTCTCCGTCCTCTCTGACCACGCCAAAGCTTTTCAGATTGCGGCGGCTGACCGTGAGCTTCGTCAACGCGTTGACGACGAGCGATACTGCACCGCAGAAGCAATAGAGCTTGATGCTCTCGCCGTGCGGATCGGCAAAGCAGGTCACGAGGCAATGCAAAAGCGGAACGGCGATGGCACACGCCATCACGCTGTCGGGTGTCGGTGCGCCCTTCACGAGCCCCTTGATGCCCGATGCTACGTTATCCCAGCAGCTGAGTGCTCCGAAAAGGAGAAGCTGCATATCAACGAGTATATAAAGGAGTCCGTATCTTCCCGGTGAAAGATACACGGGAAGCCCTTTCCCCATTTCCAAAAAGAATATTGCAACGGCAACGGCGATCGCCGCAAAAACTCGTCCGACGTTTCTGCGCAACGCTCTTTCGAGGATACCCTCGACCTCGTCGGCTTGGATCGGATCGCGGTATTCGAAGCGTTCCTCGTTCGGCTTCTCCTCGCGTTCCTTCTTGACCTCGTGCTCGACCGCTTCGTCAAGCTCGTCGATAAATTCGACTTCGTTCTCCTCGCCCTTGACGAAGTTGATCATTCCGAGCGCACGTTGAAGCTTTATATTCGTGGTATCAACGCCCTCGCCCTCCTTGATCGCATCCATCACCTTCGTGTCGGCAAGTCCGAGCTTCATCTGGTCCTCGTTGTCGTTTTTTATAAGCTCATCGAGAAGGTCGCCGTTGACCGCACGCTCGGTCAGGCTCGCATACTCGGGATCGAACACCGACGTTTTTCCGCCCGCCTCCGTCTCGACCGCCTCTTCCTTATTGACTATCGGCGCAACTGCGTCCATCTCTCCCGTCGAATAGAGCGTTTCCTGCTCGACGGTCCTTTTGAATTTCTTTTCGTCATATTCGCTGAGCCTCTTGAAATGCCCCTCAGCCTTCTCGTCCTCGGAGTTGATTATCGAGAATATCTCCTCGACCTCAGGGTTATCGAGCTTGCTCTCTCTTCCTGCAGCATAGCTCGCAAGCTCCTTGTCGCCCGAAAGTCTGAGCTTGATCGCCTCCTTGAAGGTGTCGACCTCGTCGTTTTGCACGGCAGGCGGCACTTCCTTCTCAACGACAGGCTCCGACGCACGAACGCGCTCCTTTGACAACGCCTCGTCGTTTTCTCGCGCTGCGTCGCTCAAAAATGCATTTATATCAAATTCGGCGGTATCGCCTTTTTTATCGAACTGTGTCATTACCGATCTCCAAACAATAAAATTTCAGTCACTTCTTATGCCTTTGACGTGCCGTTTCCATCATAACGACCGCACCCGCGTTGGATACGTTGAGCGAATTGACTCGCCCGTACATCGGGATCGAAAGGCAAAAATCACATTTTTCCCGAACGAGCCGCGACACTCCGTCGCCCTCGCTTCCGAGAACGAGCGCACACGCTCCGCTGAGGTCCTCGGAATAGAAATCCGTTCCGTCCGCCTCGAGCGCATACACCCAAACACCCTTTTCCTTCAAATGATCAATAGTCGAGGCGATATTCGATACCTTTGCGACAGCAACGTATTCCGTAGCTCCCGCCGACGAGCGAACGACCGTCATCGTGACGCCGACGCTTCCACGCTTCGGGATGATAACGCCGTGCGCACCCGCAACGTCCGCGCTCCTGATTATCGCGCCTAAATTGTGAGGATCGTTGACTCCGTCGCAGATCACCAAAAACGGCTTCTCGCCACGGCTCTCGGCGATCTCCAAAAGGTCGTCGACCGAATAGTATTTTACCTCGCTTGCATACGCCGCAACTCCTTGGTGCACCGCTCCCGCGGCGACAGAATCAAGCTTCCGCTTGTCCACCTCCGCAACAGGCACTCCGCGACGCTTCGCCTCCGCCACGATCAGCGAGATCGAGCCTTCTCTGAGTCCGCGCTGCAACAATATTTTATCAACCGTCTTCTCGCTTCTCAAAAGCTCCAAAACCGCATTACGCCCAACGAGCGCACGTTCCTCAGCCATTATCTCAACCTCCGTGACTTATAAATATCCTTATTAATTATATCACAGCTTTTGCGTTTTGTCACTATTATTTTATCAATATTTTTCGACAATCGACATTTTCGTGACTTTCAACAAATCACCCCGTTTTCCCTTCTCACGCCTCGCTCGAAAATCTAAATTAGAGACATCTTTTTTTCTTTGCCGAAAAAGCTCTTTTTGTTCATATTTTTCTCAAAAAACGCACTTTTTCCCCGAAAGCCGCCCTTTTCTCGACAAACTATCGCAAATAACGACAACTTTGTTGTCTTAATTTGCACAGAAAAGTTGTCTCAATTTGTTTTTATTCACTTTAGGATAATAAAATGTTAAAATCGTATTGCATTATCGAAATAATGGTGTTATAATGAAAACGCAAATTGGATAAAAGTTTTTCGTAAGATTTTCATTGTGAAACAATTTTAATTTTTCATTTTTCTTCTTTGTATATCGTGCCCACTTCCTCAAAAGGCGCGATACCGTCAAAAAACCATACCGTCGGTATGGTTTCTAACCGGATTATTTCTCATTTTTCATAATATCCCCTTTTTGGAAAGAAACAGGCGCCTCGCTGCCTGTTTTTTTCTGCCTATCCCCGACGGAGTTTAGTATATCTCCGACGGGTTTGATATGTCTCCGACGGCCTAAGGGAACTTTTGAAATAAGTTTCAAGTTTTGCGAAGAAAAACTTGGGGAGTAAACGGCAAAGCCGTTTCTCCCCTTAGGTAATTTTGGCGAAGCCAAAATCCAACACTATTTGCTTTGCAAATAGTGTGATCCCTCAAAACTTTTTGTATTCTTTTTCCCCAACGGGCACTCTGTTGCTCCTTGGGGATTTCTTTTTTTGCAAAGGAAAGCACCCGTTGGGGAAAAAGTGTGCAAGAGGCTCTGGGAGACTCTAAGGAAGCTTTCAAGAGTTCTCTTACACTGTCGGAAATATATTAAATCGTCAGAGATATAATAAATTGATAACACATCATTACGATTTTTTATACTCCCTGCGGTTTTGTTATGCCTCCTACAGCTTTGTTATACCTTCTGCGATTAAGGATAACTCTCTTTAGAAAATTCTCTTTAGAGCCTCTCAGCGACTTTTCTAACTATTTTTTTGATGCGGGACTCCAAAAACGCACAAAAAAAGAGCTCCCGAAAAAATTATCGGGAGTCCCTCATCAAAAAAATAATTAAAAAATCTTTGAAAGATTCCAAAGAAAACTTTCTATAGAAAGTTGTCTTTGGTCGCCGAAGGCATA
>JAFSCS010000004.1 GCA_017436675.1 Clostridia bacterium | reverse complement strand
TCCCCAACGGGTGCTTTCCTTTGCAAAAAAAGAAATCCCCAAGGAGCAACAGAGTGCCCGTTGGGGAAAAAGAATACAAAAAGTTTTGAAAGATTCTTAAGAAAACTTTTTCAAAAGTTTTCTTAAGCCGTCGGAGACATACTAAACCCCGTCGGAGACATACTAAACTCGGTCGGGGGTAATAGCATTTTGACGTGGGGGATATTATCTTCGAGGTAAGGTGTGCTGATGACTTTGAAGCCGAATTTTTGGTAGAAGCCGACCGCGTACTGTTGTGCGCTGATGGTTATCGGCAGGTTACCGTAGGCACGTTTAGCCGCGCTGATGGCGGCGTTCATCACTGTCAAGCCGAGGTTTTTTGCGCGGTATTTCGAGACGACTCTGCCGATGGACAGCGAGCCTTCGTATGAGACGCCGACGTCGAGCACTCGAGCGCAGGCGACGACGACGCCGTCTTTCTCGAGCCAGACGTGGATCGCGCCCTTATCCTTATCGTCGAGGTCTTGGTAAACGCAATTTTGTTCGACGACGAACACCTCGCTTCTCAGCTTCAGTATTTCATACAGTTCAGCGGCACTCAGCTCGTCGAACCGTTTTTCGAAGCATTTCGTCATTTTAGTCCTCCTCCGAAACAGATGAGAGCGAGCGGCAGGTGCGTTCGAGCGACGTCGCAAGCATCTCAACGTAGCCCTCGAGGTGATCCTTTACGTTTGAGCCGGAGGGGAGCGACTCGGAGATCTTGCGAAGGTCTGCCGCGAGAGAAGTCAGATAGCTTTGTTTTTCGGCGACCGTCTTGTTGCTCGGATCGAACGTGCCGTGCTTGGAGTCGAGCTCGTCGATAGCGCGAAGAATCGCACCGTAGTCCTCGGAGTATTTGTAGGAATAAGTCTTTTCGACGAGGAAGCGGAGCATCTCGGCGTAGCCCTTTGCGGTAAGTCCGTAGTCGTCGGTCGTGACCGCGGGCGTGCGATAGAGACAGTCGCGGTAAAGCTCGTCGAACTTGAACGATTGGATGTATTCGAGCGCGAATATCGAGTTGCCCTCCGTTCCGAGCGCGAACGAATAGTCGACCTGGTCGCGAATGACCTCGTTCGTCTCGCCGTCATAAGTACCGATGCCGAGGATGATGCGCACGTCGTCTCCGACGATCGATTTCAGCTCGTCACCGTATTTCTTTTGTCCCTCGAGCGTCGGTGAGTATATCATCGGGTAGATGCCGTATATCAAGCCTTGGTCAGCCCAAGCTTTTACGTCTTGGAACACGTATTTCGCGCGGTCTGTCGCATCGGCGAAGCAGGTGCAGGTCAATGGCAGCGAGTGGGAGGACGTGATCGAGTTGACCTCTTTAACGAACGAGGTGATGATATCGCATCGGAATTGACACCATTTTTCCCAAAGCTCGTGGTTGTAGTTGATATTTTTCGGGTTGACGGAAGTGTTATATTCCTTTTGGAACGCGGCGATGATGTCAGCGTTGTAGCCGTGGTCCTCGTAGTTGTGAAGCTGATAATAGGTCGGCAGCGGGAATCGGATATAGTCGAGCTGGATGCCGTCGACGTCATAGCGCTCGAGCACCTCGGCGATTATGTCGAGCGTGAATTGCCTTACCTCGCTGTCGTATGGGTTGAGCGTGTAGCTCGGCGAGTCGTAGAAATATGCGACGTCGCGCCCTGCCTTCGAGATGAGCAGCTTGTCCTTGTAGTAGTTCACGTAGTGCGAGTCTGGGTAATCGCTCGACGGCTTCTCGGTCGTGAAGCAGCATTGCATAAATATTAGCTTCATCCCTCTCGCGTGGCACTCGTCAATATATAATTGAAGTATGTCAACGTCGTCCGCAAGCTCGGGATGGCGCGAGAGGTGTTCGACGCTCGTGTCCCAAAGCGCATAGCTGTCGCGGTACGGCGAGAGGATGAGCGTGTTCAGCCCGAGTGAATGAGCGTATTCAACGGTGTGCTTGACGTCGGCGGCATCAACGTCGTAGCCGACCACCCACGCCGCGCGGTCTTGAACGGCAAGAGAGGGCGTGAGTATGCATTTGAGCTCGTCGATCGCCTCAGCCGCCTTGAAGAAGTCCGTCGGCTCGCCCGATGCGAGGTAGCTCTTTGCGCTTTCGAGCAACGAGTAGGCGTGCTCGTAGTCAAGCGGGATCAATAATTCAAGGGACTTTTCGAGCGCTTTTTCCGATTCTAAGAGAAGTGCGGTGTATTTTTCGAGCATTATCGAGTCGCCGCCGAAAAGGTAGATCGATCCGCTGCTCTCATCGAAAATGACGCGGCATCCGTCCTCATAGAAACGCTTCAGCTCGATGTTTTTGATGCCGATGCCCGAAACGACGTAGCCGCCTTCGGGTACAGCCGTGCCGCCGCCCTCCTTCGTTGATACAACGAAGCCGTCGGAGTCGAGAATAAGCTCGAACGCATTTGAAACGACAGGCGTCGTTTTTGTTTCGGAGCCGTAGATCGAGAGATATTCGCCTTCTCCCGTCTTCCAAAAGCTCGCTTCGGTGAGCTTTCTGAACGAATACATCCCTTCCTTGACGATATGCTCGGCGCTGTCGCCACGCTTCATTCTTCCCATTGCGGTGCGGTATCCGCTCTCTATTGCGGAAAGCACGTAGCCGCCCTCGGGGATAGTCATATTTCCCGAGTTGGCAACGTTCATTTGGGTGATGTCAACGATTTTTCCGTCTTTGTCGATCGCGAGCTCAACGCCCCAGACGTTCGTTCCCGTGCTGTTTTGCTTGTATCTGCCGTCATAGATCACCGCAAGCGCGATCGAGGTGCGTGTTTCGTTGTAGAACACGGTCTCGACAATATGCTTGTTCCCCAGAAGCACGTAGTCCTTCGGTGTCGTTTTCGGCTCATAGATGAGCGTTTCTATCTTGTCGCCGACCGAGAGACGCTCGGCTTTTTTGACCGACTCGCTTCCGTTGAAGCAGAGCAGGTATCCGTTGGGGTAGGGAGAAACGACTCGTGTGTTTTTCTTTGCAATATGTGTGACGATGCCGTCGAATACGAGCACGTCGATGAATTCGCCCTCTCGCTTCGGCGAGAGCATCAAGCCCGATGCCTCGTCGTAGAGATCAACTCCGTCGGAGCTTTCCTTCGGGTTGACGGCTGTTATCGTTGCCACCGTGTCGCCGAATACGACCGACGGCTTGTCGCCGTAGGGTGAGATGAGCGAGGTGTTTTGCAGTGAGTATTTGTTGTCCTGCTTCATAAACGCCTCCGCACACGCTTTCGCGTATTCGTCCGTCAAATAGATGGTAAAATACTTTGATGAGGTCTTCGTGACGTCAGTTTTTTGAGTGATAAAATCGCCCTTTGCGTTTCTGAGCGCGTGGAGCGCAAACGCATTCTCGGGGAGCGGGGCGGTCGTCGGCGACGACGAGATGAGCGCATTGGTGACGCCGTCGAAGGAGACGGGATCCTTGTGGGAGAGGAGAAATCCCGTTTTTCCCGACTCGTCGGTGATCGATGCGGCTGTGGTGAGCGGGATCACGTCCAAAAAGCTACAGCCCTCGACCGATACACTGCCGTTTGCACTTGCGCCGTCAATAAAGATGACATACCCGTTCGTCGGGATCAATACCGATCGACCGACCGTGACGTCGATCAGCTCCGTGATTACGTCGGTGCCGTCGGTCGTATAGCAGCTCACGGCAACACCGTCGGCTTTTGCGACAGCAAAAACGCTCGGCTTTCCCTCCGTCGTGTAGGTCCTGTCGAAGATGCTGTCCTTTTCTGGATAGTATTTTTCGCCTCCGATGGTTACGGTGATATCGCCGCCTTTGACGTCGCCGTCACAGGAGACGAGCAAAAGGCTGAGCGAGAACAGGCATATTATTATAATAAGAAATCTTTTCATAACTCCTCCAAGCACAATTGATCGGGTTTTTGTTAAAACGTCTTTAGATATTTTAGCATAGACACGAGAAATTTTCAACGAAAATAAAAAAATTTGCTCAAAAGGACTTGAAAAAAAGGAAATAATGTGTATAATGGTATTAGTTAAATATCCCCGAAGACCTAAAGAGTGGCGCAAGCCACTCTTTAACTTATGTTTGGGGAGGTTTTGGAGGTATATATGAGTAAGATCGAATCAGCGGTCACAGAGCTTATTTTACCGCGACTCGAGAGCCTCGGGTTCGAGCTTTGGGACGTCAGCTTTTTCAAAAACCACGAGGGCTGGAACCTTTCGATCGAGGTCGACCGAGAGGGCGGCGTCGATATGGACGCCATCAGCGTTGCAAACGAGCATATCAACGAGCTGCTCGACGAGGCGGATCTGATCAAGGATCCATATATCCTTGAGGTAGCGAGCGCAGGGCTTGACAGAGAGCTCAAAAACGACAAACAAAGAAACGTCTTTCTCGGAAAGAACGTGACTGTGAAGCTGTATGCTCAGCTCAACGGCTCGAAGCAGTTCTACGGAGCGCTTTTGAAGGCGGAGGACGGAAACGTTACGCTTGACGTCGGAGGCGAGACCGTCGAGATCGAAAAAGCGAAGGTCGCATCGGTAAGGATCGATCTTTTTGAAGAAGAAAAATAATAAAATAAAATATAGAGGAACAAAAAAATGAACAAAGAATTTTTTACAGCCATCGAGCTTCTCGAGCAGGAGCGCGGCATCCCGAAGGAGTATATGCTTGAAAGAGTTGAAGCTGCATTGATGACAGCGTTCAAGCGTGAGAGCGGCGGACAGATGAACGTTCGTATCGTGCTCGATCCCGAAAAGAAGGCAGTTCGTATGTTTAAACAAACCGAGGTAGTTGCTGAGGTCGAAAACGATAAAACTCAGATCTCACTTGAGGATGCAAAGGCTATCTCGAAGAAATATGATATAGGTGATTTCATCGAGGAGGAGATCAAGCCGAAGGAGTTCGGACGTATCCCCGCCCAAACCGCGAAGCAGGTCATCATCCAAGGCATCCGTGAGGCTGAGCGCGGACAGATGATCAAGGAATATGAAGAAAAGAGAGAAGAGATAATCTCCGCGGTGGTAGTTCGTGTCGATCCGTTGACGGAAAACGTAACTCTCGATATCGGCGGAAGAGAGATGCTCTTGCGCCGTCACGAGCAGCTCCCCAACGACGTATTTAGGGTAGGTGACCGCGTTAAAGTGTTCATCACCGAGATCAAGCGCGATCTTCGCGGTCCGATGGTCATTCTTTCGCGTACACACCCCGGCTTTATCAAGCGTATGTTCGAGCTCGAGATCCCCGAGATCGCAGAGGGCAAGGTCATTATCAAGAATCTCGCTCGTGAAGCGGGAAGCAGAACGAAGATCGCCGTATACAGCGAGGAAAAGGGCGTAGATCCGATCGGTGCTTGTATCGGTCAAAAGGGTACTCGTAAGGCGAACATCACCTCTCAGATCAGAACGGAAAAGATAGATATCATCAAATATAGCCCCGTGATCGAGGAATATATCGCAGCAGCACTCTCGCCCGCGGTCGTTACGAGCGTAACGAGACTCGTTGAGGGCGAAAACGTGTTCCGCGTAATGGTAAAGGACGACCAGCTCTCTCTTGCTATCGGCAGATCGGGACAAAACGCAAGACTTGCCGCAAAGCTCGTCGGTGCGAAGATCGACATCAAGCCGCTTTCTTGGACAGGCGAGGAGGGTGAGGCTGTTGAAGCTGAAGACGAGGCAGCAGCGTACGTTGACGAGACAGAGGCAGCAGCATACGTTGAAGATGAGGCAGCAGCATACGTTGAAGACGAGGCAGTAGCGTACGTAGATGAGGTCGAGGCGGATGAATAATGCACCGCTTCGAAAATGCATCGGATGTCAGGAGATGAAGGAGAAGCGTGAGCTTATCCGCATCGTTAAGCCGAAGGAGGGCGAGATATTTATCGACCCGACGGGAAAGGCGAACGGACGCGGCGCATATATATGCAAGAAGGGCGATTGCTTCGAGATAACGAAAAAGAAGCGTCAGCTCGAGAAAAGCTTTAAATGCAGCATCTCCCCCGAGATCTATTCGATGATAGAAGAAAGCCTCGAATAAAGCATATATCGACCGCGTCGGCGGTTGATGTTTAGGAGTGATGAGAGATGAAAAAATATTTGGGCGTGATCGGACTCGCCAAGCGCGCGGGAAAGCTCGCGACCGGAACTGAATCGGTGCTCGATGCGATAAGAGCGGGGAAATCGGCACTCGTGCTGATAGCCGCAGATGCATCCGAGGACACGAGAAAGAGGATCTGTGATAAATGTGCGTTCTACGGCGGCAGATACGTCGTTTTGTCGTCAACGAAGACGGAGCTCGGTACAGTGCTCGGTCGGAACGATACGGCGGCGGCGTCGTTTTTGGACGCATCGTTCGTGAAGGCATTTGAAGCGTCTCTCGCACGAGAGGAAACCATATCAGCAGGAAAGGAGATTTCGAAGAAAAATTAGTTTTTCGAGAATCGTGAAATATTATGGCAGGAACAGAAAAGTATAGAGTTGGTACACTCGCAAAGGATCTGGGACTCAAAAACAAGGACGTTATCGACGTTCTTGCGGCTCACGGCGTTATGGTGAAAAGCCACGCGACAACGCTCGAGGAAGCGGAAGTGAGCTTGATATTTGAACATTTTACCCAAAAGCATACAGTTAATATTGCAAAGTTCTTCGACAGCAGAAGACAAAAGCAAGAGCCCGTTCAGGCTGAGCAGCCGAAGAAGGAGGAGCCGAAGCCCCAAGAAAAGACGGAGCGTGACACGAGACCGCAAAAGCCTCAAGCTCCCCGTCCTCAAACGCAAAATCAGGGCAATCAACCTCAAAAGCAGGAGAAAAAGGACAACCGTCAGCCTCAAAAGGACAACAACGCACCCATCCAAACGACGAAGCGCGACAAAAAGAAGGACGTCCGTCTCGTTGACACGAGAGGAAGCGTTGACGTGAACCTTTCGAAGTATGACGACAGCCTCGATTCCTTCGCAGGCGACAGCGATAACACCGTATCGAAGCAGAAGATCAAGAAAAAGAACAATAAGCAATTCGGTACGAAGGACAACAATAACAACAAAAAACAACAAGAGCAGGTCAAAAAGCAGCCCTTTAAGCCGAAGCCCGTTCAGCTCCACATCACCGTTCCCGAGGAGATCGTTGTCAGCGACCTCGCTCAGAGAATGAAGATCACAGTATCCGAGGTCATCAAAAAGCTGATGACGATGGGAGTAATGGCAGGCGTAAACCAGGTTATCGACTTTGACACCGCATATCTCGTTGCGGACGAGTTCAAGATCAAGGTGACGAAGGAAGCCGACAGATCACTCGAAAAGATGCTCTTGGAGGAAAAAGAGGACGCAGAAGAGACACTCAAGGAGCGCGCTCCCGTCGTCGTCGTTATGGGACACGTTGACCACGGTAAGACATCGCTTCTCGACGCTATCCGTCACTCGAACGTAACGAAGGGCGAGGCAGGCGGTATTACTCAGCATATCGGTGCTTACAGAGTCAATATCGACGGAAAAGAGATCACCTTTCTCGACACCCCCGGCCACGAGGCGTTCACCGCTATGCGTGCGAGAGGTGCGCAGGTAACGGATATCGCAGTAATCGTCGTTGCGGCTGACGACGGTATCATGCCGCAAACGGTCGAGGCGATCAACCACGCGAAAGCGGCAGGCGTTTCTATCATCGTTGCGATCAACAAGATGGACCGCCCCGGTGCAGATCCCGAAACAGTAAAGCAAGAATTGACGAAATATGATCTCGTTCCCGAGGAGTGGGGCGGTGACACGATCTGTGTTCCCGTTTCGGCACTCAAGGGCACGAATATCGACGAGCTTTTGGAGATGATCCTTCTCGTTGCGGAAATGAAGCAGCTCAAGGCGAACCCCGACCGTGCAGCGAAGGGTGTCGTTATCGAGGCGAAGCTCGACCGCGGCAGAGGTGTCGTTTCGACGATGCTCGTGCAAAACGGAACGCTTCATATCGGCGACGTGGTCATCGCAGGTACGACTGTCGGAAGAGTCAGAAGTATGCTCAACGACAAGGGACAAAGCGTTAAGAGCGCAGGTCCGTCGTTCCCCGTAGAGATAATGGGACTTTCCGAGGTTCCGAACGCAGGTGACGTGTTCAATGCGGTCGCAGACGAAAAAATGGCGAGAGACCTCATCGACGAGCGTAAGTTCAAGGAGAAGGAGGAGCAATTCAAGCAGGCATCTAAGGTGTCGCTCGACGACCTCTTCGGACAGATCTCCGACGGTATCAAAGAGCTCAACATCGTTGTTAAGGCAGACGTACAGGGCTCGGCAGAGGCGGTTAAGGCTAACCTCGAAAAGCTTTCCAACGAGGAAGTAAAGGTAAAGGTCATCCACGCGGCTGTCGGCGGTATCAGCGAGAGCGACGTTATGCTCGCGGCGGCTTCGAACGCGATCATTATCGGATTTAATATCCGTCCCGACAAAAACGCTATCGACTCGGCGGCGCGCCAAGAGGTCGATATCAGAACGTATAGAATTATTTATGAATGCTTAGAGGAAGTTGAAGCGGCTATGAAGGGTATGCTTGCGCCGAAGTTCAAGGAGACCGTTATCGGTCACGCGCAGGTGCGCCAGACAATCCGCGTTCCCAACGTCGGTATCATTGCAGGCTCGTATATCACCGACGGTAAGATCACAAGAAATGCGGGTATCCGCGTGCTTCGTGACAGTGTCGTTATCTTCGAGGATAAGATTAGCTCACTCAAGAGATTCAAGGACGACGCAAAAGAGGTCGCTCAAGGATACGAGTGCGGTGTCGGACTCGAGAAGTTCAACGACATCAAGGAAAACGATATCCTCGAGGCGTATATCATGGAGGAGATCGAAAGATAAATGTCAATCAGACAGGAAAGAATAAACGAGCAAGTGTTTCGCGAGCTGCCCGTGATCTTGAGAGAGGTCAAGGACTATCGGCTTCGCAAGGCGTTCGTGTCGATAACGGCGGTAAACGTTGCGAAGGATCTTTCGTCGGCGCGCATCTATTATAGCGCGATCCCCGACGGCAGAAGCGAATCGCTTGAGGTAAAGGATATACAAAAAGGACTTGAGAGCGCGAGCGGATTCATCAGAAGCGAGCTTGCGCACCGTCTCAACCTCCGCATCACTCCGAAGCTCATCTTCGTGTTTGATGACAGCGCGGAGCGTGCTTTGCGTATATCGGAGACGTTGAAGGTGATCGGCGAAAATGAAAACGGTAACGATAAATAAGGCGAAGGAGCTTTTGCTCGCTCTTGGCGGCGAGATACTCGTGCTCACTCACGCGCACCCCGACGGAGACACGATCGGAAGCGGTGTCGCTTTGACGCTTGCGCTTAACAAGCTCGGAAAGAACGCGTCGCTTCTTTTGTCGGATAAGTTTCCGAGAAGATTCTCATACCTTTGGGGCAAGGTCAAGATATACGACAAGGTCCCCGAGGGAGAATATACGGTCGTTGCGGTCGACGTTCCGTCACCGCAGCAGCTCAGCGAGGAGACGAGAGGGCTTGATATCCATCTCGTCCTCGACCACCACCTGCAAAACACGGTGGAATGTGAATACAAATACATTGACGCGACTCGCGCGGCGGCGGGAGAGATAATCTTCCGTGTGATAAAGCTGCTCGGCGTTGAGCTTGACGAGGATATCGCGTCGGCGCTTTATACGGCAATATCCTCCGACAGCGGCGGATTCGTGTTCTCGAGCACCGACGGCGATACGATGCGTGCGGCGGCGGAGCTTATCGATACGGGGATCGATTTTGCCGATATCAACAGATGTATCTTCGATACGGTAAGTGAGGCACAGTTCGAGCTTCAAAAGCTTGCATATTCGATACTTGAGCGCCATCTCGACGGAAAGGCGGCGATCCTTCCGTTTACGAACGAGGTGCTTGAGAAGGCGGGAATAGATCAGCCCGAATACGGCGACGTTGCCCAATTTCCGAGAAGGCTCGAGGGTGTCGAGGTCGGAATGACCATTCGCCCGAAGGATGAGTGGAGCTATCGCGTTTCGTTCCGCTCCAACAAATACCTCAACGTGTCGCAGATCGCCGAGACCTTCGGCGGCGGCGGACATTATTTTGCCGCAGCGTGCGTGATCGAGGGAACGATCGACGAGGTGAAGGAGAAATTGCTTCGCGAGGTGGAGAAATATATCTGATGAACGGGATAGTGCTTGTCAACAAACCCGAGGGTGTGACGTCGTTTGCCGTTGTGGCAAGGATGCGCCGCATCTTCAAGACACGAAGCGTCGGTCATTGCGGCACGCTTGATCCGATGGCGACGGGCGTTTTGCCGATACTCGTCGGCAACGCGGTAAAGGCGACCGAATATTTGGTCGAGCATAAAAAGACTTATCTTGCAACGATAGTTTTTGGAATAGAGAGCGATACCGAGGACATCAGCGGTAACGTCACCTACCGTCACAGCGGAAGTCTTCCGAGCTTTGAGGAGATAAAGGAGGCTGCGCTGTCGTTTTTGGGCGATACGATGCAAATACCTCCGATGTATTCGGCGTTGAAGGTGAACGGCAAAAAGCTCGTCGATCTCGCTCGAGAGGGGATCGAGGTAGAACGAGAGCCGAGAAGGATAAGCGTCTATTCGATGGACGTATATGAAAAAGAGGAAAAAGTATTTTTGAAGGTCGAATGCTCAAAGGGAACGTATATCCGCACGCTTATCGCCGATATCGGCAGAAAGCTCGGCTGCGGAGCAGTTATGGGCTCTTTGACACGGCTTAGCGTTGACGATTTCACGATAGATGACTGCTTCGAGGAAAGT
Source organism: Clostridia bacterium (assembly GCA_017436675.1). GTDB lineage: Bacteria > Bacillota > Clostridia > Oscillospirales > CAG-382 > UMGS1307. Next base: position 7,024 of record JAFSCS010000004.1, on the reverse strand, counting down.
GAGCTCGAGGCGATGACCGACGAGGAGAAGCAAAATGCGCTCATCCCCGTTGAAAAGGCGTTCGAGTCGTTTCGCTCGGTGAGGTATAATGCCTTTTGCGAGCGGTTGGCGAAAAACGGATGCGAGATATATCTGTCGAAGCTGAGATTGAATATTCCCATAGGAACAAACGTAAAATTATATGGAGAGAACGGATTCTTCGGGCTTGGCGTCGTTGAGGAGTTTGAAAAGGGCGTCGCAATAAGAACGAAGAAGCGTTTTGAAGAAAAATGAAAGTAAAAAATACAGCGCTTTTTACCATAAAAGAACCGTTGATAGCGCCCTTTGGGTTCAAGGGACGCTATATCGACACGCTTTGGCATACGGTAGTCAAGGGCGAGAGCGACACGTGTGTTGCGACCTCACCGACCGTTCAGAGCGTGCTTTGGTCGGACGACAGAGTTTTCGAGGCGTTCGATCACGATGATGCCAACGAAAAGATGCAGCAGATCACGGAGTACGCATTGTCGTTGATAGAGGGACAGAACCTGATGCGCCCCGATATATTTTTGAACGATGCGCTGCCGAAGCTCAAGGCGAAGGCGGACGAGATATGCGGACTCGACGTCAGAACGACGTTCGTGCTCAACTCGCTCGTTGGGCTCGATATAATGCTCTGGTCGCTTTGGGCGAGGGAGAGGGGGATCACCGCGTTCGACGGGATCATCCCCGAATATGCCGCAAAAAGTATGACCTACAAAAACAAAAGACTTGCACATATCCCGCTCGTCAGCTACGGAGTGCGTCTCGACGACGTGAAGGAGCTGCTCGACGAGAAGACGGCAGTCTTGAAGATCAAGATCGGATATAAGTCTCCCGAAGCCGACACACACGAGGAGGATATGGAGAAGATGCTCGCTTGGGACAAGCGCAGGATCTTTGATATCCACAATATCGCGAAGAATTACACGACCGATCTCACCGATGACGGCCACGTGAAATACTATCTTGACGCCAACGGCAGATATGACACGATCGAGCGGCTTGAGGAGCTTCTCGATTATATCGAAATGATCGGTGCGCTTGACGAGATAATTCTTCTTGAGGAGCCGTTTGCGATGGGGAGCGATATCGACGTTTCGGGCGTGAAGGTCGTTGTTGCGGCAGACGAGAGCGCGCATTGTGCCGAGGACGTCAAGAGGATGGCATCGCTCGGATACAAGGCAGTTGCGTTGAAGCCGATCGCAAAAACGATGAGCGAAACGTTTCGGATGATCGAGGCGGCGCAAAAGGGCGGAATGTCTTGCTTCTGTGCCGACTTGACGGTTTGTCCGCTGTTGGTTTTGTGGAATATGCAGTTCGCATCAAGAATAAAGCCGTTGAAGGGACTAAATTGCGGATGCCTCGAGGTCAACGGCGACGTGAATTATCCCGATTGGGAGGATATGAAGGCGTTTTTGCCGCGCGGTACGTCGCTCGACTCACCGAAGGACGGTAATTTTTTGCTTGACGACGGCTTCTTCTCCGAATGTAAGCTGTTCGGCAAGAACGGATACAGAGATATGTTTATTTGATATGAGCTATAGATTTGCGATATGTGATGACGAATCACTCCAAAGTAATTATTTGAAGTCGCTCGTTATGGCTTGGAGCGAGGAAAAGGAGCTTGATTGCTCGGTAAAAACCTTTTCGTCGGCGGAGTCTTTGCTTTTTCACGGATGCGAGGAGTTTGATATACTGCTGCTCGACATCGAGATGGCGGGGATGAACGGAGTTGAGCTTGCAAAACGCGTGCGCGAGCGGGACGAGACGAGCGTGATAATCTTCGTGACCGGATACAGCGAATATATTGCCGAGGGGTACGACGTGCAGGCACTCAATTTTCTCGTGAAGCCGATCGACAGAGCGAAGCTTTTCTCGGTGCTTGACAAGGCGGCAAGGCTGCTTTCGAAGAACGAGCGGAGCATCTCGCTTGAGCAGAAGGGCGAGGTATATCTCGTTCCCTTGCGCGAGATACGGTTTATTGAGGTGAGCGGCAACTACGTGTCCGTTCACGCCAAGACGACGTTGACGGTCAAAAAGACGCTTGCAGAGCTCGAAAAGCTGCTTGACGACAGGTTCGTTCGGACCGGCAGGTCGTTCATTGTTAATCTGACTTACGTCAGGCGGATAACGAAAACGGACGTTTTTCTCTCGACTGACGAGTGTGTTCCGCTTTCGCGCGGGATGTATGAAGCGATCAACCGCGCGTTGATCGAGAGAATGTAGCGAAAGGACGAGAAAATGTCGATCTTTTCAAGAAAAAATGAAAAAAGACTTGCGCTTTATCAGCGCGAGCTGTTAGACACCCACTATGCCGAGGTGGAGAATATGTATCGGCAGATACGCGGGTGGCGGCACGATTACCGCAATCATATCCAGACGATGAAGGCGTATGCCGCCGAAAACGATCTTGAGTCGATAAAGAAATACCTCGAGCTGCTGGAAACCGATCTTGCGACCGTTGACACCGTCGTCAAGACGGGCAACCCGATGACCGATGCGATACTCAACAGCAAGCTTTCTCTCGCGAGGTCGAAGGATATTCCGGTGAAGGTGGATGCCCACATACCCGTAGCGTTGTCGATCTCGGAGGTCGATCTTTGCGTTATTATCGGCAACCTTTTTGATAACGCCATCGAGGCAAGCTTGAAGCTCCCGACGGAAAAGCGGATGATCCGTGTATATATCGATATGAAGGGCACGCAGCTCTATATCTCGTTCACCAATCTCACCGCCTCCAAAAAGCAACAGAAGGTCGGTAAGCTCTTCAAATCGACGAAGGGCGGCGATCACGGGTTCGGGCTCGTGCGTGTCGATAATATCATCAAAAGGCTCGATGGTTACCTCAGCCGCAACAGCGAGGACGGCGCGTTTACGACCGAGATCTTACTTCCTCAATAGCAATTCATCACCGGATTTGTGCGATTCGTCCCCGAAATATGCACAAGTCCGTTTTTTGTGTTATTATGCCTATAGAAAAAGAGGTGACGTATCTTTGGAAGACACGAAAAAGAAAAGAAAAAAAGAAAAACAGCCGAAGCCGAAATACAACGCGCTTCAAAACTCGTTATATATGATAAGACTTGCGTGGAAGCACGAAAGGTCGATACTGTTCCACGCGGTGACAGCCGTCATATTATACGTTACAAGCGAGCTCATCGATCTGTACCTTGCGCCGTCAGTGATCTCCGCGGTGGAGAGCAAGGTGCCGCTGAAAACGTTGATCCTCACGATAGCGGCGTTCGTTGGCTCATCGCTCGTGCTTCAAGCCATAAGATCGTATATCAGCGGATTTCAAGGCTATTCGAGGATAACGCTCAGAAGCGTGATGGTCGCGCTTCGCAACGAGAAGGCGTGCGACACGTCGTATATCAACCGACTCAAGACCGACTTTCAGGATAAGATGAACCGTTCGGGCTGGTCGCTTGGTAACAACAGAGCGTCCGGCGAGGCGATATGGAACACGCTCGTTTCACTGTTGCAACAATTTTTGGGCTTGATGTCGATGTATGCGATATTGTCGCTGGTGGACGTAAGGCTTGTCGTTATCATTATAATTTGTGCGACCTTGAGCTTCTGTGTGGATAAATGGGTGTATGCATACGAGGACAGACACCGCGACGAGTTTTCCGCGCTCAACCAAAAGCTTTCCTACATCGGCTGGATAGAGCGGGACCACATCATCGCAAAGGACGTTCGCATCTTCGGGCTTGCAAACTGGCTCGAGGAGCTGTACCACAGAGCGTTCGGCGCAATGCTCTCACTCAGAAGAAAGCAAAACCTCGTCTTCTTCATCTCCGATATGACGGGGCTCGTGTTGACTTTCCTTCGAAACGGACTCGCGTATGCGTTTTTGATAAAGCTCGTGCTTGACGACGGGCTCAGCGCATCGCTGTTCTTGTTGTATTTCAACGCCGTGGGCAAATCGGCTTGGTGGGCTCGAAGTATACTCTCGTCGTTCAACGAGTTGGACAGACATAGCCGTAATATCTCCGTTTACCGCGAATTTCTCGAATACGACGAGCCGTATAAATTCGAGAACGGAGACCCGATACCGAGCGCTGAAAGTCATACGATAACGCTCGAAAACGTTTCGTTCACCTATCCCGAGAGCGACGTGCCCGTTTTGAAGAACATCGACCTTACCCTTAAAACAGGTGACAAGCTCGCTGTCGTCGGACTTAACGGCGCGGGAAAAACGACGCTTATAAAGATGATCAGCGGTCTGCTCGACCCGACCGAGGGTAGAGTGTTGCTCGACGGCACCGACATCCGCGAGCTCAACAGACGCGAGTATTATAAAATGTTCTCCGCGGTGTTCCAAAGCTTCACCCTGCTTCCGCAAACCGTTGCGCAAAACGTCTCGCAAGCCCTCGACGGCTATGATATCGACCGAGTAAAAGACTGCATCGCAAAAGCGGGACTAAGCGAAAAGATCGAGTCGTTGCCAAACGGCTATGAAACGCTGCTCAACCGCGAGATGTATGAGGATGCGGCAGAGTTTTCGGGTGGTGAGACACAACGCTTGATGCTCGCGCGTGCGCTATATAAGGACTCGCCGTTCTTGCTTCTCGACGAGCCGACCGCGGCACTCGACCCGATCGCCGAGAGCGACATATACCAAAAATACAACTCGATGACCGAATCGAAGGGCGCGGTGTTCATTTCTCACCGACTTGCATCGACACGGTTCTGCGATTCGATAATACTGCTTGACAACAACGTCGTGCTCGAGCGCGGCTCTCACGACGAGCTGATGGCAAAAAGAGGCAGATATTTTGAGCTGTTCTCTGTCCAAAGCAAATACTACAGCGAAGGGAGTGTGAAGGATGAAAAAGAAGAAAGCTGACCGCGTTTCCGTCCGTGAGGCGATAAAGCTCAATATCAGAGCGATAAAGACCGTTTACGGCGGAAGACGAAAGCTGTTTCTCCTTCAGATGTCAAAAACAGCGTTTGCAGCGTTGACGCCATACGTCGAGATATATCTTTCCGCGCTTCTTATTGACGAGCTGACGACAACACGCTCAGCCGAACGACTGACGTCACTCGTTTTGTGGATCATCGGCTCGGCGGCGGTGATCGCACTCGTCCAAGCGATATTGAATCGGCTCCACGCTGTTGAATCGTCACAGATGTGGGAGCATATCCACCACCTTTTCGGAAAAAAGATGCTCTCGATGGATTTCGTAGCCATCGATTCACCGAGCACTCATACGCTTGCATCCAAAATACGTCAAAACACCAACGGCGGTGGCTGGGGACTCGACCGCATCGTCTGGCAGCTTGACAACGTCTGGTCGGCGATATTGAAGCTTTTCGGCGGCAGCGCGCTCATCGTCACGTTGTTCACGAGCAAGGTCGAGAGCGGCTCGGAGGTCGAGTTCCTCAACTCACCGTTCGTGACGGCAGGCGTTATCACTCTGATGGTCGCGATAACCTTCGCCTCACCGCTTCTCTCTGCGGTAGGAGGCCGAATATACGCACAAGCGTCGGGGCGCCATATGCTGACAAACAGGCTCTTCGGCTATTACGGTTGGTTTGGCATCCGTGAGGAGACCTCGGTCGATTCGCGAATATACGATCTGCGCAAGATATGTGACCGCCACAACTACGACAAAACGGGCACCTTTCATTCGAAAGGGTTCTTCGCAAAGCTCAACAAGGGAAAGCTCGGGCTCGTTAACGTCTTGTCGTCGATCACCCAATCGCTTTTTACGGTCTTGATATATTTCTACGTCTGCTTGAAGGCGTGGGGCGGTGCGTTGTCACTCGGCGGGATCACACAGCACGTCGCCGCAATAAATATTATTGCAGGAAGCGTTAGAGGTATTCTTTCAACCTTCTCGGATATGCGCAACAACGCATTCTTTCTCGTCGACACGTTCACGTTCCTTGATATGCCCAACGATATGTACCAAGGCACGCTGACCGTTGAAAAGCGACGCGACCGCGAATACGAGATCGAGTTTTGCAACGTTTCGTTCAAATATCCCGGCTCGGAGCAATATGCACTCAAAAACGTGTCGCTGAAATTCAAGGTCGGCGAACGACTTGCCGTCGTCGGTCAGAACGGCTCGGGAAAAACTACGTTTATAAAGCTGCTTTGCAGGCTCTATGATCCGACCGAAGGCGAGATATTGCTCAACGGCATCAACATCAGAAAATACGATTACCGCGACTATATGTCGATATTCTCTGTCGTGTTCCAAGACTATTCCTTGCTACAGCTGACAATGGGCGAGGTCATCGGAAGCAAAAGCGATTACGACAGGAATTATGCAACAGCCTGCGCCGTTGATTCGGGGCTCGGCGAGAAGCTTGAGTCGTTCCCGAACGGGATCGATACGTATCTCGGTAAGGATTACGTTTCCGACGGGCTCGAGTTCTCGGGCGGTGAACGCCAAAAGATCGCGCTCGCACGTACGCTTTACAAAAACTCAGCGTTTATGATACTCGACGAGCCGACCGCGTCGCTCGATCCGATCGCCGAGAGCGAGGTCTATTCTAACTTCAACAATATCGTCGGTGATAAGACCGCCATCTATATCTCGCACCGACTCTCCTCCTGCCGATTCTGTGATACTATCGCCGTGTTCAACGAGGGCTCGCTCGTACAGCACGGAACTCACGAAGGACTGCTCGAAGACTCAAACGGTAAATACCACGAGCTCTGGAACGCCCAAGCGCAGTATTATAACGCCAAAGACTAACACCCCCGACAGCTGTATTATGCCTTCGGCGACCAAAGACAACTTTCTATAGAAAGTTTTCTTTGGAATCTTTCAAAGATTTTAAATTCCCTTTTTACACGATGGGTACTTGTTGCCTATCGTGTAATTTTTTATTTTGTGCAGACGTACCCATCGTGTAAAAAGAAAACACAAAAGTCGCTGAGAGGCTCTAAAGAGAATTTTCTAAAGAGAGTTATCCTTGATCGCAGGAGGTATAACAAAGCTGTAGGGGTATATTATCTTCGACGATCTTATTATATCTTCGACGATTT
>JAFSCS010000003.1 GCA_017436675.1 Clostridia bacterium | reverse complement strand
CACTCTGTTGCTCCTTGGGGATTTCTTTTTTTGCAAAGAAAAGCACCCGTTGGGGAAAAAGTGTGCAAGAGGCTTTGGGAGACTCTAAAGAAGCTTTCAAGAGTTCTCTTAAACTGTCGGAAATATATTAAATCGTCAGAGATATAATAAGATCGTTGGAGATAATATACCCCTACGGTTTTGTTATGCCTTCTATGGTTTTGTTATGCCTCCTGCGGTTTAGGATAAACCTTCTTATAGAAGCCTTTCCTAAAAATCCTCTCAGCGACTTTTGTGTTTTCTTTTTACACGATGGGTACAACTGTGCAAAGCAAAAAATTACACGATAGGCAACAAGTACCCATCGTGTAAAAAGGGAATTTAAAATCTTTGAAAAGATTCTTAAGAAAAACTTTCTATAGAAAGTTTGTCTTAAGCCGTCGGAGACATAATACAGCCGCAGGGGTAATAGTGGGCGAGGATGGTATGGTAATCGGCGCCGTTTTGGGCGAGTGTATTAGCGCCTTCCTGGCTGAGTCCGACGCCGTGCCCGTAGCCGACGGTCGTGACGACGAAGTAACCGTCGACGAACTCGACGGAGAAGTTAGTGCTTCGCAGTCCGAGCACAGAGCGGACGGTTTTCCCGCTTAGCGTAGTACCGCAGATCGTGACGGAGTCGACTCTGCCGCTATCGTTGCGCACGGTCTCGGTGAACCACGATTGAGGGTTATATGAGGTATTGACGCCGAGCGGCTCGACGAGCGATTTCAGCTCGGACGGCAGGAACGCTTTTTTCTCACGGTACACGTCGTCCGACTCGGGTGTCTCGACGCTTTGGAGGTAGGGCACGTCTGCGCCCCAGATATTTTTGCAGCTTTCGGTACGGCCTGCCGATGCGGCGTGGAACACGGCGTTGATCGGCTCGGAGTTATATGTAATATATTCGCCCTTAGTAGCCGCGACCGCATCGACCATGACGCAATAGGTATCGTCGGCGGTGACGACGCCGTACGCCTCGACGGCGTCCTCATAGGATCGGTAAGCGACACAATGGCTATAATCTGTGCAGATATCGGCTTGGGGATGCCGTTCGTCGTCCTGCGGGTGTGCGGCGGCATAGAGGATATACGAACGGATGGCGACCGCCTGCGCCTTGAGTGCCTCGAGCTCGAACGAAGCGGGCATCTCGGCGTAGAGGACGCGTGTTGTCAGCTCCTCGAGGCTAAGAGTGAGAGTCACGTCGTCAGAAACGACGTATACGCGGAACGTATCGCGCGGCGGCTGTTCGGGCGCAGAGGTTTGCGGTTTTGACGGCGACGACTCGTTTTCCGTCATTTTTTCGCTTTCGTCGGTGATGCTGACATCGTTGCCGCGCCCCGTGGCAGTGCCGAGGATCATCGGCAGTATCGCCGTTGCGACAACGAAAAAAACGAGAGTTTGCAAGTATCTTTTCATTTTTTTGCTCCTTTGCTTCGATATTTTTTGTACAGTATATGAAAAAACGCATTCGTTTATGACTGCAATTTGTTTTGAAGCAAAAAAAATAATTCTTGCAAAATCGAGGTATGTATGATATACTATCTTCATTATATTAGCAAGGTACAACGTGAAGGTATTGGAGGACAAAAATGGATAACAGAAATATACCTAACGAACACAGACTCAACGTCAAGGCGATGATCGCCGAGGCGAGAGATACATATATTATATCACCCGAGAATTTCAAGTCACCGCGTGTAAAGCGCGGACTGCGTAACGCTGACGGCACGGGTGTCGTTGCGGGTGTGACGGGCATCGGCTCGGTACACGGCTACATCATCGACGAGGGCGAGAAGATCCCGCAGGACGGAAAGCTTTATTATCGCGGCTACGATCTCGAGGACATCGTGAGCTACTACGCCGAGAGCGACAGGTTCGGATACGAGGAGGTATCCTATCTTTTGCTGATGGGGAAGCTGCCGACCGACAAGGAGCTCGACCACTACAACGAGGTGCTCAACTACTACCGCAACCTTCCGCCGCATTTCGTTGAGGATATGATACTGAAATGCCCTGCGGAGAACATTATGAACAAGATGATGAGTGCGCTTCTTGCGCTCTACACATACGACGACAAGGCTGACGACTGCTCGTTTGAGAACGTTGTCGTTCAAAGCTCACAGATCATCGCGCGGATGCCGATAATCGCGGCGTCTGCCTACTCGGTGAAGCGCCACGTGTTCCAAAACAAGAGCCTGACGCTCCACTATCCGAAGCTCGGGCTTTCGACGAGCGAGAACTTCCTTCGTGTCGTGCGCTCCAACAAAACGTACACGAAAGAGGAGGCGAAGCTGCTCGACCTCTGCTTGATACTCCACGCGGAGCACGGCGGCGGTAACAACTCGACGTTCACCTGCCGTTCGCTCTCTTCGACGGGGACTGACACCTATTCGGCGATCGCAGGTGCGCTCGGTGCGTTAAAAGGGCCGAAGCACGGCGGTGCTAACATCGCTGCGATAAATATGCTCGACAATATGAAGTCGAAGATCCGCGACGTCAACGACGACGACGAGATCGCCGCACACCTCGAAAAGATCATCGCCAAAGAAGAAAACGACCGCTCCGGACTTATCTACGGGATGGGACACGCGGTCTACACAAAAAGCGACCCGCGTGCGCGGATCCTCAAAAAATACGCAAAAACGCTCACGGCGTCGAGCGAGTACGCCGACGATTTCAAGCTGCTCGAGGCGGTCGAACGGCTCGCGCCTTCGCTGTTGGCAAAAAGCAAGCCCAACATCCCCGCGCCCGACCACGTTTGCGCTAACGTGGATCTCTATTCCGGCACGGTGTTCCGTATGCTGAAGATCCCGACCGATATGTTCACCCCGCTATTCGCGATCGCACGTACGTCCGGCTGGTGTGCACACCGTATGGAAGAGATGGTCACCTCGTCGAAAATCTATCGACCTGCGTTCAAAACCTGCTCAACCCCGCGCGCCTACGTCCCGCTCAGCAACCGCTGATACCCCGACGGCTGTATTATGCCTTCGGCGACCAAAGACAACTTTCTATAGAAAGTTTTCTTTGGAATCTTTCAAAGATTTTTTAATTATTTTTTTGATGAGGGACTCCCGATAATTTTTCGGGAGCTCTTTTTTTGTGCGTTTTTGGAGTCCCGCAT